>NZ_JBWKZA010000009.1:0-260518 GCF_059424045.1 Pseudomonas sp. GW456-L12
CGCCAATAGCTATGGAGCAAAAAGCGGCATAAGCACCGTAAACGGTGTCCAGGATTACTTGACCAGCTCAAGCTTGCGCGCGATGAACGATAACGCGGTTTTTCAGACAGTCCGCGGCGGCGCCATCGCGAGCAAGCTTCGCTCCTACAGAAGCAGTGTGGCGTGGAGGTTGACGGTTACAGGCGATCCAGCGCTTCGCCGCTGCGCTTGAACCAGCCGATCAGGTAATCGGCCAGAACCTGGGTGCGCCTGGGCAACCCGCCCTGATACGGATGCACCAGGTACATCGGCATGCTGCGGGTCTGGTAGTCGCGCAGCAGCCCGCGCAAACGCCCGTCGGCCAGTTCCGCCTGCAGCAGGTAGGACGGTAGCCGGGCGATCCCCGCCCCCACCAGCGCGGCCTTTTTCAGCAGGTTGTAGTGATTGCTGGCGAAAGGTCCCGAAACCCGTACCCGAAACAGTTCGTGTTGCTGGTGATAGAGCCACTCCTCACGGCCGCTGTAATGGCTGTTGAGCAGGCAGCGATGCTCGGCCAGGTCCCTGGGCGCCTGTGGCTCGCCATACTGTTCCAGGTAAACCGGGCTGGCACAGGTCATCTCGTGCCAGGCCAGCAGCGGCCTGGCCACCAGTCGTTGGTCATTGGCCACTTCCGAACGGATCGCCAGGTCGAAACCGTCCCGGGACAGATCGCGGTAGTTGTTGTTCAGCTCCAGCTCGATCTGCACCTCGGGGTACTGCCGGGAAAACTCCAGCAGCAGGCCTTCGAAGAAGGTCTCGCCCAGGGACACCGGCACCGTCAGCCGCACCGGCCCGGCCATGTCGTCCTTGAGCCGCGCCAGCGCCTGGCGCGCCCGCTCGACCTGAACCAGCAGCGCCTGGGCCTGGGGCAACAAGGCGGCGCCCGCCGCGGTCAGGCTCAAGCGCCGTGTGGTGCGCTGCAACAGCACCACCGCGAACTGCGTCTCCAGGGCGCTGATGCGCTTGGACAATTGCCCCTTGCTGCACCCCAGTTGCTGGGCGGCCAGGGTAAAACTGCCTGCCTCGATCAGTACGGCGAACGCCGCCAGGTCATCCATCTCGCTCATGGATTGTTTCCATTTGAAAACCAAAGATTGCCTATTAGCGCGCTAATCAACAGGAAAAACCAGCACTAGACTGCAACCTCGTTCAACCCACGCGAGGAACAACCCCATGAAAATTCTTCTGATCGGCGCCAACGGCACCATTGGTTCGGCCGTCGACAAAGAGCTGTCGCAACGTCATGAAGTCATCCGCATCGGCCGCACCAGCGGTGATTTCCAGGTGGATATCAGCGACAGCACCTCGATCCGCGCACTCTTCGAGCAAACCGGCACATTCGACGCGCTGATCTGCGCCGCGGGCAATGTCACCTTCGCGCCGCTGGGCGAGATGAGCGCCCAGCACTTCGCCCTGGGCCTGCAGGACAAGCTGATGGGCCAGGTCAACCTGCTGCTGATCGGCCGCGAGTTCGCCAACGATGGCGCCTCGTTCACCTTCACCTCCGGCATCCTCAACCGCGACCCGATCCGTAGCGGCGCCTCGGCGGCCCTGGTCAACGGCGCCATCGACGGCTTCGTCCGCGCCGCCGCTATCGAACTGCCACGCGGCCTGCGGGTGAACTCGGTGAGCCCGACCGTGCTGGAAGAAGCCATGGACAGCTACGCCCCGTATTTCCGTGGCTACAAACCGGTTCCCGGCGCCGATGTGGCGCTGGCCTACGCCAAGAGCGTGGAAGGCCTGCAGACTGGCCAGACCTATATCGTCGGCTGACCCACGCCTCTGCAGGAGCGCAGCTTGCTCGCGATAACGCTGCACCCGGCATACCGCAGCGCCTGGATCGCCGACAAGCCTGGCTCCTACAGAGACATGAGTGGATCCAGGGTTGTGATGAACGGTCAGGCTGCGTAACGTGGCGGCACTTGATTGGAGACCCGACGATGCGTGCCGCCCGTTCCCTTGTTTGTATTGCCCTGCTCCCCCTGTTTGCCGGTTGCCAGATGCTGTCGGTGTTCGATGGCCAGTCCCGGACGCAGTCCCAGGCCGGCCAGACCCGCATGCAGGGCACGCTGACCGCCGCCGACGGCCAGTTGCTGTTCAAGCCCTGCGTCGGCGAGCAGCGTTATGTGGTCAAGGACAACGGCGGTACCAGCATCCTCCAGGAAGCCGCCAGCCTGGCCGACCAGCAGGGCACGCTGTTCGCCGACCTGCGCGGGCATTTCTCCCCGAGCAAGTCCGGCGGCGCCGACAGTGAAGTGGCGCTGAGCCAGCTGTACCGCGTCGAACGCTCGAACGACGCCTGCAGCGATCCCGACTTCCCGCGCCTGATCCTGCGGGCCAGTGGCAAGGCCCCGGACTGGAACGTCGACGTCAGCGCCAAGGGCATGCGCATCGAACGCGCCGGCCAGCCGGCGCTGGCGTTGCCCTACCTGGAAGAGCAACTGGGCGACGGCCGTTTCAACCTCAGCAGCGAAGCCAACAACCGCCACGTCGAACTCTGGGTCGCGCCGCAGCGCTGCGTGGACAGCAAGACCGGCAGCGTGCAGCACCTGACGGCGGAACTGCGGGTCGATGGCCAGGTCCAGCGCGGTTGCGCCTATTTCGGCGGCTCGCGCAGCGACTGAGGCGACGGGCAACCGTTTTAACCTCACGGGGTCCGGGCTTTGCGGCTTATAATCGCCGGTTTGTAAAACCGCCCTGACGCATTGGTGCGTCCCGCGAACCGGACCCTGTCATGTTACGAATCACCGAACTCAAGCTGCCGATCGACCATCCCGATGAAGACCTGCGCCCTGCCATCCTGCAGCGCCTGGGCATCGCCAGCGAGGACCTGCTCGACTTCACCCTGTTCAAGCGCAGCTACGACGCGCGCAAGAAGTCGTCCGAGCTGTGCTTCATCTACACCCTCGATCTGAACGTGCGCGACGAGGCCAGGCTGCTGCACAAGTTCGCCGACGACCGTAACGTCAACCCGGCGCCGGATGTCAGCTATAAAGTCGTCGGCCAGGCGCCCGCCGACCTGGAACAGCGCCCGATCGTGGTGGGTTTCGGCCCCTGCGGGATTTTCGCAGGCCTGCTGCTGGCGCAGATGGGTTTCAAGCCGATCATCCTCGAGCGCGGCAAGGAAGTGCGCCAGCGCACCAAGGACACCTGGGGCCTGTGGCGCAAAAGCGTGCTCAACCCGGAATCCAACGTGCAATTCGGCGAAGGCGGCGCGGGGACCTTCTCCGACGGCAAGCTGTACAGCCAGATCAAGGACCCGAAACACCACGGCCGCAAGGTCCTCCACGAGTTCGTCAAGGCCGGCGCGCCGGAAGAGATCCTCTACGTCAGCAAGCCGCATATCGGCACCTTCCGCCTGACCGGCGTGGTCGAGAATATGCGCCAGCAGATCATCGCCCTGGGCGGTGAAGTGCGCTTCGAGCAACGAGTGACCGACGTACTGATCGAAGACGGCCAGCTGGTCGGCGTCGAGCTCAACAGCGGCGAACAGATTCACTCGAAACACGTGATCCTGGCCCTCGGCCACAGCGCCCGCGACACCTTCCGCATGCTCCACGGCCGTGGCGTGTACATGGAGGCCAAGCCGTTCTCCGTGGGTTTCCGCATCGAACACCCGCAGTCGCTGATCGACAGCGCGCGCCTGGGCAAGTACGCCGGTCACCCGAAGCTCGGCGCCGCCGACTACAAGCTGGTGCACCACGCGAAGAACGGCCGTTCGGTCTACAGCTTCTGCATGTGCCCGGGCGGCACCGTGGTGGCGGCGACCTCCGAGCCGAACCGCGTGGTCACCAACGGCATGAGCCAGTACTCACGTAACGAGCGCAACGCCAACTCCGGCATCGTGGTCGGCATCACCCCGGAAGTGGATTACCCGGGCGGCCCGTTGGCCGGTATCGAATTGCAGGAACGCCTGGAATCCCACGCCTTCGTGCTCGGTGGCAGCAACTACGAAGCCCCGGCGCAACTGGTCGGCGACTTCATTGCCGGCAAGCCGTCCACCGCCCTGGGCAGCGTCGAGCCATCCTACAAGCCGGGCGTCGCCCTGGGTGACCTGGCCCTGGCCCTACCGGACTTCGCCATCGAGGCGATCCGCGAAGCGCTGCCGGCCTTCGAGCGGCAGATCAAGGGTTACTCCCTGCACGATGCGGTGCTGACCGGGATCGAGACCCGCACCTCGTCGCCGCTGCGCCTTACCCGCGACGAATCGATGCAGAGCCTGAACGTGAAAGGCCTGTACCCGGCCGGTGAAGGCGCCGGTTATGCCGGCGGCATTCTGTCGGCCGGTGTCGACGGGATCCGCATCGCCGAAGCGGTGGCGCGCAATATCCTCGGGATCGAGGCGTAAAAAACCTCCAGGGGTAGCCCCCCCCTGTAGGAGCCAGCTTGCTCGCGATGGAGGCCAACGATAACGCGGAGCGTCTGAAACACTGCGTTGTCTTGACGTTTTTCGCGAGCAAGCTCGCTCCTGCAAGGGCGGGCTTGCGACCTCAGATGCCGGCGCGCAATACGCTGGCCGGCAACGCCTCGCCACGTTCCACACTCGCCGCCACGCTCTCGATCAACTCACTCAATTCGTAGCCCTGAGCGGCCAGCCAGTCCTGATCGTAATAGGTGGTCGCATAACGCTCGCCACCGTCACACAGGATGGCGACGATCGAGCCACTCTCCCCGGCCTGTTTCATCTGCTGCGCCGCCATCAGCGCGCCGATCAGATTGGTACCGCTGGAACCGCCCACCCGCCGCCCCAGGCGCTGCGCCAGGTAATGCATGGCCGCCAGCGACAGGGCATCCGGCACCTTGACCATGGCATCGATCACCTTGGGCAGGAACGACGCCTCGACCCGTGGCCGGCCGATCCCTTCGATGCGCGAACCGCAATCCAGGCGCAGGCTGGCATCACCGCTCTGGTAGTAATCGAAGAACACCGAACGCTCGGCGTCGGCGCAGAGTACCCGGGTGCAATGCTGGCGATACCGCACATAACGCCCCAGGGTAGCGGTGGTGCCGCCGGTACCCGGGCTGGAGATCAGCCATTTGGGCTCCGGGTAACGCTCGAAGCGCAGCTGCTGGAAGATCGACTCGGCGATGTTGTTGTTCGCCCGCCAGTCGGTAGCGCGCTCAGCGTAGGTGAACTGGTCCATGAAATGCCCGCAGCCCTCCCGGGCCAGGCGCTCCGACTCGGCGTAAATCTGCGTCGGGTCCTGCACCAGGTGGCTCTTGCCGCCGTAGAAGGCGATCTGCGCGATCTTTTCCTGGGACGTGGTGGCCGGCATCACCGCAATGAACGGCAAACCCAGCAGGCGCGCGAAATAGGCCTCGGAAATCGCCGTCGAACCACTGGACGCCTCGATCACCGGCGCCCCGGGCTTGAGCCAGCCGTTACACAACGCATAGAGGAACAACGAACGCGCCAGGCGATGCTTGAGGCTGCCGGTGGGATGGCTGGACTCGTCCTTGAAATACAGCTCGATGCCCGGCAGGCCCGGCAGGGGCAAGGGGATCAGGTGGGTGTCGGCGCTGCGCTGGAAGTCGGCTTCGATGATCCGGATGGCCTCGCGGGCCCACTGACGGTTGTCGCTCATGGTGTTTTCTCGTTGGCTCGAACGCCACACAGGACGCAGAAAGATGAAGTGCACCCAGCATAGGCGATCCAGGCACAAGGAAAATCAGGCGTTGCAACAGGCAAAAGTCCCCGGCCCGTCGGGCTGGGGCCGGACATGTTAGGAAACATCCCCGGTCGCTCACAGGTACAGTTTTGAATCAATTGGATACACAACTGCTAGGCTGGTTTTCCAGCAGGCCGCTGCCCTGCTACATATAACAAAAAAGAATATAACTTTTGTTTTAACAACTAACAGTACGGGTTAGGGTGTGCCACCTTTTTAGTTTTCTGATGGAGAGCGACCTTGCCTCTGCGTAGCACTTTCACGCGTTTCTTTCAGTTGGAAGCTGCCAGCGGTCTGTTATTGATTGCCGCTGCCGTGCTTGCCCTGATCATCAACAACTCACCGCTGTCCTGGCTGTACAACGGCCTGCTGGACACTCCCGTGGTCGCCCAGATCGGCGCCCTGAAAATCGCCAAGCCGCTGCTGCTGTGGATCAACGACGGCCTGATGGCCATGTTCTTCCTGCTGATCGGCCTGGAGGTCAAGCGCGAGCTCCTCGACGGCCACCTGTCCAAGCCTTCGCAGATCGTCCTGCCGGGCGCCGCCGCCATCGGCGGCATGGTGGTGCCGGCGCTGATCTACTGGTTCCTCAACAAGGACAACCCGCCGGCGCTCAGCGGCTGGGCGATCCCCATGGCCACCGACATCGCCTTCGCCCTCGGAGTGCTAGCCCTGCTGGGCAAGCAGGTTCCGGTGTCGCTGAAGCTGTTCCTGATGACGCTGGCGATCATCGACGACCTGGGGGCCATCATCGTCATCGCGATTTTCTACTCCGGCGCCCTGTCGACCCTGTCGCTGGTACTCGCGGCTGCCTGCCTCGCGGCGCTGGTGGCGATGAACCGCCTGGGGGTGGTCAAGCTCGGGCCGTATATGATCATCGGCCTGATCCTCTGGGTCTGCGTGCTCAAGAGTGGCGTCCACGCGACCCTGGCCGGCGTGACCCTGGCGTTCTGTATCCCGCTGCGCACCCGCAATGCCGAGCCTTCGCCGCTGCTGAGCCTGGAACATGCGCTGCATCCGTGGGTCGCCTACGGCATCCTGCCGCTGTTCGCCTTCGCCAATGCCGGCCTGTCGCTGCAGGGCATCACCGTGGAAAGCTTCACCCACTATGTGCCCATGGGCATCGCCATCGGCCTGCTGCTGGGCAAGACCGTCGGCGTATTCGGCCTGACCTGGCTGGCGGTGAAGATGGGGCTGGCCGCCCTCCCCGCCGGCGCCAACTGGGGCCAGGTGCTGGGCGTGGCGATCCTCTGCGGGATCGGCTTCACCATGAGTCTGTTCGTGGGTTCCCTGGCCTTTGTGCCCGGCAGCAGCGAATACGCCGGCATGGACCGCATGGGCATCCTCACCGGCTCGCTCTTCGCCGCCCTGATCGGCTACGCGGTGACGGCCGCGGCCAGCCGCAAGAACCCACAACTGCCGGCATAACCGCCGGCGTTGCCAGGGCTGAAAACACAAAACCCCGACCAGTTGCCTGGCCGGGGTTTTGTTTTGTCGCGGTTAACGCTTAGTGGGCGACACGGCTGGTGCCGTTGACGCTCATGATGCGTACGCGCTCGCCAACGCGGAACACTTCGTTTTGTTCAACTTGTTGTACATAGGCACGCATGCTGCCGTCGTCTTCACGCACGGTGATTTCCACGCCCTGGGTACGGGTCAGGCCTTCCTCGGTGGCGGAACCGATCAGGCCGCCCGCCACCGCACCGATGACCGCCGCCACGATGCTGCCTTTGCCGCCGCCGATGGCGCTACCGCCAACGCCGCCGACCGCTGCGCCGGCGAGGCCGCCGATCGGGGTCTTGGTGCCTTCGATTTTCACCGGGCGCAGGGATTCGATGGTGCCCATGCGAACGGTCTGTACGCGACGCGCCTCGTCACGGGAGTAAGAGTCACCGGACAGATTGGATTGGCAACCGGTGAGCAACATGGCCATCGTGGAAAAGGAAGCAACCAGCAAAACAGACTTACGCATAGGATCAACTCCAAAGGACAGATAATCATTAAACTCCGCAGCTTGACGCCTGTCACGGCGTCGCCCGGATAAAATGTGTTCCATTCAGCAGCAGTACAGACTGCTTGAATATAAAAAACTCTTCACACGGTAGCGCTTATTTCCCGAGTTGCGCCACCGGCCAAAGGATTTTCCATGGATTACTTCATCATCGTCGTGACCACCGTTGCCGGCCTGTACTTCCATTGGTGGCTGTATGTACGGATCAAGCGCTGGATGGACCGGGACCTGGCGCTGTCGCTGGCCGGCGGGGACGAGAAGAAGAAATCCTTCATGCTGCAACAACTGGCGAATGCCCATCGCCAGAAAGTAAAACGCCGGGACCTGCCACAGTGGCTTGAAGCCGCCGCGGCCGGTTATCCCGGCGAATGACCTGATTCCTGGTTCAGGGGGCCAGGCGCTCACGCACCCAGTCGGCACCTTGCAGGCGGTAGTTCAAACGATCGTGCAAACGGCTGGCGCGCCCTTGCCAGAACTCGATGCGCTCCGGTAACAGGCGATAACCACCCCAGTGCTCGGGGCAATGGGGCTGGGTATCGCTGAAGCGCTCCTCGGTGTTCTTGAGCAAGGCTTCCAGCTCCTGGCGATCGGCGATCACCTGGCTCTGCGGCGATGCCCAGGCACCCAGGCGGCTGCCCAGCGGGCGGACCTGGAAGTAGGCATCGGACTCCTCGGCGGTGACCTTGACCACCCGCCCTTCTATACGCACCTGACGCTCCAGGGCTGGCCAGAAGAAGGTCATGGCGGCAAAAGGCCGTGCGGCCAGTTGCTGCCCCTTGGCGCTGTCGTAGTTGGTGAAAAAGGTGAACCCCTGCGCATCCAGCCCCTTGAGCAGCAGGATGCGGCAATGGGGGCGCCCCTCTTCGTCAACGGTTGCCAGGGTCATCGCATTGGCCTCGACCGGCGGCTGCTCGGTTTTCACCGCCTCCGCGAACCACCGGTGAAACAGCGTGAAGGGCTCGACCGGAGCCTGGGCTTCGGTCAGTCCGTCACGGGTGTAGTCGCGGCGCATGTCCGCCAGTCCCTGGGTCATTGCAGGTTCCTTTTGCCCGATGCCTGATGAATCAGTTCTTCGCCTGTTCGGTCGCTGCCTTGGCTGGAGCCTTGGCAGTGGTGGTTTTCTTGGCGGTTTCTTTCTTCGCTACAGGCTTCTTGGCTGGGGCTTTTTTCGCCGGAGCGGCTTTCTTCGCGGCGACGGCTTTCTTCGAGGAAGCAGCAGGAACGACTGGTTTCACATCCTGCACGGCAACCAGTTCAGCCTCGGATGGAGTCGGCTGGTTGTACTTGCTCAGCAGGGCCAGCATGGTGCTGCGCTGGGTGACGATGATTTCCACGCGACGGTTCAGCGCACGCCCTTCGGCGCTGTCGTTGGCCGCACGAGGCATCACCGAACCCATGCCACGCAGCATCAGGCGATCGCGCTTCAGGCCAGTGAGGCTGAAAATCGCGGCGACGGACTGCGCACGGTCACGGCTCAGCTTCTGGTTGACCGCCGCGGCACCGGTGGTGTCGGCATGGCCCAGTACCAGCACGGAAGTCTTGGCGTCGGTACCCACGGCCTTGGCCACGCGGGTGAACGGGCTCAGGGTGACCGGCAGCAACATGGCCGGGCGATCCGGGTTGAACGAGCCGTCGACCGGGGCGGTCACCACCAGGGTGTTCTCGCGACGCTCCAGTTGCAGGCGGCTGTCCTTAATGGCTTCACGCAGGCGCGGCTCGTAGTCGTCCAGCCAGGCCTGGGTGATTTTTGGATCCGGCATCGGGATGTCTTTAACATCTGCCTTGGTCGGAGACGTGGGCTGCTGATTGAAAGGCCACCACCAGTTGCCGGTCTCGGTCTTGGCGACCTTCGGAGCCGCTGTCACGGCATCCGCCTTGGCCTTGGCGTCGGCTACTGGCTCTTTGACTGCGTCTTTGCTCGTGTCCTTGGAAGGGAACGGCCACCACCAGTTGGTGGTCTCGGCCTTGGCGGCCGGAGCAGCGGCGGAAGCGGTCGCGGTTGCGTTTTCGACCTTGGCCGCTGCAGGAGCGGTCGCGGACTTGGCGGTGGATGTGGCGGCGGACTTGGCCGCGGAAACCTCGTTGGCAGCTGCTTTTGCTGCCGGTTGCACCGCTTCCTTGCTGGCGGCCTTATCGGAACCGAAGGACCACCAATGCCCACCTTCTGCGTCATTTTGTGGAGTTTGTGCACAACCGGTGACAGTGAGGCAAAGAGCCAAGGCTAAAGACTTGTTCGACGACATGGGATATCCACAAAATGAGATCAAAAATTACGGTCTCTACGAACCGTACAAACAGACGCTTTGAAAGTATAAAAGCCACAGGGTTCCTTTCTGATGCCTTTACTCATGTTTAGGCAAAAAAAATCCTGACAGCAACTTTTTTACAGACAATCCGACAGAACCCTCACCAACTTCTGCGCTCTTGGATCCATCAGCACGTACGGCCCCAGGGTATTGGTGACAAAACCGAAGGCCACATCGTACTCAGGATCGGCAAAACCGATGGAGCCACCCGCTCCCGGATGGCCGAAGGCGCGTGGGCCGAGACCGAAGGTCGCGTTGGCCACCTGCGGCTGGTCAAGCATGCAACCCAGGCCGAAACGGGTCTGGGTCAACAGGGTCTTGTCCATGCCGACGCTGTGTTCGCGCGTCAGCTCTTCGAGCATGTCCGCTTCCAGCAGGCTGCCATCGAGCAGGCCGCTGTAGAACCCGGCCAGGCTGCGGGCATTGCCATGGCCATTGGCCGCTGGCTGTTGCATGCGCCGCCATTCCGGCTTGTTGGTACTGGTCATGATCGACGGCGGGTTGGTGAACGCCCGTGTGGTCATGGCCGTGGGTTCGCGCATGGTCACTTGCAGCAGGCGCTGCGCGGCCGCGTCGCCGACGTTGCCCTTGCCCCGGGCGATATGCGCCACGCGGTAAAACTCCTCGTCCGCCAGGCCGACATGGAAGTCCAGCCCCAGCGGCCTGGCGACCCGTGCCACGATGGACTCGCCGGGACCACGCCCGTCAGCCCGCCGCAGCAGCTCACCCACCAGCCAGCCGTAGGTAATGGCCGCATAACCATGACCTTCACCCGGAGTCCACCAAGGAGCCTCCGCCGCGAGGGCATCGACCATGGTTTGCCAGTCGTAGAGCGCTTCCGGCGCCAACAGCTCACGCAAGGCCGGCAGCCCGGCCTGATGGCAGAGCAACTGCCGCAGGGTGATCGCTTCCTTGCCGGCCGCGGCGAACTCAGGCCAATACCGGGCAACTGGCGCGTCCAGTTGCAACTTGCCTTCGGCCACCAGTTGCAGGGCGGTGACCGCGGTAAAGGTCTTGGTGCAGGAAAACAGGTTGGCGATGGTATCGCTGTGCCAGGCCTCGCTGCCGTCCTTGTCGGCGGTGCCGGCCCAGAGGTCGAGCACGGTTTCCCCGCCGATCTGAATGCACAACGCCGCGCCGCGCTCCTGGGGATCCTCGAAGAGTGCCGCGAAGGCTTCGCGCACCGCCTCGAATTTAAGCTCGTAATGACCCTGAATCTGCACCCGTGACTCCCCCAGACCATGCTCTACAAAGTGGTGCGCATTGTTCCAGCCCTTGAGGGTTTTGGGAACAGAAGCGAGCTCGGTGGCGATCCACCGGAAGAATTGTTCAGAAAATCGACGGACATTGAACACAGCGCGGGCCGGCCAGCCCCTACGAGTGACTGCAGAGGCGGACCGGCCCGCACGAGGGAAGCCGTACCCTAAAGGCCTGGCTCAGCGATCAATGGCCATTCGCCGAATGACCACCCGCATGGCCACCGCCCTGCCCTGCGCCCTTGCCATCATGGCCCGGCTTGCCACCATCGGCATGATCAGCGGTCTTGTCGGCCTCTGCCTTGGCCTTCCCGGCTTCCTTGCCCAACTGCTCAAGGGCCTGCAGGTTGCTCTTGCGCACGCTGTCGACAAAACCCTGGAATGGCACATCGGTGATGCCCACCAGGCCGAAATGGCCGTTCTCGCCGTCCAGCAGACGGCCGGTGACCGGTTGATCGAGGTACTGGAACCAGTGCACGCCGACAATCGACGGCTCGTTCAGCGCCTGCTTGAGGAATTGGGCATAGGCCGGGCCGCGATCCTCCTCCCGCACCAGCTCGGTCACACCACCCCAGAATGGGCCGCGATCCCGGGAGCCGAAGTTGAACTCGGTGATCAGGACCGGCTTGTCCAGCGTGTTCAGCCGGGCAAAGTCGTAACCGTCCTGTGGCTTGAGGGTGTACATGTTGAAACTCAACACATCGCAATACTGGGCGCAGGACGCCACGGCCTCGGGGGTGCTGATGGCGAAGCGTCCACCCAGCAGCAGATGATTCGGCGCGTGCCACTTCAGCGAATCGGAGATGGTCTTGAAGTAGGTGTCGGCAAAGACCTTCTGGAAGTATTTGAAGTCAGCTTCAATCTCCGGATGTTCCGGGCTAGGCAAAGGCGGCTCGAACCCCGGGTCCTCCATCAGTTCCCAGGCGCTCAGGTTGATGCCCCAGGCCTTCGACAGGCCCTCCTGGTTACGGTACTTGTCGCGCAGTTGCTTGAGGAACGCACGCTTGGCCGGGACATCGGTGGTCATGCGCAACGTGCCGTATGCCAGGGCATAACGCGACTTGGGGTCATCGCCGGGGCCGGCCCAGGCCAGTTCGTTGTCGGCGAAGTAGCCGGTCAGCCAGGGATCGTCGCGGTGATCGCGGGCGGCAATGGCCACGGCGCGCTCGGTGGCCATGGCAAAACGCGGATCGAACGGATCGGGCATGCCGCCCCACCAGTCGGTGCCGGTGCTGATGCTTGCATAGTCGCCGACGATCGACAGCGGCAAGGTGTAGGGCACGCGGTCGTTCAGGCCCAGCGCCGGCGCGCTCCAGTTGCCGATGGTGTTGAAACCCCAGGCTTGCAGGCGATCCAGGGTGTGACTGGCCCAGCGTTTCTGGTCCAGGGCCGCGGCAGGGCAAGCTGGCGCGGCTGGCGGCTCGGTGCCCGGCCCGGCCTGGGCCTCCTGGGCGTCGGCCTTGGCGGCATCCGCCACACCGGCCTTGGTTTCGCTGCCCGGGGTGCAAGGCACGCCGTAGGTGCGCTGCAGATTGGCGCCATAGAAGTCGTACCAGCGACCGGCGTTGTAGGCGCGGCCCTGGTCGGCGCCATTGCCGCCGCGGCTGTCGCCTTCGCCGTAATAACCGGCCAGCGGCTCGCCGACGTTAGGCAGTGTCGCGAACATCCACTCACGACCGGCGACGTAGGTCTGGCTGTTGTCCGCCGCGACCGCATTGACCCCCAGGGAATAGAACGGATGCCCCTGGGGCGTCACCAGATACCAGCGCCCATCGCGCTTCTCGGTACGGAAGAAACCACTGGCCTTGAAGGCCGGTCCGTTGCTCCAGCCACCGAAGGTGTCCAGGGAGGCGCGCTCACGTTCGGCCAGCCAGGTTTTCAGTTGCTGTTGTTCCTTGCTCGCGGCGGCCTTGAGCTGCTCGTCGCTGGAGATTTTTTCCGGCCACTTGGCGCGGGTCGACTGGCCATAGGCATCCACCAGACCACCGTAGGCCGCCTTGGCCACCGCCTCGCCGTCCTGCACGCCGAAACGTTCGAGCAGGATGCTCTGGGCGGCTTTCGGTTGATCCATGGACAAGGTCACCGAGACCACCTGGCTGCGGTCCAGCTCGCCTTCGCTGCTGGCCAGCAGTACGCGCTGGCCTTCGAAGGTCATCGGCATCGGCGGACCGGCCTTCATGCCCTGGCTCAGCGGCGAACTGGCAACCAGCGGCACCAGCAGGGTCTGCGCCGGGCCGGCCGGCAGGTCGATGCGACTGACCAGGGTCTTGCCGTCATTGCTCTGGATCTTCACGTACAGGGTCAGGGCCCAGTTCATCGCACTCTGGATCCGCAGGCTCATGACCCCGGACTGCGACCAGTCCCAGGCACCGGTCTGCGGGGTCAGGCGCAGGCTGGGTTGAATTGCCGGATTGAAGGTCACCCGGCGCAGCACTTCGCCCTCGGCTGTCTGCTCCGCGTTGGCTTGCGGCAGGCTGGCATCCACTGTCGCCACCTGCACCACATCGGCAGGCCGGACAAAGTTGAACAGCGTCTGTTGCCCCGCGGGCGCGGCGAGCAGCGGCGTGGCGAACAACAGAGCAAAGACAGCGGGTAACGAACGGCGAATCATAGGGACCTGGTGCTCCTTAACGGCCGATGAGCGGCCTGTGTGCAATCAGAGGGATATGCAATGGACAACGCGACCGGCCCACAGGCCGGCCGCGCTCAGGAAATTTCCCGGCGGAACGGCGGCAACGCATTGAGAATAGCCTTGCCATAACGCTGGGTGACCAGGCGCCGGTCCAGCAGGGTGATCGTGCCGCGGTCCTGTTCGGTACGCAGCAGGCGACCGCAGGCCTGGACCAGCTTGAGCGAGGCGTCCGGCACCGAGATTTCCATGAACGGATTGCCGCCCCTGGTTTCGATCCACTCTGCCAGCGCGGCCTCCACCGGATCGTCCGGCACCGAGAACGGGATCTTGGCGATCACCACGTGCTCGCAGTAAGCGCCGGGCAGGTCCACACCCTCGGCAAAGCTGGCCAGGCCGAACAGCACGCTGGAATCGCCGCCATCGACCCGCGCCTTGTGCTTGTTCAAAGTTTCCTGTTTCGACAGGTTGCCTTGAATGAACACCTGCTTGCGCCAGTCGCGGTCGAGGCCGTCGAACACGTCTTGCATCTGCTTGCGCGACGAGAACAGCACCAGGGTGCCCCGCGAGCCCTCCACCAGTTCCGGCAGGTCGCGGATGATCGCCGCGGTGTGGGCCGGCGCATCCCGTGGGTCGGCGCGCAGGTCGGGGACCCGCAGCACCCCGGCATCGGCGTGATGGAAGGGGCTGGGCACCACCGCCGTCACGGCCTTTTTCGGCAGCCCGGCACGCATGCGGAAACGATCGAAGGAGCCCAGGGCAGTCAGGGTGGCGGAGGTCACGAGCGCGCCATAGGCCACGTTCCACAGGTTGCGACGGAGCATCTCCGCGGCGAGGATCGGGCTGGCGTTGACCTCGATGTCGAACAGCGAGCCGCTTTCCGCCAGGGTCAGCCAGCGTGCCATCGGCGGGTTGTCTTCCGGGTCTTCGGTGGTGAAGGCGGTCCACAGTTCCCAGTTGCCCGAAGCGCGGGACAGCAGGCTGCCGAACAGCGGGTACCACTCTTCGGCCTGGTTGCTGGCGATGCCGATATTGACCTCGCCGTCCATGCCCTCCTTGAGCAGGTCGGTCAGGCGGGTGAACAGGTCGGTCAGGCGCGAGAAGCCTTTTTTCAGCTCGATGCCCATTTCGCGCATATGGTCGGGGATCAGCCCGCCGACAAAACGATGGCGCGGCCGCTCGCGGCCTTCCATGTCTTCGCCGGTCTTGAAGTCGGCCAGTTGTTCGCAGGCGGTGAACATGAACTGCTGCTGGGTCTTGATCTCCCGCGCCAGCTCCGGCACCTGCTCGATCAGCTTGCCCAGATCGCCCGGCAACGGGTGTTGGGCCAGCAGTTTGGTGAGGTTCTTGGCGGTCTGCTCCAGCCAGTCGGCGGTGGAGCGCAGGCGAGTGTAATGGGCGAAGTGGCCGATGGCCTTGTCCGGCAGGTGGTGGCCTTCGTCGAACACATAGAGGGTGTCGCGCGGGTCCGGCAACACCGCGCCACCGCCCAGGGCCAGGTCGGCCAGGACCATGTCGTGGTTGGTGACGATCACGTCGACCTTGCCCATGCCTTCGCGGGCCTTGTAGAAGGCGCACTGGCCGAAGTTCGGGCAATGGCGGTTGGTGCACTGGCTGTGATCGGTGGTCAGGCGCGCCCAGTCAGAGTCCTCCAGGGCGGTGGGCCAGCTGTCGCGGTCGCCGTCCCATTTATTGCCGGCGAGCTTCTCGATCATGCTGGTGAACAGCTTCTGGCTGGCCTCGTCGACCTCGATCTTGAAGCCTTCTTCTTCGAACAACTGGGCGGTGGCGGTTTGCGCGTGGCCTTCCTGCAGCAGCATGTCGAGCTTGGACAGGCACATGTAGCGGCCACGGCCCTTGGCCAGGGAGAAGGTGAAGTTCAGCCCGCTGTTGCGCATCAGGTCGGGCAGATCCTTGTAGACGATCTGCTCCTGCAGGGCGACGGTGGCGGTGGCGATCACCAGGCGCTTGCCGGCGGCCTTGGCGGTCGGGATCGCCGCCAGGCTGTAGGCCACGGTCTTGCCGGTACCGGTGCCCGCTTCCACGGCCACCACGGCCGGGTCGCCGGAGCGCCGGCCTTCGTCATCGGTGTCGACATCGCCCAGGACCTTGGCCACTTCGGCGATCATCAGGCGCTGGCCGTAACGCGGTTTCAGGCTCTTGGCTTCGAGAAAACGCGAGTAGGCGCCCTGGATCGTGGTTTTGAGTTCGTTGCTGATCATGGTTCTTCGGGCGCGAGAAACGCTGGATAAATTTTCAGTGGTTCGGATCGGCCGCTATCATACCCCGCTAATTCATCCCGCGCAGAACGGAGTACCCGAATGACAGCCTTTGCCCTTGCCTACACCCTGCATGTCCTGGCCGCCCTGGTCTGGGTCGGCGGCATGTTTTTCGCCTGGATGGTGCTGCGCCCCGCGGCGGTGGCGGCCCTTGAGGGGCCGGCGCGGTTGAAGCTGTGGGCAGAAGTGTTCCCACGGTTTTTCGTCTGGGTCTGGGTCGCGGTGGTGCTGTTGCCGATCAGCGGCGTCGGCCTGATCCACCTGCGTTTCAGCGGCTTCGAGACCGCACCGCGTTATGTGCAGGTGATGATGGGCCTGTATGTGGTGATGACCGCGCTGTTTATCCGGATCCAGTCGTTGCAACTGCCAGCGCTGCGTCAGGCGGTGGCGGCCGAGGACTGGCCGACGGGAGCCACGACCTTGGGCAATATTCGGAAATTGGTGGGGATCAATCTGATCATTGGCCTGTTGCTGGTGGCGGTCGCGGCGGCCCGGCCGATGTTCTAAAAGCCGATACCGGAAAAAGCATCGCGGGCAAGCCTCGCTCCTACAGACAGCAGCATCGTGTAGGAGCGAGGCTTGCCCGCGATAGCGTCAGAGTCAGCAGCGCCTGTTCGAAGGCCGCCTACAGGCGTTGCACGGTTACCGAACCCGCGGGGCCTGCCGGCCCTGCATGGCCTTCGGCACCAGGACGGCCGCTCTTGCCACCGTCGGCGCGATAGACGAAGCAGCCTTTGGACTTGCCACCGGCCCCGGGTTTGCCGCCCGCACCGGCCACACCGCCGGCCCCTCCATCGACTAAGACCTTGATCTGCTCCGCCGGATAATCCCGCGGCAATTCGACCCGCACTTGGGCACCCGCCGCCCCCGGCTGGCCATCACCGCCGTTGTCGCCATCGGCGCCACGCCCGGCCTGGCCCCAGGTGCAACCCGGCTCCTCGCCGTTGGCGCCATCGAGGCCGACATAACCCGGGGCACCGGTGCCACCGCGCGCATCCACCGAGAGTTCCCCGGCCTGCAGCGAGGTGATGCGCAGCGTCAGGTTACGTCCGGGCTTGGCCACCTTCTCATAGGTCCCCGGAGCCCCGCGGGAGGTGATCTGGCTACCGGCCTCCAGATCGGCATGGTCGATGTCCAGTTGCAGGCTTTGTTCAGCTGGAACGATAGCGATCCGCGCTTCGCGCCCCAGGCGCAACTCGCCGACCTTGACCTCGGTGACCGTGGACGGAATCAGCAAGGTGCCGTAGTCGGCCACTTCCAGGCGTTCCAGTCGCAGGCTGCTGGTGGTGTTGGGCAGGCGCATCAGGGAGTGGGTCTCGACTGTCACCACCTGGGCCAAAACCTGCGGGCTGCACAGTACCGCGAGCAGGCAGAGCTTACGCATGGCCGGCCTCCGCGGGCTTCGCCGCCTTGAAGGTCTGCAGATGGAAAATGCCGGTCAGGAGAATCTGCAGGCGATCGCGCCAAGGGTGGGCGCGGCCTTTGAGGCTGCCGTTGAACAGCAGCAACTCCATCAGATGGGTCAGCAGCAACAGGCTGCCTGCCAGATTGAGCAACAGATGAATCGGATTGATCAGCGGGCTGACCAGATTAAATAGCACCAGCAACCAGAACAGCAGCGTCAATAGCTTGCCCAGCCCCCAAAACACCTTCATATGCCCCCCTTTGCGAATTTTTCTTTGCGCGCACAGTACCGACTTCGGCGCGGAATAAGCCAGAGGGCGGCGAAAATTCTCCCGCCGCCCCCTGCCAAGCCGCCCTGGCGCCTGATGATCAACGCTGAATATGCAGCTCCACCCGGCGGTTCTGCGCCCTCCCTTCTTCGGTGGCATTATCGGCGACAGGCTCGCTCTCGCCCTTGCCCTGGCTGGTCAGTTTGTCCGGCGTCAGGCCCTGGCTCAGGAGGAAGGCGACGACGCTGCTGGCGCGGCGTTCAGAGAGTTTCTGGTTGTATTCATCCGTCCCCTGGCTGTCGGTGTGACCGATGACCTTGATGCTCTGCACGTCGGCGCCCTGCAGCTTGGCCAGCAGCCCTTGCAGCTGGTTTTGGGCTTCGGGGGTCAGCTCTGCCGAATCGAAGGCAAACAGCACATCGCCCTGATCGCTGAGGGTGATCACCTCGGATTGCGCCGCCGGCTCGGCTGCCGGTGCGGCCGGGTATTGCGGCAACGGGCAGCCGCGGTTGTCGACCGGGGTATTGGCCGGGGTATCCGGGCAACGGTCACGGCGGTCGAACACGCCGTCATCGTCCTTGTCACCATCCTGGGCGTAGCAGATCAAGCCGCCGGTCACCAGGCCGAGTGCCGCGCCACCCGCAGCCCAGCCACCGCTTTCAATGGCGCCCAGGCCGCCGCCCACCAGGCCGCCGAGCAGGCTGCAGACTGGCCACGTACGCTGGTTGAGGGGGGCAGTGCCGTCGCTGTGGGTAGCACAACCTGTGAGCAGGCTGCCGAGCAGTAGAACCGGCAAGGCGGCTCGCGAGAGAAGACTCATCATGAATGCTCCTGTGTCACCGGCCCATACCGGTCACACAGGAGTAAAGACCCGCATGGGCGGCTGCACAAGCCGCCCATACCAGGCAATCACGCCGGACAATCAGCGGTTGATTTTGATTTCCGTGCGACGGTTCATCGCCCGGCCATCGGCAGTCTTATTATCCGCGACCGGTTGGCTTTCGCCAGCACCGACGACCGAAACGAAACTGCTGCGGGGTACGCCCGCGCTGATCAGGTACTCGGTCACCGAGCGTGCGCGCTTTTCCGAGAGGCGCTGGTTGTAGGCATCGCTGCCCACGCTGTCGGTGTGCCCGGTCACCCGCAGTTGCGCACTTGGCGCTTCCTGCTTCAGGCGCGTGGCGATGGTGTCGAGCTTGGCCTTGTCGGCAGCGGTCAGCCTGGCCGAATCGAATTCGAAGTGCACATCACGGATAACAATGGTCTCTTCCTTGACCACCACCGCTTCCTCGACCACCGCCACAGGCTCTGGCGGGCAACCGTTGGCGTCCACCTGCACGCCTTTAGGCGTGCCTGGGCACTTGTCGCGACTGTCCGGCACGCCATCGCCGTCTTCGTCGCCATCACCGTGCACCCAGCAATAACCGGCCGCGACACCAGCCCCCAGCAAGGCGCCGTAGCCTGCCCAGGACGAGCTTTCAATCGCGCCCAACGCGGCCCCACCGACACCCCCGACAGCGGCGCAGGTCGGCCAATCGGTTTTCTGCAAACCTGCGCAACCAGTCAACACACTGGTTAGCAGAACCAAGGGTAATGCTGTCCGAACTATGCTCATCTAGTTATCTCCTGAGGGAATCGGCTTGGAACCGATTGGGGGAGTAAAGACCTGGCTTTAAATCTCCGCCAGCATCAGGCCGGCGGGCTTTGCCCCTGGATTTACCCAGGATCGGCTGTCATTTCAGACAAAACGGCTCTAGGCCCGCGGGTCCGGGCAGGCTAGTCTTTGCCACTCAAAGAGTGAGGAACTTCGATGACCGCAGGTATTTCTTCGCGCACGCCCCAACAGGCCCTGGCCACCCTGCTCGATCGCTACGCTCCGCAACAGCTGCTGCTGATCGGTGCCAGCGGGTTTCCGGCCCTGGAGGCGTTTCGCCAGGCACACCCCGAAACCGTCATTGCCCAGACCGCGCCCGGCCCCTTGCCGGCGGAACTGGCGGCGCGCCGTTTCGACCTGGCGCTGGCGGTCGACTGCCTGGAGCACCTGCCCAAGCGCGACGGCCTGAACCTGCTCGGCGGGATCCGCAACCTCAACGCCAGCCGCATCGCGGTACTGGCCGACCTGAACGCCTGCGGCTGGCAGGAGACCGACTTTTTCTCCCTGGCCCTGCAGGCCAGCGAGCGTTTCCAGCGCGACGAACAGGTCCTGACCCTGTTCACCTACGATCTGCTTGAATACAAACAAGTGCCCGACTGGCTCAATTCCAGGTTCTGGGCGAATCCGGAAAACTTCGGAAAGTACTGGTGGTAATGCAATGAGTACCTCTATTTGTCCCTGCGGCAGCGGCAACCTGCTGGATGCCTGCTGCGGCCACTACCACGCCGGCCACCCCGCGCCCTGCGCCGAGGCCCTGATGCGCTCGCGCTACAGCGCCTACGTGCTGGGCCTGGTGGATTATCTGGTGGCCACCACGCTGCCGGCGCAACAGAGCGGCCTGGATCGCCAGTCCATCGGCGACTGGAGCGCGCAAAGCACCTGGCTGGGCCTGGAAGTCGAAAGCTCGGAAGTCTTCGGCGGCCAGCCGGAGCACGCCTTTGTCACCTTCACCGCGCGCTGGCACGACAGCCACGGCGAACACAGCCATCGCGAACGCTCATCCTTCGTGCAGAACAACGGGCACTGGTATTTCATCGACCCGACCGTGCAACTCAAGGCCGGCCGCAACGACGCCTGCCCCTGCGCCAGCGGGCAGAAATTCAAGAAGTGCTGCGCCAGCTACTTCACCAGCTGAATACCCGCCCCTGAGCCTGTCCTCGCGTGCGCTCCATGGTTGCCAGGGTCTGTACGAAAAGTCGGCGAGCGAAGGTCAGGCAAGGCAAAAACAGGCGAGGAACGGCCGGGGTCGCGTTCGACTGTAGGGGCCTACATGAGCATTCCGATCGGACTCGCGCACGAGTCTGTTTTTAACGCAGCATGGCCTGCGTAGCGCCGAAGGCGCCCAGCGCGCAGCCACTTTTCGTACAGAGCCTAGACTGGGAGTTCAAACGGAGTACCCCCCATGGTCGTTCAGCTGCGCGCACTACGGACCCTCGGACTGCTCACGGTGCTGGCGCTTTCGGGCTGCACCTCGTGGTTCGTCGACGACACCCTCGACCCGCAGGTGCACCTGGTCAAGGTCGAGGTGATCAAGGCAAATTTGCTGGAGCAGCGCCTGCGCCTGCACTTTCGTGTCGACAACCCCAACGATGCCGACCTGACCGTCCGCGCCCTGGAATACCGGGTTCATCTCGGCGACGTGTTGCTGGCGGAGGGTGAGCATGAACACTGGTTCACCATCGGCCCCAAACACAGCGCCTACTTCCAGGTCCCCGTGCGCACCAACCTGTGGCCGCAGATTCGCCAGGTGGTGAAATGGCTGAAGGAACCGCAGCAACCAATCCCCTATCGTCTGGACGGTTTGCTGGAAACCGGATTATTCATCGGCCATGACGTGCACCTGGCGCGCAAAGGCGAGATAATTCCCGCCGATTTTATTCCGGAGCAACCTCGATGACCCAGCAACCCCATGTCCATGGCCCTGACTGCAACCACGATCATGACCACCACGATCACGACCACGGCCATGTTCACGGTCCGCATTGCAACCACGCTCACCAGGAGCCAGTGCGCAACGCCTTGAAAGATGTCGGCCGCAACGACCCTTGCCCATGTGGCAGCAGCAAGAAATTCAAGAAGTGCCACGGCGCCTGATGGCGTAACGCCCTGCCTTTATCTTCTGTAGGAGCGAAGCTTGCTCGCGATGCAGGCGCCTCGGACCTTGCGGTGCCAAGACGTTCTGATCGCGAGCAAGCTCGCTCCTACAAGGGCGAGTGAAGGATCTGCTGGGTCGTGGTCACCGTCGCGTACTCGCCATGCAGATTGCCCAGCGACATGGCATGCACCTCCTCGGCGCTGTGGGCCTGGCCGAAAAAGTCGGCCTTGTCGAAGGTGTAGCAGGCGTCTTCCACCACCCAGGTATCGAACCCCAGGTTGCCGGCGGTCCGCGCCGTCGATTCCACCAAGTTGTGGGTCGCCACACCGACAATCACCAGTTGGCCGATCCCGGCCTTGCGTAAATCGGCCTCCAGGGTCGTGGCGCAGAAGGCATCCGGCACTTGCTTCTGGATCACCGCCTCAGCGCCCAGCGGCATGAACCGCTGCTGAAACTCCACTCCCGACTGCCCCGGCCAGAACACCGACTGCTCGCTGCGGGACAGGTGCTGCACATGGATCAACGGCCGCGCCGTCTGGCGCCAGTAAGCCAGCAACTCGGCGATGCGCTCCTCAGCCTCGGGGTTGTTACGCCGCCCGAGCCGGGGATGCAGGATGCCCTGTTGCTGATCGATCAGGATCAGCGCCGCATTGGTCTGAAGCTCCATGCTGACTTTTCTCACCTTGGGTCATTGAATTCCACGCACTTCAACATCACCTCTCCCGACAGGCAAGCCGTCGAACGTAGACCGGACCACCGAATACCGCTGTTTGCTGTCCGTAGCAGAATGTCCTTCGTTTACCTGGAGAGTTCCATGATCGATCTGTATTACTGGACCACCCCCAACGGCCACAAGATTTCCCTGTTCCTCGAGGAAACCGGCCTGCCCTACAGCGTGCACCCGGTCAACATTGGCCAGGGCGAACAGTTCAAGCCCGAGTTCCTGAAGATCGCGCCGAACAACCGGATCCCCGCCATCGTCGACCATCAGCCGGCCGACGGCGGCGCGCCGCTGTCGCTGTTCGAGTCCGGGGCGATTCTGCTGTACCTGGCGGAAAAGACCGGGCAGTTCCTGCCCAAGGACCTGCGTGGCCGCCAGGAAGCCCTGCAGTGGCTGTTCTGGCAGATGGGCGGCCTGGGGCCGATGGCCGGGCAGAACCACCATTTCAGCCAGTTCGCCCCGGAGAAAATCCCCTACGCGATCAAACGCTACGTCGATGAAACCGCGCGGTTGTACGGGGTGCTGGACCGACGCCTGGCCGACCGGGATTTCGTCGTTGGCAACGAATACAGCATTGCCGACATGGCGATCTATCCATGGGTCGTTTCCCACAAGTGGCAAAGCCAGAACCTTGAAGACTTCCCCAACCTGCACCGCTGGTTCAACCGCATCCTCGATCGCCCGGCGACCGCGCGCGCCTACGCCATCGCCGCACGGATCAACCCACCCAAATCCTGAGGTCCGATAGTCCATAGCCGGCCCGTCAGCTGCGGTGACTGCTCCGTTTCGAGCAGCCACCGGGCGGGCGGCGCGGGCTATTTATCCGGCAACGCAGAAATACTCTCGGCCCCCGCTTGCGCGGCACTCGCCTGCTCACTAACGTAGCGCCTTTATCGACGCTACCCCCCGCAGGAGCTTTGCCATGGCCTCGCCAGCCCTCTCACATTTTCTTCCCCGGTTCGGCGTTGCCGCGGCAGTGGCCGGCGTTCTCAGCCTGGCCGGTTGCCAGTCATGGAACACCCAGGACAGCCTGCCGCCGACCTCCGGCGTGCAACCGCTCAAGGGCCTGGCCCAGAACGTTTCGGTGCGGCGCAATGCCATGGGCATGCCGCTGATCGAAAGCAACACCTTCCACGATGCGTTGTTCGCCCTGGGTTACGTGCACGCCAGCGACCGGATCAACCAGATGGTGACCCTGCGCCTGCTGGCCCAGGGCCGGCTGGCCGAGATGTCCGGCGCCGATGCACTGGACGTCGACCGCTACATGCGCGCGGTCAACCTGAAGAACAGTGCCGGCGAGCTGTACAAGGCCTCGTCCCCACGGATCAAGCGCTTCTTCGAGGTTTACGCCCGCGGGGTCAATGCCTACCTGTTCCGCTACCGCGACAAGCTGCCGCCGGACCTGGCCGCCACCGGCTACAAGCCCGAATACTGGAAGCCGGAAGATTCAGCGCTGATTTTCTGCCTGTTGAACTTCAGCCAGTCGGCCAACCTGCCGGAAGAAATCAACGCCCTGGTGCTGGCGCAGAAAGTCGGCGCCGACAAGCTCGCCTGGCTGACCCCAAGCTACCCGGACGAAGCGCTGCCACTGGCCGAGAGCGACAAACTCAAGGGTCTCAACCTGAATGTCCCGGGCCTGAGCGAAATCAGCAGCGCCGCCGGCAAACTCGGCGAACTCAACCCGCTGAGCGTGGCCGGCGCCAGCAACTGGGCCATCGCGCCACAGCGCAGCCGCAGCGGCAGAAGCCTGCTGGCCGCCGACAGCCACTCGCCGGCGTGGAACCTGGTGCAGATCCGCGCGCCCAAATACCAGGCCGCGGGCGCTTCGATCGCCGGCCTGCCGATGATCGTCCAGGGCTTCAACGGCCAGGTGGCCTGGAGCATGACCTCGGTCGCCGGCGACAACCAGGACCTGTTCCTGGAGAAACTCAAGCGCCAGGGCAATGCGCTGTATTACGAAGCCAACGGCAAATGGCTGCCGGCCGTGGTGCGTAACGAAACCTACTTCGTCAAAGGCCAGCGGCCGATTCGCGAGGCGGTCTATGAAACCCGTCACGGCGCCCTGCTCAACAGCTCGAGCAACCTGAGCGCCGGCTACGGCCTGGCCCTGCAACAGCCGAACCTTGCGGACGACAAGAGCCTGGATGCGTTCTTCGACCTGACGCGGGCGCAAAACGTGGAACGGGCCTCCGACGCCAGCCGCGAGATCCGCGCCATCGGCCTGAATATGCTGTTCGCCGATGCCAGCCATATCGGCTGGCAGGTCACCGGCCGCTTCCCCAACCGCCGTGAAGGCGAAGGCCTGCTGCCATCGCCGGGCTGGGAAGGCCGTTACGACTGGGACGGTTATGCCGACCCGATGCTCCACCCCTATGACCAGGACCCGGCACAAGGCTGGCTGGGCACCGCCAACCAGCGGATCATTCCCCACGGCTACGGCATGCAGCTGTCCAACTCCTGGTACTACCCCGAGCGTGGCGAGCGCCTGGCCGAGCTGGCCGGCAGCGGCAAGCACGACGGGCGCAGCATGATCGCCATGCAGTACGACCAGACCACTACCTTCGCCGCCAAGCTGAAGAAGATGTTCGAAGCCCCCGGCATGGCGCAGCCCCTGAAGAAAGCCATCGACGCCCTGGCCGAAGCAGACCGCAGCAAGGCCCGCGAGGCCTACAGCCGCCTGATGGCGTTCGACGGCAAACTCAGCCCGGTATCGGCCGATGCGGCGATCTATGAGCTGTTCCTGCAGGAAAGCGCCCGGCAGATCTTCCTCGACAAACTGGGCCCGGAGTCCAGCCCGGCCTGGAAAGCCCTGGTGGCCAACGGCGCGCTGTCCTACTCGGCCCAGGCCGACCACCTGCTGGGCCAGGAAGACAGCCCGTTCTGGGATGACAGCCGCACCCCGCAGAAAGAAGACAAGCCGGCGATCCTCGCCCGCAGCCTGGCCGCCGCCATCAACGCAGGTGAAAGCCAGCTGGGTGGCGATCGCCGGGCCTGGCAGTGGGGCAAGCTGCACAGCTACAACTGGAAGAACGCCAGTGGCCAGGTAATTCGCGGGCCGCTGCAGGCCGGTGGCGATCACAGCACCCTGAACAGTTCGCCGTACCACTGGGGCCAGGACTTCAATGTGACCCAGGCTCCGGCGCTACGGCTGATCGTCGATTTCAGCCAGAGCGAACCGCTGAGCGTCATCAACAGCAGCGGCCAGTCCGGCAACCCGGCCAGCCCGAACTACCTGAACGGCATCGACGCCTGGCTCAAGGGCCAGTACCTGAGCTTGCCGCTGCAACCGCAGAACTTCGACCGCCTCTACGGCAAGACCCGCCTGACCCTGGCGCCAGGCAAGTAACACCGGCCAGCCCGTCCCTCTGCACAAGGGGCGGGCTTGCGCCCTGTAACACCTCCCTCGCTGATCCCACCCAGCCACGCTCTCGGCAGTCGCGCCCTTTCCTGCCCGAATTCTCCCACGCGCCCTATTGATGCAAGGCCTTGCGCACGCTCTTTTTTGGAGCGTTGCCGACCCACGGCAGACTCTCGCACCACCTTTTAAAACACTTGTTCGGGACTCTGGTTCGGAAATTGCTACTTTCATTGAGTCTGACGCTTTGCAGTAACAGTACTAATGCGCCACAAGCGCTCATATTGGTTTTTAGGGATTGAATAATGAAAAAAGCATTGCTGACCCTTTCTGCACTGGCTCTCTGCATGGCCGCCGGTTCCGCGCTGGCCAAGGAATACAAGGAACTGCGCTTCGGCGTTGACCCGTCCTACGCACCTTTTGAATCCAAGGCCGCCGATGGCAGCCTGGTCGGCTTCGACATCGATCTGGGCAATGCCATCTGTGCCGAACTGAAGGTCAAGTGCAAATGGGTCGAAAGCGACTTCGACGGCATGATCCCGGGCCTCAAAGCCAATAAATTCGACGGCGTGATCTCATCCATGACCGTCACCCCGGCCCGCGAGAAAGTCATCGACTTCTCCAACGAACTGTTCTCCGGCCCGACTTCCTTCGTGTTCAAGAAAGGTTCCGGCCTGACCGAAGACACCGCCTCGCTCAAGGGCAAGACTGTCGGCTACGAGCAGGGCACCATCCAGGAAGCCTACGCCAAGGCCGTGCTGGACAAGGCTGGGGTGAAAACCCAGGCCTACCAGAACCAGGACCAGGTGTATGCCGACCTGATTTCCGGGCGCCTCGATGCCTCGATCCAGGACATGCTGCAAGCCGAGCTGGGCTTCCTGAAGTCGCCACAAGGCGCCGACTACGAGGTGAGCAAGCCAGTGGACAGCCCGCTGCTGCCGGCCAAGACAGCTATCGGTATCTCCAAAGGTAACAAAGAGCTCAAGGCGCTTCTGGATAAAGGTATCAAAGCGTTACACGACGATGGCACCTACGCCACCATTCAGAAAAAGCACTTTGGCGATCTGAATCTCTACAGCGGTAAATAAGCTCCTGGCGCCCATCCTCGATGGGCGCCTTTTTTATCGCCACAGGTCTCTGATTTATGTTCGAAGAACTTCTGCAAACCCTTGGGCTTTCCGCCTTCAGTCTCAAGGGGTTCGGTCCGTTGTTGCTGGAAGGCACCTGGATGACCATCAAACTCTCGGTATTGTCGCTGTTACTCAGTGTCCTGCTCGGCCTGCTCGGCGCCAGCGCAAAACTCTCGCGGCTGGGCCTGCTGCGCCTGCCCGCCCAGCTCTACACCACGCTGATCCGCGGCGTACCGGACCTGGTGCTGATGCTGCTGATTTTCTACAGCCTGCAAACCTGGCTGACCACCTTCACCAACTTCATGGAATGGGAATACATCGAGATCGACCCGTTCAGCGCCGGGGTCATCACCCTGGGCTTCATTTATGGGGCGTACTTCACCGAAACCTTCCGTGGCGCCATCCTCGCCGTGCCGCGCGGGCAGATAGAAGCCGCCACCGCCTACGGCCTCAAGCGCGGCCAGCGTTTTCGCTTCGTGGTGTTTCCGCAGATGATGCGTTTTGCCCTGCCGGGTATCGGCAATAACTGGATGGTGATGCTCAAGGCCACCGCGCTGGTGTCGATCATCGGCCTGGCCGACCTGGTCAAGGCGGCCCAGGATGCCGGCAAGAGCACCTATCAGCTGTTCTACTTCCTGGTACTGGCGGCGTTGATCTACCTGGTCATCACCAGCGCCTCCAACATCGTCCTGCGCTGGCTCGAACGCCGTTATGCCGCGGGCTCGCGGGAGGCGGTGCGATGATCGAGCTCCTGCAGGAATACTGGAGACCCTTCCTCTACAGCGACGGCTACAACGTCACCGGCCTGGCGATGACGATGTGGCTGCTCAGCGCCTCGATCTTCATCGGTTTCCTGGTGTCGATCCCGCTGTCCATCGCCCGGGTCTCGCCCAAGCTCTACCTACGCTGGCCGGTGCAGTTCTACACCTACCTGTTTCGCGGCACGCCGCTCTATATCCAGCTGCTGATCTGCTACACCGGGATCTACAGCATCGCCGCGATCCGCGCCCAGCCCGTGCTCGACGCGTTCTTTCGCGACGCGATGAACTGCACCATCCTCGCCTTCGCCCTGAACACCTGCGCCTACACCACGGAGATTTTCGCCGGGGCGATCCGCAGCATGGCCCACGGCGAGGTCGAGGCGGCCAAGGCCTACGGCCTCAGCGGCTGGAAGCTGTACGCCTACGTGATCATGCCGTCGGCCCTGCGCCGCTCGCTGCCCTACTACAGCAACGAAGTGATCCTGATGCTGCACTCGACCACCGTGGCCTTCACCGCGACCATCCCGGATGTGCTGAAAGTCGCCCGCGACGCCAACTCGGCGACCTTCATGACCTTCGAGTCCTTCGGCATCGCCGCGCTGATCTACCTCACCGTGACCTTCGCCCTGGTCGGCCTGTTCCGCCTGGCCGAACGCCGCTGGCTGGCCTTCCTCGGGCCGACTCACTAGAACAAGGCAAATCATCATCCATGCGCCAACAGCCCCATGATCTGCTCGCCCCGCTACCGGGGACCTCGCGCCAGATCCACAGCTTTCACTTCGGCCCCGAGCGGGCCGAAGGCAAGGTCTACATCCAGTCGTCGCTGCACGCCGATGAACTGCCGGGCATGCTCGTGGCCTGGCACCTCAAGGCACGCCTGGCTGAACTGGAGGCCCAGGGCCGCCTGCGCAGCGAAATCGTCCTGGTGCCGGTGGCCAACCCGGCTGGCCTGGAACAGGTGCTGATGGACGTGCCGCTGGGCCGCTACGAGCTGGAAAGCGGGCAGAACTTCAATCGCTGGTTCCTCGACCTCGGCGAAGAGGTCGGCAACGACATCGAAGGCCAACTGGGCGACGATCCGCGGCATAACCGTGAAATCATCCGCGCCAGCCTGCGCAACGCCCTGGCGCGGCAGACCGCCGGCACCCAGTTGCAGTCCCAGCGCCTGGCCCTGCAGCGCCTGGCCTGCGACGCGGACATGGTGCTGGACCTGCATTGCGATTTCGAAGCCGTGGCCCATCTGTACACCACGCCCGAGGCCTGGCCGCAGGTCGAACCGCTGGCCCGCTATATCGGCTCGCAAGCTTGCCTGCTGGCCACCGATTCCGGTGGCCAGTCGTTCGACGAGTGCTTCACTCTGCTCTGGTGGCAATTGCAGCAGCGTTTCGGCGAGCGCTTCGCCATTCCCCACGGCAGCTTCTCGGTCACCGTCGAGCTGCGCGGCCAGGGCGACGTCAACCACGACCTGGCCAGCCGGGATTGCCAAGCCATACTGGATTATCTGAGCCATTTCGGCGCCATCGCCGGCGCGGCTCCGCCCATGCCCGAGTTGCCCTACCCGGCCACCCCGCTGGCCGGTGTGGAACCTGTGGCCACGCCCGTGGGCGGCCTGCTGGTGTTCACCGCCCTGCCCGGGGAGTACCTGGAAGCCGGGCAACAGGTGGCCGAAGTCATCGACCCGATCAACGATCGCGTCACCCCCATTCATTGCAGCTGCGCCGGCCTGCTCTACGCCCGCTCGCTGCGCCGCATGGCCACCGCCGGCATGGTGATCGCCCATGTCGCCGGCCGCGAAGCCTATCGCAGCGGCTACCTACTTTCGCCTTGAGGATGCATGCCCCATGTACAAACTGACCATTGAAGGCCTGCATAAATGCTATGGCGACAATGAAGTGCTCAAAGGTGTTTCGCTCAAGGCGAAGACCGGCGACGTCATCAGCCTGATCGGCGCCAGCGGCTCGGGCAAAAGTACCTTTCTGCGCTGCATCAACTTCCTGGAAACCCCGGACGACGGCGCCATGAGCCTGGACGGCCAGCCGATCCGCATGGTCAAGGACCGCCATGGCATGCACGTGGCCGACGCCGACGAGCTGCAACGGATTCGCACCCGTCTGGCCATGGTGTTCCAGCATTTCAACCTGTGGAGCCACATGACGGTGCTGGAGAACATCACCATGGCGCCGCGCCGGGTGCTGGGGATCAGCAAGAAGGACGCCGAAGACCGCGCCCGGCGCTACCTGGACAAGGTCGGCCTGCTCCCCCGTGTGGCCGACCAGTACCCGGCCTTTCTCTCCGGTGGCCAGCAACAGCGGGTAGCAATTGCCCGGGCGTTGGCGATGGAGCCGGAAGTGATGCTGTTCGACGAACCCACCTCGGCCCTCGACCCGGAACTGGTGGGTGAAGTGCTCAAGGTGATCCAGGGCCTGGCCGAGGAAGGCCGGACCATGATCATGGTCACCCATGAAATGAGCTTCGCCCGCAAGGTGTCGAGCCAGGTGCTGTTCCTGCACAAGGGCCTGGTGGAAGAGGAAGGCGCGCCGGAAGAGGTGCTGGGCAATCCGAAGAGCGAGCGCTTGCAGCAGTTCCTCAGCGGTAACCTGAAGTAAGCCAGGCGCCTCTATGGACAAAGGCCAGCCCGCCGGTGGAGTCCGGCGGGCTGGCCTTTTTTATGGGTTGGCGTCAATCAGGCCACAGGAGCAGGAGGCGGTTCGTCCGGCAAGGTTGGTTCGCCAGGTTCGGTCGGCTCGGCGGGTTGTGGGGTGTCCGGGTCGGGTTGACCGGGAATGCCGCCTGCCGCGCTGGGGTGCGCCAGCAATGACCAGGCCAGGACGCCGACCTGATTGGGCTCAAGTCTGGCAAGTGTGGCGCTTATAAGCGGATCGATCTTCATGAGGCACTCCTGAGCTAAGCACGGTCCACTGTGCGCAAACCGGGGCAGTCCTCTGGTTAGAGTATCTGCCCGCTGAGGAATTCCCGCTATTTGTCAGATGAACGACTCAGGTACGCGGCAGGGTCACGCCACGCTGGCCCTGGTATTTGCCGCCACGGTCCTTGTAGGACACTTCGCACTCTTCGTCGGACTCCAGGAACAGCATCTGCGCCACGCCTTCGTTGGCGTAGATCTTCGCCGGCAAGGTGGTGGTGTTGGAGAATTCCAGGGTCACATGACCTTCCCACTCAGGCTCGAGGGGGGTGACGTTGACGATGATGCCGCAACGGGCGTAGGTGCTTTTACCCAGGCAGATGGTCAGCACGTTGCGCGGAATACGGAAGTACTCGACGGTGCGGGCCAGGGCGAAGGAGTTCGGCGGAATGATGCACACGTCGCTCTTGATGTCGACGAAGCTGCCGGCGTCGAAGTTTTTCGGATCGACGGTGGCCGAATTGATATTGGTGAACACCTTGAACTCATCGGCGCAACGCACATCGTAGCCGTAGCTCGACACACCGAAGGAAATCAGCCGCTCCGCGCCTTCGCCGCGCATCTGGCGCTCCACGAAAGGCTCGATCATGCCGTGCTCTTGCGCCATGCGGCGAATCCACTTGTCCGATTTGATGCTCATGGCGGGTGTCCTGAAATAGCGAGGTGGAAAAATTCTGTCCGGCATCTTACCGGGGTGCGCCTGCGGGTTCAAAGTCTGGGCGGCTTTTCTCGCTGAAAGCCGCAATACTTGCGGGCTGGAAGGTATGTACGGCACCGCCAGTCACTAAAAGCGCGAATCCATCGCAAAGAACATTGGCAGGTTCCGGAAAAAGGGTTAAGGTGGCGCCACTGTGCTGCTTGTGTCACTGAGAATCTCTACACGATGTTGAATTTCGATCCAACCATCTCCAAGAATTTTTCCTGCTCTTTGCACTCAGTCTCGGCCAGGGCTTTTCCTGAGTCGCAGTTAACTTTGTCCAAGGAGATACACCATGTCTAATCGCCAAACCGGTACCGTTAAGTGGTTCAACGATGAAAAAGGCTTCGGCTTCATCACTCCACAATCCGGTGACGACCTGTTCGTACACTTCAAAGCTATCCAATCCGACGGCTTCAAAAGCCTGAAAGAAGGCCAACAGGTTTCTTTCATCGCTACCCGCGGTCAGAAAGGCATGCAAGCTGAAGAAGTTCAAGTTATCTAACTTGTACTGAAACAGTAAAAAAGCCCCGCCCTCAAAGCGGGGCTTTTTTGTGCCCGGATGTTTTTGCTTAATGGCACCCAGGCTATATGATCCGCCCCCCGGACAATCATATGGAAACTGCAGGATGCCGTTCATACACCGGAAGTTGTTGAGCGCAGCGGTGCTCACACTCGCCCTCCCTCTCGCACTCAACGCCACACCTCGCCCCGACCATCCAACGATCATCGTCGGCATGGATAGCGGCGCCAGCTACATTGCCAAGGACTCGCAGCAACAACCCGAGTTGCGACGCGCGGTACTGCTGGAGCTTTCCAGCGCCCATCGTTGCGGCAGCAACGAGGTTTACCTCACCCCTGAATCCTCAGGCATCCCCGCGGAGTCGTTCGGCCAGGTCCTGGAAGAAATCCAGCAACTGATCGATGACCAGACCCCACTCCTGCTGACCCTCTCGGACTGTGACGGAAAACGAGCCTTTTTCGAAAAGGTCCGGCCCTGCACCGCCCAGGAATGCGGCGAGCTGACCGCATCCCTGGTCGACGGCAAGCTCTACCTCGACGAGCGCTATGCGCCGACGGGCCAAGGCCAGGCCTCGTACTTCCTGTCGATGCCGATGAGCTACGACAAGCGGCAAAAAGCCTGGAACGCGAAAATCTTCTATGTCGAATCAGGCACCCTGCGCCGGGACTATTTCGTCAGCGCCGAGGACTTCGTTTCGGGCAAGGCTGTTCACGCTTCGAAAACCTACTATCCGGACGGTCAGGTCCGCCACAGCGCTGCCTATGACCTCAATGGCAAACGCCAGGGAGAGGCGCTGACCTACTCCGAGAGCGGTGTCGTGGTTAAACGCTCGAACTATCGGGATGGCCTCCTTGAGGGCTGGCAGAGCACCTACCACGACAATGGCAAAGTCGCCGAGTCCTACAACTGGCGCCAGGGCAAACGCGTCGACGGCGAATACCTGGAGTACGACGAGAACGGCAAGCGGGTCGGGCGCATCACCTACCGGGCGAATCTGCCGGACGGCCCGATCACCAGCTATTACCCGGATGGCAAGATCAAAGACAGCGGGCAGTTCGTTGCCGGCAAGAAAGTCGGCCCCAGCCCGTCCTATTACCCTGACGGCACACTGGAAAGCACAGTCGACTTCGTTGACAACCAGCCCGTGGGTTGGCAAATCCAGTACCACCCCAACGGCAAGGTAAAGCAGAAGCAATTCAACGACGAACACGGCACCCAGCGCAGTTATGCCCTCTGGAACGAACAGGGCGTGCAGACGCTTCAGTGGCAATGGGATGAACAGCACCGCGAGCAGGGCGACTTCAAGGCCTGGTACGACAACGGCCAGCTCAAGGAGCACAAGGTCTACAAGGACGCGAAACTCGAAGGCCCCGCCGTCACCTGGTACGACAGCGGTCAGATGGAATCATCGACCGATTTCCTGGACGGCAAAGAGCATGGCTGGATGCGCCTCTGGAACGAGGACGGCAGCCTGCAGAGCGAATGCCAGTACCAGACGGGCACCCGCCAAGGTGCATGCAGTTGAGGCTGACATAACGCAACGCTATCGAGACAGCACTCTTGCGCTGCCAAACAAAAAGTCCCGCGGGTGCAAACCGCGGGACTTTTTCATTTCCAGGCCTGCGAGCTTACCAGGCGACGCCAAACCCCGCGGTGTAACGGGTCTTGTTGAGGTCGCTGTCCTTGGTGCCGCTGATGATGTCCCGTTCGGCCTTGAGGTTGAGCGACGCCCATTCCGTGACCTTGTAGCGCAGGCCGATCTCGGCATCCAGGGCGTAATCGGCAATATTGGACAGCGGCCGCCCCACCTCGCCATTGGTAAACAACTCGACCCGCTTGCCAATCAGGTAACGGTTGTAGTCCCACTTCATGGCCAGCGAATAGAAGTTGTCTTTGCCGCCATCCTTGTACTCGTAGTCGGTGCGGTTGAGCAGCGAACCCAGGGAGAACGCACCCAATTCGTTATCCCAGAACTGGTAACCCGGACCGGTACCCACCACGCGCTGGCGCGCCAGCTCCTCGACCTTGTCACGCTTGTAGTTCAACCGCCCTTGCCAGAACCATTTATCGGTGAGGAAGCGGTCCAGTGCGTATTCGCCGCGCCAGTTGTCGGTGGTGACCACATCGTTCTGGAATTCGCGGTTGTACTCGCCTTCCGCCGTGTGCCGCCATTTGCCGTGGCGCGCCGAGGTCTTGAAGTCGATGTCGTAGTCGTCGGTGTCCTTTTCCGCCCGCTGATAATCCAGCGCCATATCGACATTGCCCTTCCACACCAGGTCCTCGACCACCGGCTTGGGCTTCATGATCTGCTGGATGCTCGCCAGCTCGACAGTCTTCGGCGCCTCGCCATTGGCCAGGGTGACCTTGCCGTCTTCCGCCGCGTGCAGGGACTTGGTCTTCTCGCCGGTGTAGGCATCCTGCTTGACCAGCAGTTCCTGATCGCTCTCCAGCGTCTTGACCTGCTTCCAGTCGATCGGGATGGCCCCGGCATACTCGGTCTGGATCAACAACTTGCCACCGTCGAACACTTTGATCTTGCCACTCAGACGGTCACCGTTCTTCAACCAGACGGTATCGGCGAGCAAAGGCGTGGCGGTACTGAAAACGGCAAGGCACAGCAGGGTTCTGGACAACATAAACAGATACAAGGCTCGAGTTCGCGAAAAAAACCGGCATTATCCACATGAATAAAACCTCAGGTAGGGACTGACTCGACTATCTATAGTGAGTTCAATTCTCAATTGTTAATAAACCCTTTGTCCTACAGACGGTTTACAGGCCTGCATCAGGAAACCCGAACGTGATCGAACCGCCCGACGCCGACCAAAGCCCCGCCGAAATCCGACGCACGGCGCTCTACCTGACCCTGGCCCAAGTCCCGGAAGGCAAGGTAGTCAGCTATGGGCAACTGGCGGAAATGGCGGGCCTGGGTCGCGCCGCGCGCTGGGTGGGACGCACCCTCAGCCAGTTGCCCGCCGACACCACCCTGCCCTGGCACCGCGTACTGGGCGCGGGCGGGCGCATCAGCCTGCCCGTGGGCAGCGCTTCAGGCGACGAACAGCGCGCGCGACTGCGTATGGAAGGTGTCTCGATCCTGAACAATCGTGTGGATATTCGGCGCCATGGCTGGCGTCCGGTAGAGCACAGCGGTTAGAGTGCGCGCTTTGTTTCCGTAATTCTTGAGGCAGACTCCAGCCCATGCCCCGTAAAACCTGGCGCGCCGCGCTCGCCGCCTATGCCAGCCCCTCGACGCTCGTGCTGTTGCTGCTTGGTTTCGCCGCCGGCCTGCCTTACATGCTGGTGTTTTCGACACTTTCAGTCTGGTTGCGCGAAGCCGGTGTGGCTCGCGAAACCATTGGCTACGCCAGCCTGATTGGTCTGGCCTACGCCTTCAAATGGGTCTGGTCGCCCTTGCTCGACCAATGGCGCCTGCCCTTGTTGGGCAAACTCGGACGCCGCCGCTCCTGGCTGGTCCTGTCGCAATCGCTGGTGCTGCTCGGGCTGATCGGCATGGGGTTCTGCGATCCACAAAAGCACCTGTCCTGGCTGATCGCCATTGCCGTTATCGTTGCCTTCGCCTCTGCCACCCAGGACATCGCGGTGGACGCCTACCGCCTGGAAATCGCCGAAGACAGCCGCCAGGCCGCCCTGGCCGCCGCCTATATGTCCGGCTACCGCGTCGCCGCCCTGCTGGCCACCGCTGGCGCCCTGTTCTTCGCCGAAGGTTTCGGCTCCACTGGTTTCAGCTATAAACACGCGGCCTGGACCGGCACCTACGTGCTGTTCGGCGTGCTGATGATCCCGGCCCTGCTGACCACCCTGTTCATGCGCGAACCGCCGGTGCCGCTGCGCACACAGCTGTCGGCCGGACGCTACAGTTTCGTGCACCAGCTGGTGTCGGTATTCGTGCTGATCGTGCTGCTGGTGTCCGTGCCGGCGATGTTCACCCAGCTCTACAACACCGACTTCGCCAGCGTGCTGTTCGAAGGCGCCAGCCTGCTGGACCTGCTACTGGAAGACCGGGCGTTCCTGCGCGCCATTCTCTATATCATCCTGACCTCGCTGTGCCTGTCGGCCATGGGCCGCCGCGGCCTGGCCCCGGTGCTGACGCCGGTCAACGACTTCATCCTGCGCTACCGCTGGCAAGCCCTGCTGCTGCTGGGCCTGATCGCCACCTATCGGATGTCGGACACGGTGATGGGCGTGATGGCCAACGTGTTCTACATCGACCAGGGCTTCACCAAGGACCAGATCGCCAGCGTCAGCAAGATTTTCGGCCTGATCATGACCCTGGTCGGCGCCGGCATGGGCGGCCTGCTGATCGTGCGCTTCGGCATCCTGCCGATCCTGTTCATCGGCGGCGCCGCCTCGGCCGCGACCAACCTCCTGTTCCTGATGCTGGCCGACATGGGCCCCAACCTGCAGATGCTGGTGGTGACCATTTCCCTGGACAACTTCAGCTCGGGCCTGGCCACCTCGGCCTTCGTCGCCTACCTGTCGAGCCTGACCAACCTGAAGTTCTCGGCGACCCAGTACGCCCTGCTCAGCTCGATCATGCTGCTGTTGCCGCGCCTGATCGGCGGTTATTCGGGGGTCATGGTGGAGAAGTTCGGCTATCACGACTTCTTCCTGATCACCGCCCTGCTCGGCGTGCCGACCCTGGTCCTGATCGCCCTGCACTGGTTCCAGGAAAACCGCCGCGCCGAACCGCCGCAAGCGCCCGAAGCCACACCGCCGGCCACGCCACCCGCTACAGCTGTCAACGAAGAACCCTAGGAAACCCCGGGGCATACCGGCATTCATCCGGTGCCCCGACCTCCCCCGGCCGCAATCCTGTACGCCAACGGTTCTCGCCCGTACAATGCTTCGTCATTTCTAGTCTTCAGCAACCGACAACGGCCTACCATGCGCACCAGTCAATTTTTGCTCGCCACACAGAAAGAAACGCCTTCCGATGCGGTCGTGATCAGCCATCAGCTGATGCTGCGCGCCGGCATGATCCGCAAACTGGCCTCGGGCCTGTACACCTGGCTCCCGATGGGCCTGCGGGTGATGCGCAAGGTCGAAGCCATCGTTCGTGAAGAAATGAACGCCGCCGGCTCGCTTGAAGTGTTGATGCCGAGCACGCAGCCGGCTGAACTGTGGCAGGAATCCGGTCGCTGGGAGGAGTACGGCCCTGAACTGCTGCGCTTCAAGGATCGCCACGGTCGCGACTTCTGCGCCGGTCCGACCCACGAAGAGGTGATCACCGATCTGGCCCGCAACGAGCTGAGCAGCTACAAACAGCTGCCGATCAACCTGTACCAGATCCAGACCAAATTCCGCGATGAAATCCGCCCACGCTTCGGCCTGATGCGCGGTCGCGAGTTCATCATGAAGGACGCCTATTCCTTCCACGCCGATCAGGCATCGCTGCAGGTCACCTATGACCGCATGCACCAGGCCTACTGCAACGTGTTCACCCGCCTGGGCCTGAAGTTCCGTCCGGTCGAAGCCGACAACGGTTCCATCGGCGGCGCCGGCTCCCACGAATTCCACGTACTGGCCGAGTCCGGCGAAGACGACATCGTTTTCAGCAACGGCTCCGACTACGCGGCGAACATCGAGAAAGCCGAAGCCGTGCCACGGGAAACCTCGCGCCCGGCGCCGAGCGAAGAACTGCGCCTGGTCGACACCCCTGACGCGAAAACCATCGCGCAGCTGGTGGAAGGCTACAACCTGCCGATCGAAAAGACCGTCAAGACCCTGGTGGTGCACGCCGAGGAAGCCGGCAAGCTGATCGCCCTGATCATCCGTGGCGACCACGAGCTGAACGAAATCAAGGCCGCCAACCAGCCTGGCGTCGCCAGCCCGCTGGTGATGGCTTCGGAAACCGAACTGCGTGACGCCATCGGCGCCGGCGCCGGCTCCCTGGGCCCGCTGAACCTGCCGCTGCCAATCATCGTCGACCGCTCGGTGGCCCTGATGAGCGATTTCGGTATCGGCGCGAACGTCGACGACAAGCACTATTTCGGCTTCAACTGGGAACGTGACATGCCGGTCCCGACCGTGGCCGACCTGCGCAATGTCGTCAGCGGCGACCCAAGCCCGGACGGCAAGGGCACCCTGGAAATCAAGCGCGGCATCGAAGTCGGGCACATCTTCCAGCTGGGCAACAAGTACAGCAAGGCGATGAAGTGCGAAGTGCTGGGCGAGAACGGCAAGCCGGTCACCCTGGAAATGGGCTGCTACGGCATCGGCGTGTCCCGCGTGGTGGCCGCGGCCATCGAGCAGAACAACGACGAGAACGGCATCATCTGGAGCGACACCCTGGCCCCGTTCCAGATCGCCCTGGTACCGCTGCGCTATGAAACCGAGCAGGTTCGCGAAGCCACCGACAAGCTGTACGCGCAACTCACCGCCGCCGGCTTCGAAGTGCTGCTGGACGACCGCGACAAGAAGACCAGCCCGGGCATCAAGTTCGCGGACATGGAGCTGATCGGCATTCCACACCGGATCGTGGTCAGCGACCGCGGCCTCGCCGAAGGCAACCTGGAATACAAGAGCCGTACCGAAGCCGAGGCGCAAGCGCTGCCGGTGGCTGACGTGCTGTCCTTCCTCCAAGCCCGTATCCGTCGCTGAAACCAGATAGAGAAGTCATGTTCAAGCGAAACACCTTAAGCCTCGGTGGCGCCGCCTTGTGCGGCGCCCTGTTGCTCAGCGGCTGTGCCAACCAGATGTCGCAACGCAGCGAGCACGAGGAACGTGTCGAGCGCAAATTGCTCGATCACAGCCTGCAGATCGATGTCGGTGAGCCTAAGGTGCTTGAGCTGCCGCAACGCCGGGTACGCATCCACGAGCAGAAGACCTTCGAAGTCACCGAGTTCGAAGTCACGCGTCGCTACGATCGCTACACGCCCTATCAACCCTGGCGGGAGCTCTACGAGATCCCGCTGGGTGCGGTAGCCGTGGTCGCGGGTGTCGGCGCCAACGTGGTCAATGTGTTTGCCCTGGGCAACCTGCCGGACAGCGTCACCAAGGACTGGATCAGCTACGGCGTGGCCGGCCTCAACCCGTTCATGAACGTGCAGTCCCACGGTCGGGCGCAGCAGAACCTGGCGGGGATCGATGAAGTCCAGCGCGACAAGCGCGTGGAGTATTCGAGCCTGCCCTGGAGCGAGCGTCCGGTGCAGGTCAAGGCCGGCAAGGAAACCCACGAGCTGAGCACCGACCGCAACGGCGTACTGCGCCTGAACCTGTTGGACAGCCCGTTTTCCGAACAGGACCTGAACCACATTGGCAAGCTGCAGATCAGCGTCGCGGATGCCCAGGACGACGTGCATTCCGACTCGTCGCTGGCCATCAGCAACACCCTGCGCGGCAAGCTGCTGGAAGCGCACAACCTGATCTACGACGACCTCGAAGATGACGAAGTGAGCCAGTGGGTGCACCGGGTCAAGCGTCTCTCCGAACTGGGCCTGGAAGAAGAAGCCAGCGAACTGGAGCAGAGCCTGATCGAGCTGACCCGCAACGATCCGGAACTGCAAAGCGAATTTCTCAAGTCGCTGACCAAGAACGCCGGCCGCCTTGTCGCCGACCCCGGCGCCCATTGATCAGATAACCATCGCGAGCCAGCCTGTTTCCGCACTGCGGGGGTGGGCTGGCTCGCGATGCTGTTTCAGGAACGGCTGAACAACTCCAACTGCTCATGCCCGCCACGCAGATCCTGCAAACGCACACCAATCCCCAATAACCGCACCGGCCTGTCCCCGCGCTTGAACGCCTGGGTCAAGAGCTGCCGGTAACTCTCCAGGTCCCGCCCTGCCCCCGCCTGTTCGAGCGTGGTCTGGGTGAAATCGTGAAACTTCACTTTGACGAAGGGCTTGCCCGGACGATAGCTGCTGTCGATTCGTTCGATCCGGCCGGCCAGGGTCTGCATCAGCTCCGGGAGTTTATCCAGGCAGCTCTGCAGATCGGGCAGATCGACGTCGTAGGTGTTTTCCACGCTGATGGACTGCCGGCGACTGTCGTTCTGCACCGGTCGCTCATCGATGCCCCGGGCGAGGTTCCACAACCGCTCGCCAAAACTGCCGAACTCGCGCACCAGCGCCAGCTTGCTCCATTCGCGCAATGCCTCGCAGTTGACGATGCCCAGGCGTCCCAGCTTGTCGGCCGTGACTTTGCCTACGCCATGCAGCTTGTTGACCGGCAAGGCCGAAACGAAGTCCTCGACCTGGTCCGGGGTGATCACGAACAGGCCGTTGGGCTTTTTCCAGTCGCTGGCAATCTTGGCCAGGAACTTGTTTGACGCCACCCCGGCCGACACCGTGATATGCAACTGGTTGGAGACCCGGCGACGAATGTCCTGGGCGATGCGCGTGGCGCTGCCGGCGAAGTTGGGGCTGTCGGAAACATCCAGGTAGGCCTCATCCAGGGATAAAGGCTCGATCAGGTCGGTGTAGTCGCGAAAGATCGTATGAATCTCTTTCGACGCTTCCCGGTAGGCTTCCATGCGCGGCTTGACGATCAGCAGGTCGGGGCACAGCGTCAGCGCATGCCGCGAGGACATGGCCGAACGCACGCCAAAAGCGCGGGCCTCATAGTTGCAAGTGGCGATCACCCCGCGTCGCTCCGCCGAGCCGCCCACCGCCATCGGCCTACCGGCCAATTGCGGGTCGTCGCGCATTTCGATGGCGGCGTAGAAGCAATCGCAGTCGATGTGGATGATTTTGCGCTGCGTCATATAAAGGCAGAGTTCATGGAAGCAAGAGGTCGATCACAAGACAGGGCGACAGTATCTCACCGAGAACTGTATATAGCACCAGTAGTTTGATTTCTCCTGCCTGCCACCAGAAAAATCGGAAGATGAATTTATTTTCTCAATCGGTCAAAGCCCCTCAATAGAGCTGAAAGCCTTGTGCAGCATGCCCTCAGGGTCGATCCAGGGGCGGTATTTTCAAGCTAAGCAATTGAACGAGAACAGTTTTTTTCGGCCAATCGGTTGACAGGCCGGCGATCCTCTGTAGAATGCCGCCACACAGACGCGGGATGGAGCAGTCTGGTAGCTCGTCGGGCTCATAACCCGAAGGTCGTCGGTTCAAATCCGGCTCCCGCAACCAAACATCAAAAAAGGCTACTCGAAAGAGTGGCCTTTTTTGTGCGCGCTCGTTTTGTTGTCGCGCAAAACAAAACCCTTTGCAGTACCGGGACTTAACCCGCCTTGCGAGTCATTCAACACTTATTTGACTCAATGGAGCATTAACGGTTGACACTCCGGCGTTCGTCTGTAGAATGCCGCCACACAGACGCGGGATGGAGCAGCCTGGTAGCTCGTCGGGCTCATAACCCGAAGGTCGTCGGTTCAAATCCGGCTCCCGCAACCAAACAACAAAAAAGGCTACTCGAAAGAGTGGCCTTTTTTGTATCTGTCGAAAAAATCTTTTCGCAACAATGACCTGGCAACCTCCCGTGAACCGTCAGTCACCTCCCCCACTCTTTCCAACCCGCTATGCTCATTGCCAGGCAGCCGCTTGAAAACGCTGGCCGTCCGGGCTCGCAGGGCCATGGTGAGACGCGTTAATATTTGAAACTATTTTTTCTGCAGGGATTGGTAACTTGGCTGGATACCCCCATCCTGTCGCGCACAATCCACGAGGTGATTGATGCGCGCCAACTCGTCTGACTCACAAGACACCGATACCGTTACAGCGAACCAACCGGTTGCGGCCACCCGCTTGCGCTGGTTGGAGCTATTGAGCAAATACCGCCAGCCCATCGGCATGGTCGTGACCCTGCTGCTGTTCGGCATCGCCCTGATTGCCTGTCGTCACCTGCTCAGCGAGCTAGATCTGTATGCCCTGCATGATTCGATCCTCGACGTGCCCAAGCCGGCCCTGCTCGGCGCCCTGGCCGCGACCGTGGTCGGTTTCGTCATCCTGCTCGGCTACGAATGGTCCGCCAGCCGCTACGCCGGGGTGAACCTGCCGCCGCGAACCCTGGCCCTCGGGGGCTTCACCGCCTTTGCCATCGGCAACGCCATCGGCCTGTCGCTGCTCTCCGGTGGTTCGGTGCGTTACCGCCTCTATGCCCGGCATGGCGTGGGTGCCGGCGACGTCGCCCATATGACACTGTTCGCCAGTTTGTCCCTGGGTTGCGCCCTGCCACCGCTCGCGGCCCTGGCGACCCTGAGCAACCTGCCCGCCGCCTCCGCCGCCCTGCGCCTCTCCGAAGGCCTGCTGGCCAGCATTGCCGGCGCCGTACTGCTGCTCTGCGCGATCCTGGTCATCGGTATCTACCGGCGCCGCCTGCCTGAACAGCCACTGCCGGACAACCTGTTGGTCAAGGCCGGGCGCCGTACCCTGCGCCTGCCTGGACGCCGCCTGACGCTCCTGCAACTGCTGATCACCGCCCTCGACGTCGCCGCCGCAGCCACCGTGCTCTATCTGCTGCTGCCCGAGGCACCGCCCTTCGGCGCCTTCCTGCTGGTCTACCTGCTGGCCCTGGCGGCCGGCGTGCTCAGCCATGTACCCGGCGGCGTCGGGGTGTTCGAAGCGATTCTGCTGGCCGCCTTCGCCGACAAGCTCGGCGCGGCGCCACTGGCCGCCGCCCTGCTGCTGTACCGGCTGATCTACGTGATCCTGCCGATGCTGGTGGCCTGCGTCCTGCTGCTGATCAATGAGGCCCAGCGCCTGTTCCAGACCCGTCAATCGCTGCGGGTGGCCTCGGGCCTGGCCGCACCGATCCTCGCGGTGCTGGTGTTCCTGTCCGGCGTGGTGCTGCTGTTTTCCGGCGTGACCCCGGAAATCGACACCCGCCTGCAACACATCGGTTTTCTGATCCCGCACCGCCTGGTGGATGCCTCGCACTTCGGCGCCAGCCTGGTCGGGGTGCTTTGCCTGCTGCTGGCCCAGGGCCTGCGACGGCGCCTGTCCGCGGCCTGGATATTGACCACCATCCTGCTGCTGGTCGGTGCCGTGCTCTCGCTGCTCAAGGGTTTCGACTGGGAAGAAGCCAGCCTGATGACCCTGACCGCCAGCCTGCTGGCGGTCTTCCGGCGCTCCTTCTACCGGCCGAGCCGCCTCACCGAACTGCCATTCTCGCCGCTGTACCTGGTGGCCAGCGTCTGTGTGCTGGGCGCATCGATCTGGCTGCTGCTGTTCGCCTATCAGGACGTGCCCTACAGCCATCAACTATGGTGGCAGTTCACCCTCGACGCCGATGCCCCACGGGGCCTGCGCTCGCTGCTGGGGGCCGCGGTGCTGCTGGTGGTGGTGTCCCTAACCTGGCTGCTGCGCACCGCGCGCCCGGTGATTCACCTGCCCAATGGCGAGGAGCTGGGCCGCGCGGCGAAGATCCTCATGGCCTCTTCCCAGCCCGACGGCGGCCTGTCCCTGACCGGCGACAAGGCCCTGCTGTTCCATCCCAACGACGACGCCTTCCTCATGTATGCCCGGCGCGGCCGCAGCCTGGTGGCGCTGTACGACCCGATCGGGCCGACCCAGCAACGGGCCGAGATGATCTGGCAGTTCCGCGACCTGTGCGACGTCCACCATGCGCGCCCGGTGTTCTACCAAGTGCGCGCGGAAAACCTGCCGTACTACATGGACATCGGCCTGACCGCGATCAAGCTTGGCGAAGAAGCCCGGGTCGACCTGAACCGCTTTGACCTCGAAGCCAAGGGCAAGGAGATGAAGGACCTGCGCTACACCTGGAACCGCGGTACTCGCGACGGTCTGGCGCTGGAAATCCATGAGGCCGGGCAGGCGCCGATGGACGAGCTGAAAGTCATTTCCGATGCCTGGCTGACCGGCAAGAATGTCCGCGAGAAAGGCTTCTCCCTCGGGCGTTTCAGCGAGGATTACCTCAAGCATTTCCGTATCGCGATCATCCGTTTTGAAGGACGTCCGGTGGCCTTCGCCAACCTGCTCGAGACCTACAGCCATGACCTGGCCAGCCTCGACCTGATGCGCGCCCACCCGGAGGCTCCCAAGCTGACCATGGAGTTCATGATGGTCGGCCTGATCCAGCATTATAAAAACCATGGGTATGCCCGCTTCAGCCTGGGCATGGTGCCGTTGTCGGGCCTGCAACCCCGGCGTGGCGCGCCACTGACCCAGCGCCTTGGATCGATGGTTTTCCGTCGGGGTGAGCAACTGTACAACTTCCAAGGGTTGCGCCGTTTCAAAGACAAATTCCAGCCTGACTGGGAACCTCGTTACATGGCCGTGCCCGCCGGACTGGATCCGCTGGTGGCACTGGCCGATACCGCCGCCCTGATTGCGGGCGGCCTGACTGGATTGGTGAAACGCTGATGATTCAACGCTCCTGGCGGTATGTATTAGCCACTCTGGTGGTGCTTGCCCTGATAGCAGGAGGCGGCTACTGGTACTGGAATCGTCCGGCACCACAACCGACCCTGGAACACCTGGCCCAGACCGATGGCTCGACCCTGACCCGTGTCACCCCGGCCGCCCAGGCCAAGGCCCGGGTCGCCGTGGCCGTCCTCGCCGACGAAGCCCTGACCGATACCCAACTCCTGGCCTTGAGCCGCGGCGGCGCGGCGCAGATCGTCCAGGTGATCCTGCCCAAGGACGACTGCAAGCTGCAGGAACAAGCCCTGCAGACCGCCCTTGGCCAACTCGCGGGCCCGGCGACCCTGGTCAGCGGCATCGGCCCTGGTGCCGCCCTGGCCTGGCGCTGGATCGCCACCCAGAACGACGACAAGGCCCAGGCCGTGTCGGTGGGCTTTACCATCAACCCGGCACCGGGTTGCACCGATCCATTGCCCAAGACCCTGGTCCACGGCCACTGGCTGGTGGCCTGGAACGACAACCCGGATGACGAAAGCGCCGGCTTCGTGCGTGACACCCCCAATGCCAGCACCAGCATCAGCGACTACGACATTCACCTGCCTCAGGTACTGAACAACGAGCTGCGCAAGCTGCTGGTAGGTTCGGACAACGGCGGCCTGAACATCCCGGTGGTCGAAGTGCCGGCCGGCCAGGCCAAGGACACCGTGACCCTGTTCCTCTCCGGTGACGGCGGCTGGCGTGACCTGGACCGTGACGTGGCCGGCGAGATGGCCAAGATCGGCTACCCGGTGGTCGGCATCGACACCCTGCGCTACTACTGGCAGCACAAGACCCCGGAGCAGAGCGCCACCGACCTGACCGAACTGATGCAGCACTACCGGCAGAAATGGGGCACCAAGCGCTTCGTGCTGACCGGCTACTCGTTCGGCGCCGACGTGTTGCCAGCCATCTACAACCGCCTGCCGGAAGCCGAGCAGCAGCGGGTCGACGCCATTATCCTGCTGGCCTTCGCCCGCACCGGCAGCTTCGAGATCGAAGTCGAAGGCTGGCTGGGCAACGCCGGCAAGGAAGCCGCCACCGGCCCGGAAATGGCCAAGCTGCCAGCGGCCAAGGTGGTATGCATCTACGGCGAGGAAGAAGTCGACGAAAGCGGTTGCACCGACAAGACCGCCGTTGGCGAAGCCATGAAACTGCCGGGCGGCCATCACTTCGACGAAAACTACCCGGCCCTGGCCCAGCGCCTGGTCAGCGTCATCGAGAAACGCCAGGGCAAGGACAAGGTCGTCGAAGAGTGATCTGAGCTACCCAGACAAGGCCCCCGCTGCCCACCGGCACCGGGGGCTTTTTCATCCTTGAAATCCCCCTCTGCGGGAGCGGAGCTAGCTCGCGATCAGCGCGGGCTGTCAGGTAGAGCGCCATCGCGAGCAAGCTCGCTCCTACAGGGGAAAGCGCCCTCCTCCAACAAAAAAGCCCCCGTCACCACAGCGGTGACGGGGGCTTCTGCTGTCGCGCCAGCTTACATCTCGATCTGGGTCCCCAGCTCGATCACGCGGTTCACCGGCAGCTTGAAGAAGCGCAGGTTGCCGTTGGCGTTCTTGAGCATGAAGGCGAACAGCGTCTCGCGCCAGCGCGCCATGCCGACGATCTTGGAGGTGATGACCGTCTCGCGGCTGAGGAAGTAGGTGGTGCGCATCGGGCTGAAGTCCAGCTCGTCCAGATGGCACAGTTTCAGCGCTTCAGGCACGTCCGGCTCGTCGGTGAAACCGAAGTGCAGGATCACCCGGAAGAAGCCTTCGCCATAGGAATCCACCTCGAAGCGGCGCTGGGTCGGCACCCGTGGAATATCTTCATAGACCACGGTCAGCAGCACCACTTGCTCGTGCAACACCTGGTTATGCAGCAGGTTGTGCAACAGCGCATGGGGCACGGCGTCGGAGCGCGCAGTGAGGAACACCGCGGTGCCCTGGACCCGATGCGGCGGCTGCACACGGATGCTGTTGATAAAGATCGGCAGCGGCAACGCGCCCTCGCCGAGGCGGTCCATCAACAGTTCCTTGCCGCGTTTCCAGGTGGTCATCAGGGCGAACAGCACAATCCCCGCCAATACCGGGAAAGCACCGCCCTGGAAGATCTTCGGTACGTTGGCGGCGAAGAACAGCCCGTCCACCAGCAGGAAGCCCACCAGGATCGGCACCGTCAGCACCGGCGACCACTTCCACAGCAACAGCATCACCGCCGACACCAGGATGCTGGTGATCAGCATGGTCCCGGTCACCGCCACGCCGTAGGCCGAAGCCAGTGCGCCGGAAGACTCGAAGCCCAGCACCAGCAGGATCACCCCGACCATCAGCGCCCAGTTCACCGCGCCGATGTAGATCTGCCCCTGCTCCGCGCTGGAGGTGTGCTGGATGTACATGCGCGGGATATAGCCCAGCTGGATCGCCTGGCGGGTCAGGGAGAACGCGCCGGAGATCACCGCCTGGGAGGCGATCACGGTAGCCAGGGTCGCCAGGACCACCAGCGGGATCAGGGCCCAGCTCGGTGCCAGCAGATAGAACGGGTTACGCGCCGCTTCCGGGTTCTCCAGGAGCAAGGCGCCCTGGCCGAAATAGTTGAGCACCAGCGCCGGCAGCACCAGGGCGAACCAGGCACGAGCGATCGGCTTGCGCCCGAAGTGGCCCATGTCGGCGTACAGCGCTTCGGCACCAGTCAATGCCAGCACTACCGCGCCGAGAATGGCCACGCCCATGCCCGGATGCACGATAAAGAACCGCACGCCCCAGACCGGGTTCAGCGCCTGCAGCACTTCCGGATGCTGGGCGATGCCGTAGATCCCCAACACGCCCAGGGTCACGAACCACAGGACCATTACCGGCCCGAACAGCTTGCCGATGCGATCGGTACCGTGTTTCTGGATCAGAAACAGCGCCACCAGCACGATCAGCGCCATCGGTACGACCCAGTGCTCGAGCCCGTCGAAGGCAATCTCCAGCCCCTCCACCGCCGACAATACGGAAATCGCCGGGGTAATCATGCTGTCGCCGTAGAACAAGGCCGCGCCGATCAGGCCCAGGATGACCAGGACCACTCGCAGCCTCGGATAGGGCGTCGACGCCCGCCGGGCCAGGGCGGTCAAGGCCATGATGCCGCCCTCGCCCTGGTTGTCGGCCCGCAGGATGAACAACACGTATTTGATCGAGACCACCCAGATCAGCGACCAGAAGATCAATGCAAGGATGCCGAATACACCGTCGTGGTTGACCGGAACCCCGTAATGCCCCGCGAATACCTCCTTCAAGGTATAAAGCGGGCTGGTCCCGATGTCGCCATAAACCACCCCGACCGCCGCCACCAGCATCCCCAGGGGCCTGGCCCTGGAATGCTCGCCGCCTACCGCCTGACTACTTGCCTGACCCATCCACCACTCCTACTACCCAGATCGGGGCTTCTTATAAAAGGCATGACATTCAAGACAACGCCAAGCTTGCAAGACTCTCGTGAATGCCAATGCAGCATGCGCCCTTTTACTTACAGTTACAGAGGTTCTGTTGACTATAAGAATTCACCTGGACGCAACGGCGCGAAGCATAGCGCAGCACTCGTCGTATTTCCCTGCATAAAGCTGGTCAAGTGCGCCGGCCATCGCTAGAATTGCGCACTTTTTGATCAGAGGCGCCCCTAGCGCCCGTTCGTCGCCAGCGATTTTATCCAGATCGCCGAGCGACCCGACACCTATACCGAGGTTAGACATGTCCACCCCTACCGCGCCAGCCAACCCCAAGGTCGGCTTCGTTTCCCTGGGTTGCCCGAAAGCGCTGGTCGATTCCGAGCGCATCCTCACGCAACTGCGTATGGAAGGTTATGACGTGGTGTCCACCTACCAGGACGCCGACGTCGTGGTGGTCAACACCTGCGGTTTCATCGACTCGGCCAAGGCCGAATCCCTGGAAGTGATCGGTGAAGCCATCAAGGAAAACGGCAAGGTCATCGTCACCGGCTGCATGGGCGTGGAAGAAGGCAATATCCGCGACGTGCACCCGAGCGTGCTGGCCGTGACCGGCCCGCAGCAGTACGAGCAAGTGGTCAGCGCGGTGCACGAAGTGGTGCCGCCAAAACAGGACCACAACCCGCTGATCGACCTGGTGCCGCCACAAGGCATCAAGCTGACGCCGCGCCACTACGCGTACCTGAAGATTTCCGAAGGCTGCAACCACAGCTGCAGCTTCTGCATCATCCCGTCGATGCGCGGCAAGCTGGTCAGCCGTCCGGTCGGCGATGTGCTGGACGAGGCCCAGCGCCTGGTCAAGTCCGGGGTCAAGGAACTGCTGGTGATCTCCCAGGACACCAGCGCCTACGGCGTCGACGTCAAGTACCGCACCGGCTTCTGGAACGGCGCGCCGGTGAAAACCCGCATGACCGAGCTGTGCGAAGCCCTCAGCACCCTGGGCGTCTGGGTCCGCCTGCACTACGTCTACCCGTACCCGCACGTGGACGAGCTGATCCCGCTGATGGCCGCCGGCAAGATCCTGCCGTACCTGGACATTCCGTTCCAGCACGCCAGCCCGAAAGTGCTCAAGGCCATGAAACGCCCGGCCTTCGAAGACAAGACCCTGGCCCGGATCAAGAACTGGCGCCAGATCTGCCCCGAGCTGATCATCCGCTCGACCTTCATCGTCGGCTTCCCCGGCGAAACCGAAGAAGACTTCCAATACCTGCTCGACTGGCTGACCGAAGCTCAGCTCGACCGCGTCGGCTGCTTCCAGTACTCGCCGGTGGAAGGCGCGCCGGCCAACGACCTGGACCTGGAAGTGGTCCCGGACGAGGTCAAGCAGGACCGTTGGGAGCGCTTCATGGCGCACCAGCAGGCAATCAGCTCGGCGCGCCTGCAACAGCGCATCGGCAAGGAAATCGAAGTGCTGATCGATGAAGTCGACGAACAGGGCGCCGTGGGCCGCTGCTTCTTCGACGCCCCGGAAATCGACGGCAACGTGTTCATCGACGGTGCCGGCGACCTCAAACCAGGCGACAAGGTCTGGTGCCGGGTGACCGACGCCGACGAATACGACCTGTGGGCCGAAGTCCTGTAAGGCGTAAAAAACCGCAAAGCCCCGCTCTCTTCGCGAGATGCGGGGCTTTTTTACGTCTATCGTTTGCTCAGGACCACGGATGCGTCACCACAAAGGAGCAGGCGGCATGCGCCATCATTCGGTCATCCACACCCCGAAACACAGCGACTACCCGGAACTGGCCCGAGTCTGGGAGGCCTCGGTGCGCGCCACCCACGACTTCCTGCCGGACAGCTACATCGAACTGCTGAGAAACCTGGTGCTGAACCGTTATCTGGATGCGGTGATGCTGATCTGCACCCGGGACCAGCGCCAGCACATCACCGGCTTCGCCGGGGTCGCCGCCGGTAAGATCGAGATGCTCTTCATCGATCCCGCCCATCGCGGCCAGGGCCTGGGCAAGCAATTGCTCAGGTACGCCATCGAACACCTGAACGCCGACGAACTCGACGTCAACGAGCAGAACCCGCAAGCCCTGGGCTTCTACTTCAAGCAGGGCTTCGAGGTCATCGGTCGCTCCGAGCACGACGGCATGGGCCAGCCCTATCCGCTGCTGCACATGCGTTTGAAACAGCCCCAGCAGCAGGCACTGCGCGGCTAAAAGCCACAGCGGGCAAATGGACCCGCGATTAACCGGCGCCGGGCAGGTACAATGCCTGCCCCCTTTTGCTACGGCCCCTGTCATGACTGACCCGATTCGTCTCTCCAAACGCCTCATCGAACTCGTCGGCTGCTCCCGCCGGGAGGCTGAGCTGTTCATCGAGGGCGGCTGGGTCACCGTGGATGGCGAGGTCATCGACGAGCCGCAGTTCAAGGTCGACACCCAGAAAGTCGAGCTCGACCCGCAGGCCAAGGCCACCGCGCCGGAGCCGGTGACCCTGCTGCTGAACGTACCGGCCGGCCAGGACGTCGACAGCGCCATGCAGTCGCTGAGCGCCGCCAGCCTGTCCGAGGAACACCGCTTCGGCAAACGGCCGCTCAAGGGCCACTTCCTGCGCCTGACCGCCAGCGCCGATCTGCAAGCCAATGCCAGCGGCCTGCTGGTGTTCACCCAGGACTGGAAGATCCTGCGCAAGCTGACCGCCGATGCGGCCAAGATCGAGCAGGAGTACGTGGTCGAGGTGGAAGGCGAGATGGTAGCCCACGGCCTCAACCGCCTGAACCACGGCCTGACTTACAAGGGCCGGGAACTGCCGCCGGTCAAGGCCAGCTGGCAGAACGAAAACCGCCTGCGCTTCGCCATGAAGAACCCGCAACCGGGCGTAATCGCCCAGCTCTGCGAAGCGGTAGGCCTGAAGGTGATCGCCATTCGCCGCATCCGTATCGGTGGAGTTTCCATCGGCAAGGTGCCGGTCGGGCAATGGCGCTACCTGTCCGCCAAAGAGAAATTCTAGGCCGACACCCATTCAGACGCCGCGCGTGCATGCGGCGCTCAACGTGAACAGACCAGGACTGTAGACATGATTCATAACGATGTACTGCGCAGCGTGCGCTACATGCTCGACATCAGCGACAAGAAGGTCGTCGAGATCATCAAGCTCACCGGCTTTGACGTGAGCCTGGACGACATAGTCGGCTACCTGAAAAAGGACGAGGAAGAAGGTTTCGTGCATTGCCCGGACGAGGTCATGGCGCACTTTCTCGACGGCCTGGTGATCTTCAAGCGAGGCAAGGACGAAAGCCGTCCGCCGCTGCCGATCGAACTGCCTGTGACCAACAACATCATCCTGAAGAAGCTGCGGGTCGCCTTCGAGCTGAAGGAAGACGACATGCACGCCATCCTCAAGGCCGCCGACTTCCCGGTGTCCAAGCCCGAGCTGAGCGCGCTGTTCCGCAAGTTCGGCCACACCAACTACCGCCCGTGCGGCGACCAGTTGCTGCGCAACTTCCTCAAGGGCCTGACCCTGCGCGTCAGAGCGTAAGGCAGCTATAAGCTGCAAGCCTCAAGCTGCAAGCTGAAGTCCAAAGCTTGTCGCTTGTAGCTTGCAGCTTGAGGCTTGCAAAATGACCTACAGCGTTTCCCCCATCGGCTTCGTGCGCTCCTGCTTCAAGGAAAAGTTCGCCATCCCGCGCCAGCCGCAACTGGCCCCGGCGGCCCGTGGCGTGCTGGAGCTGGTGGCGCCCTTCGACCAGGGCGACGCGGTGCAGGGCCTGGAACAGGTCAGCCACGTCTGGCTGCTGTTCCTGTTTCACCAGGCGCTGGAAGACAAACCGCGGCTCAAGGTCCGCCCGCCGCGCCTGGGCGGCAACAAGTCCATAGGCGTCTTCGCCACCCGCGCCACCCACCGCCCCAATGGCATTGGCCAGTCGGTGGTCAAGCTGGACAAGGTCGAGGCCAATCGCCTGTGGATCTCCGGCATCGACCTGCTGGACGGCACGCCGATTCTCGATATCAAGCCCTACGTGCCCTACGCCGACATCATCGACAGCGCGAGCAACAGCATCGCCAGCGCGGCGCCGCAGCTGATCCCGGTGCAGTGGAGCGACAACGCCCTGCAACAGGCTCATACGCACGCTCAACGCCTGCAGGAGCCGCTGGTGGAGCTGATCGAGCAATGTTTGGCCCAGGACCCACGCCCGGCCTACCAGACGCCCACCCCGGAACGGGAATACGGCGCGCAGTTCTGGGATCTGGACGTGCGCTGGCACTACCCGCAGCCGGGCCTGATCCAGGTCCTGGAAGTGGTCCCCGCACGCTGACCGGAAGCCGGAAACGAAAAAGCCCGCGTTGCCTTCTCAGGCAACGCGGGCTTTTTCTGTGCTGCGAGCCGCTTACTTCTCGACGAAAGCACGCTCGATCAGGTAGTCACCCGGCTCGCGCATGCGTGGCGAAACGGTCAGGCCGAAGCTGTTGAGCACTTCGCTGGTCTCGTCGAGCATGCTCGGGCTGCCGCACAGCATGGCGCGGTCGTCCTGCGGGTTGATCGGCGGCAGGCCGATGTCGCTGAACAGCTTGCCGCTGCGCATCAGGTCGGTCAGGCGGCCTTCGTTCTCGAATGGCTCGCGGGTCACGGTCGGGTAGTAGATCAGTTTTTCACGCAGCGCTTCGCCGAAGAACTCGTTCTGCGGCAGGTGCTCGGTGATGAACTCGCGGTAGGCGACTTCGTTGACGTAACGCACGCCGTGGCACAGGATCACTTTCTCGAAACGCTCGTAGGTTTCCGGATCCTGGATGACACTCATGAACGGCGCCAGACCGGTGCCGGTGCTGAGCAGGTACAGGTGCTTGCCAGGCTTCAGGTCGTCCAGTACCAGCGTACCGGTAGGCTTCTTGCTGATGATGATCTCGTCGCCTTCCTTCAAATGCTGCAGCTGGGAAGTCAGCGGACCATCAGGAACCTTGATGCTGAAGAACTCGAGATGCTCTTCCCAGTTCGGGCTGGCAATCGAGTAAGCGCGCATAAGCGGGCGGCCGTTGGGCTGTTGCAGGCCGATCATCACGAACTGACCGTTCTCGAAGCGCAGGCCCGGATCGCGGGTGCACTTGAAGCTGAACAGAGTGTCGTTCCAGTGATGAACACTGAGGACACGCTCGTGGTTCATGTTGCTCATGTACGGGGGACTCCTGGAAAGTTGTCGGCGCCTGCTCTGCGACAAGCGAGCCGAGCGCAATTGCACAGCATTCTAATGGCGGCGACAATATCTGTTAACTGGATTATTAAGATAAGGGTTATCGGTTATATCGATATGCGATTTACTCTCCGTCAACTGCAAGTATTCGTCGCCGTCGCCCAGCAAGAGAGCGTTTCTCGTGCTGCCGGCCTGCTGGCCCTTTCCCAATCCGCAGCAAGCACTTCAATCACCGAACTGGAACGGCAATCCAGTTGCCAGTTGTTCGATCGCGCCGGCAAGCGCCTGAGCCTCAACGCCCTGGGCAAACAGCTGCTGCCCCAGGCGGTGGCGTTGCTGGACCAGGCCAAGGAAATCGAAGACCTGCTCAACGGCAAGTCCGGTTTCGGCTCGTTGTCGGTGGGCGCGACCCTGACCATCGGCAATTACCTGGCGACCCTGTTGATCGGCAGCTTCATGCAGGTCCACCCGGAGAGCCAGGTCAAACTGCATGTGCAGAACACTGCGCATATCGTGCAACAGGTCGCCCACTACGAAATTGACCTGGGTCTAATCGAAGGCGACTGCAGCCACCCGGATATCGAAGTACAAACCTGGGTCGAGGATGAGCTGGTGGTGTTCTGCGCCCCGCAGCACCCCTTGGCCAAACGCGGCCATGCGAGCATGGAGGAGCTGACCCACGAAGCCTGGATTCTGCGCGAACAAGGCTCGGGCACTCGCCTGACCTTCGACCAGGCCATGCGTCATCACCGCAGCGCGCTGAATATCCGGCTCGAACTGGAACACACCGAAGCGATCAAGCGCGCGGTGGAGTCTGGGTTGGGGATTGGCTGCATTTCCAGGCTGGCGCTGCGCGACGCCTTCCGGCGTGGCAGCCTGGTGCCGGTAGAGACGCCGGACCTGGACCTGGCCCGGCAGTTCTATTTCATCTGGCACAAACAGAAATATCAGACCTCGGCGATGCGCGAGTTCCTCGAACTCTGCCGCGCCTTTACCGCCGGGGTGCAGCGCAGCGACGAGATCGTGCTGCCGAGCATTCCCTAGGGTCTGTACGAAAAGTCAGCGAGCGAAGGTCAAGCAAGGCAAAAACAGGCGAGGAACGGCCGGGGTCGCGTTCGACTTTAGGGGCCTACATGAGCATTCCGATCGGACTCGCGCACGAGCCTGTTTTTAACGCAGCATGGCCGAGTGCAGCCACTTTTCGTACAGACCTAGATCAGGATCACCGCCCAGACCACAGTGATCATGCTCAAGGCTACGAGTTGCGCGGCGCTGCCCATGTCCTTGGCATTTTTCGACAGTGGATGGCGATCCAGGGAGATCCGGTCGATCGCCGCCTCGACCGCCGAATTGAGCAATTCGACAATCAGCGCCAGCAGGCAGACAGCAATCAGCAACGCCCGCTCGACCCGGCTGACATTCAGCAGGAAAGACACCGGGATCAGAATCGCGTTGAGCAGCACCAGCTGACGAAACGCAGCTTCGCCGGTGAAGGCGGCCCGCAGGCCATCGAAGGAGTATCCCGAGGCATTGAGGATGCGTTTAAGACCGGTTTGACCTTTGAAAGGCGACATAAATAGGCAACTAGAACAATAAGGAATGGGCAAGCTAGTTCAACAAAAGTCAAAAAAGCGTGAAAAAATAGCCAGTTACTGGCTGGAAATTGACTCAAGTTGTTGCAGGAGCAGCGCCGCCTGAGTGCGGGTCCGCACCCCCAGCTTACGGAAGATTGCCGTCACATGGGCCTTGATGGTGGCTTCCGAAACGCTCAGTTCATAAGCGATCTGCTTATTCAGCAAACCCTCGCAGACCATGGTCAGCACACGGAACTGTTGTGGCGTCAGGCTCGCCAGGCCTTCGCTGGCCGCCTTGGCCTCGGCGGAGACGCTGACCTCTTCGAAGGCCTGTGGCGGCCACCAGACATCGCCGTCGAGCACGCTGCGCACGGCCTGTTGAATGACTTCGAGAGAACTGGACTTGGGAATAAAACCGCTGGCGCCAAATTCGCGTGAACGCACCATCACTGATGCTTCTTCCTGTGCCGATACCATCACCACCGGAATCTGCGGGTACTGACCGCGCAACAGCACCAAGCCGGAAAAGCCGTAAGCGCCAGGCATGTTCAGGTCCAGTAGCACCAGGTCCCAATCGGCCTTTTCGGTCAGGCGGGCTTCCAGTTCGGCAATGCTCGCCACTTCCACCAGACGGACATCCGGGCCGAGGCCCAGGGTCACCGCTTGATGCAGTGCGCTACGAAAGAGGGGGTGGTCATCGGCAATCAGGATTTCGTATGTGGCCATTTTTCAAATGATCCTGTTTTTTATGGGAGTACCGATGCATTCGGTCCTCGCCAAGGCAACACAGGTGCCAGCCAGAATGCTGCACCCAAAGAGCACGATCAACGCCAAGAGCCCGGAAATGCGGCGTTTCAAAGATCGGTCGCGCCCTAATCGGCGCCAAGCATGCCCAGCGAAGCCGGGGTGGTCAAGCTTCGGGCTGTGCGGCATCTTAGCTTGCTAACTAATAACAGTGCCATCATGCAAAGCCACGCCCGCGCGGCTGCGCCTTGATGCTGAGCGGGATGCTGGTGACGCAGCTCTGGCCGAAAAAATTCCAGTCCCTTGCCTCAGGTCTTACAGAAAAGGCTTGAGGCGAGTGTGCGTCTCGTCGTCAGGGTCGATCTCAAGCTGGAACTTGGCCGACAGATAATGGGTGCTGAACACATCCAGATAAGCATCCAGCACTTCGCCGGCCTGCCGGTCCGCAGCCAACTCCAGGCACAGCGCCGCAACCTCCGCGGTACAGAAATGGTCATCGCGCTTGGAGCGCCGCAGCTTGTAGCGCGACAACTGCTCGGGCTCCAGGCTCAATACCGGCAAGTGTTCAAGATAAGGGCTTTTGCGAAACATCTTGCGCGCTTCGCTCCAGGTCGCATCCAGCAGGATAAACAGCGGGCGCTTGCCCGCCTCCAGGCGGACTTCGTTCACCACCCGCTGTGGCGCGACGAACTCTCCGGGGAACACCACATAAGGCTGCCACTGGGGATCGGCCAGCAAGGCCAGCAATTGTGGGTCGACTTCTGTTCGCGACCAGGGGAACGCCATGGTGTCTTCTATGACATCGGCGATCAGCCAGCCGGTATTGCTCGGCTTCATGGGTTCAACGTCATGCATGATCAGGCACATCGCCGACTGCGCGGAAACCTTGGGGCGCCAGGCGCACATGCAGTGGCTGGGAATCACCCGACAGCCCGCACAGCGCTCCGCCCGGGAACCCCGTGCGGTAAAAGGTCTGACGGCACGCGCAAGACGTTGGGCACGCAGGCGGGATACGGCATGACTCATTAGAAGCCGCCCTGGCAGAAAGAAGGAATCGACACGAAAAGAACTCGGAAAGCTGAAAATTTGCACAAGTTTATCAGAGCTCTTTGCTCAAACCTGTACCACCTACCCTCGCTCCCCTATAATTCGCCGCCACTGAACGCACAGTCGCGTGATTGGTCGAAGCATCAGTCACTGAACCAGGAGAGTTTCATGTTGCGCTTTATCGTTCCCACCGCCGCCCTTCTGCTGGCCTTGCCGTTCAGTGCCCAGGCTGCATCGCTGCAAGACTTCGAACTGAACAAGACCCTGCAGAAAACCGCCGAGGAAAGTAACGTCGGCACGCCTCGGGAAGTCAACGAGAACATCCTCGACCAGGGTTATACCGTCGAAGGCAAGGAGCTGATCAACCACCTCAGCGTCCAGGCCGAACACGCGGAAAAAATGCGCGCCAACCCCAAGGCGGTCTACCTGCAACTGGGCGCCAGCGTTTGTCGTGACCCGAACTACCGCAAGCTGATGGCCAAGGGTGCGATCATGCGCTACGAATTCACCGAGAACCGCACCAACCGCCCGGTCGCCTCGGCACGCTTCCAGGAGTCGGACTGCCCGGCCCCGACGAAGAAGAAAAAGTAATTCAGTGCCCCGCTGCGTGCCGCTGTTGATCATCGGCTCGCAGCTCCGCCAACAGGGCCTGCAAATAGCTCGAACGGCGCTCCCCACCTTCAAGCCGGCGTCGGCATTCCTCTTCAAGAGTCAGATGATTGGCGTCTGCCGCTGACTTCAGCAGTTGATACAGCTGTGCATCTATTTCCAGTACGACTTTGTGCATGACCAGCCTCCGTGCCCCACTCGCCACTACCTGCGCGACAACCCCGCCCTGTGCATCCTGCCCTTTGACGCCAAGCTGTCTTGCTAGCGCTGTAACTTAGTAAATCAGAGCCTCCACCGGTCGGCATGCGTTCAGACAGGCGGTGAAAACGCTGCACGCCACCGCTAATAAGTGATTGCCAGCCCCGACTTTCAAGGCCCATGATCAAGTCAGCGCGAATCATCATGAAGGTCTAGATTTCAAAGTATTCATGCTGAACTTTCCTGGGTGGATCCGGAGGCCGCCCAAGCGCGTCTTGCAGTGCACATGCTTTCTAAATCAAGGAATAGCAGAACCTGTATGGATGGCCCGCTAGCCACGTCAGGGTTTTTCCGCCCTGGCGAATCAGCCGCCAAAGCCGGGCTGACAGCGACACATGCAGTGTCGTGATGCCAACGAATGCTTCGTTCGTGTCAAAGGTTCTGTGCAGAAGGAGAAGTTGAATGCCTTACGAACCGAATGACCTCCTCAGTCGTCATTTTCAGAGCAACGGTATCGACCTCAGCAAGGTCGAAGAACAACTCAACCTGATCGCTCCCAACAGCCCCAACATTCCTCTTTATCGCGACATGATTCTCACCGTCCTGCGCATGGCCCAGGACGATCTCAACCGCTGGAACGCGAAAATCACCCTGCAGGCCCTGCGCGAACTGGAACATGCTTTTCGCGTGCTGGAACAGTTCAAGGGGCGACGCAAGGTGACGGTATTCGGCTCCGCGCGCACCCCGATCGAACACCCGCTGTATGGCCTGGCGCGAGAACTCGGTGCGGCCCTGGCCCGCTCCGACCTGATGGTCATCACGGGTGCCGGTGGCGGCATCATGGCCGCGGCCCACGAAGGTGCCGGTCGCGATCACAGCCTGGGGTTCAACATCACCCTGCCCTTCGAGCAGCATGCCAACCCAACGGTGGACGGCACGGAGAACCTGCTGTCCTTCCACTTCTTCTTTACCCGCAAGCTGTTCTTCGTCAAGGAAGCCGATGCCCTGGTGTTATGCCCGGGTGGCTTTGGCACGCTTGATGAGGCGCTGGAAGTACTGACCCTGATCCAGACCGGCAAGAGCCCGCTGGTACCGGTGGTGCTGCTGGATGTTCCGGGAGGAACCTTCTGGCAAGGGGCGCTGGACTTTATCCACAACCAGCTCGAGAACAACCGCTACATCCTGCCAACCGACATGAAGCTGATGCGCCTGGCGCACAACACCGAGGAGGCGGTCGAAGAAATCAACCAGTTCTACAGCAACTTCCACTCCAGTCGCTGGCTGAAACATCAGTTTGTCATTCGCATGAATCACAAGCTCAGCGAACCGGCGCTCGAGCAGATGCAGACGGCTTTCGCCGACCTGTGCCTGAGCGATCGCTTCCATCAACATGCCTACAATGTCGAGGAGCACAACGAACCGGAGTTCAGCCATCTGGCACGCCTGTCGTTCACCTTCAACGCCCGCGACAATGGTCGCCTGCGCGAACTGATCGACTTCATCAACCTGCCGGAAAACTGGGCGATGAATCAGGCCAAGGCGCAACAACGCAACAGAGAACCGATCAAGGTCACTTGAGCGGAGAAGCAGCGGCCCGCGCATTCGACTCGCGGGCCCTACAGGTTAATCGTCCACCCTTCGGCCGCTCAACAAGCGGCCGATCATGTCCATCGAATATCCCCGATACCCCAGAAAGCGGCCTTGTTTGGCACGCTCCTTGGCATCTATCGGGAAATGCCCGGCAAACTTGCGCCGCCAGACATCCTCCAGTTGTGCTTGCCAGTCGATGCCGCTCTCACGCAAGGCGAGTTCGATATCGGCACGCTGCAAACCGCGCTGGCTGAGTTCTTCGCGAATACGCATGGGGCCGTAGCCGGAACGGGCACGATAGGAAACGAAACTTTCGAGATAGCGGGATTCGGATAGCAGCCCCTCTTCCGTCAAACGGTCAAGGGCTGTTTCGATCATCTCGGGAGAGGCGCCGCGCTGACGCAGTTTACGCGTCAGCTCGACTCGACCGTGCTCGCGTCGCGCGAGCAGGTCCATTGCGGTTCGCCGCACCGCGACGAGGGTATCGAGTACGGCGGTCATCGGATCGATCAGATATCCGCGTCGGCCATGTCATCGATGGTCTCGTTGACCGGCGAAGCTTTGACATCAGCGGTCGGAGCCAGCAGCTTGTCGCGAATCTGCTTCTCGAGGGCGTTACCGATTTCCGGGTTGTCCTGCAGGAACTTGGCCGAGTTGGCCTTGCCCTGACCGATCTTGTTGCCCTGGTAGCTGTACCAGGCACCGGACTTCTCGAGGAAACCGTGCAGCACGCCCAGATCGATGATCTCGCCGTTCAGGTAGATACCCTTGCCGTACAGGATCTGGAATTCAGCCTGGCGGAACGGTGGAGCCACCTTGTTCTTGACGATCTTGACCCGGGTTTCGCTACCGACGACTTCGTCACCTTCCTTCACCGCGCCAGTACGACGGATATCCAGACGAACCGAAGCGTAGAACTTCAGCGCGTTACCACCGGTGGTGGTTTCCGGGCTGCCGAACATCACGCCGATTTTCATACGGATCTGGTTGATGAAGATCACCAGGCAGTTGGCATTCTTGATGTTGCCGGTGATCTTGCGCAGCGCCTGGGACATCAGGCGGGCCTGCAGGCCCACGTGCATGTCGCCCATCTCGCCTTCGATCTCGGCCTTGGGCACCAGTGCCGCCACGGAGTCGATCACGATCACGTCGATGGCATTGGAGCGCACCAGCATGTCGGTGATTTCCAGCGCCTGTTCACCGGTATCCGGCTGGGAAACCAGCAGGTCGTCAACGTTGACCCCCAGCTTGCCGGCGTATTCCGGGTCCAGTGCGTGCTCGGCGTCGACGAAGGCGCAAGTGGCGCCCATCTTCTGTGCCTGGGCAATCACGGACAGGGTCAGGGTGGTTTTACCGGACGATTCCGGACCGTAGATTTCAACAATACGGCCCTTTGGCAGGCCGCCGATGCCGAGCGCGATGTCCAGACCCAGAGAGCCAGTGGAAATGGCCGGGATCGCCTGGCGGTCATGATCGCCCATACGCATTACGGCACCCTTGCCGAATTGACGTTCGATCTGACCCAGGGCCGCAGCCAAGGCTTTCTTCTTGTTGTCGTCCATTAAAGTCCTCACGTAATCAATAAGGCCTGACGGCCAACACCTGTATAAGTAGCCAGTATTATTCCACAGCGTTCGTGGATCGCCTACCCCTGTTTTGAGATTTCTGCCGCGGCATGTTGCAGCAAGCCCTCTAGCGCGGCCTTCACCGTTTGTCGGCGGACGTCGTCCCGATTCCCGGCAAAGTGTCGGCACTCGGCCATTACCGCCTCTCCCACGCCCCAGGCCAGCCATACGGTGCCCACCGGCTTCTGCGGCGAACCGCCGTCCGGGCCGGCCACGCCGCTGACCGCCACGGCAAAACGCGCCCTGCTTTTGCCCTGCGCGCCCCGCACCATCGCCTCGACCACCTCGCGGCTGACCGCGCCGACGGAAGCGAACAGCGCTTCCGGCACCGCCAGCTGTTGGGTCTTCTGCCGATTGGAGTAGGTCACATAACCCGCTTCGAACCAGGCCGAACTCCCGGGAATGCGGGTGATGGCCTCGGCAATCCCGCCACCGGTGCAGGATTCGGCGGTGGTGACGTGGGTATTCAGAATCTGCAGGCGCCTGCCAAGTTCAGCGGCAAGCTGGGTGATTTCGTTCACGGTCCTCTCCTGATCGGGTTGGCGGAGGTCTTACCGTACACGAGCGATACGCGCTTGCAAGGCACGGAGCGGATCAAAATGTTTAGCGGTTCAACGCCCTGACGTAGGCCTGGCACGCCTGCAGGGCGATCAGTCCCTGGTCGCCGGCATCGGTGATGCCGATAATTCGTTGAGCATGCGCCGGGTCAAGTCGGGCTCGCGGGGCTCCATGAACCACGCCGCCGGTGGCGGGGGTGGCAGGCACCGGGCAGCCGCCGGCGCTGTCATCGGCGGCGAGGAGGACTGACAGGCGCAGATCAGCAGTGGCAAGACGGTCGCGCAGGCGACCTTGATCACGTTGTGCATCGTTCAAGGCTCGGTAATGGGTTTGGTCGCTGGCTTGCAGCTGTTGCTCCAGGGCCAGGCGTTTGTCCTGCTCGTCCCGCTGCCGGGCAGCGGCCGCCAGGTTCAGCTGACTCAGCGCTTCGCCGTGCAGCCTGGCCTGCTCCGCCAGTTGCCGGCCAAAACGCCACTCCTGAACCTGCCAGGCCAACGCCCCCGCGACGCCGGTCACCACGGCCAGCAGCACGACAACAGCCATTGCCCGGGAAGACAGGGGCATCAGGTCGAAGGCTGGCATAACACCTCCCGCGCCCGCGCCCAGAGTTGCAGGCGGTCCTCCAGGCCGTTCAAGCCGCCGTTGATACGACGGGTGATGCTGTTGAACTGGTCGCGGTCGGCCAGTTCGTTAAGACCGTTCTGCTGCCAGAACCAGGCGGCCGACTCGGCGGCCCACTGCGGCTGTTCCAACAATTCGGGCAACGCCAGCAAACGCTCGTCGCCGAACAGCCCAAGGCTGCATTGCCGGTAGTTGTTGCGACCAGTGACCTGAATCAGACCCCGGCCACGGTATTTCTGGCCGTCGCCATCGGACTCCGGGGTATTGCCCAGACGGGCCGCCAGGCTGCCGGTGTCGTATTTGCTCAGGTACTGGTCATTGCCCAGCTCCCGCACATAACGCAACTGCCCCGACTCATGACCGACCTGCGCGATGAAGGCGGCCATGCGTTTGGGCGTGTTGATATGGCGGTTCAGCATGGCGGTGTTAAGCGCAGAAACAAAAACGCCCGCTTGGGAGCGGGCGTTGGGCATGATGCGTTGAATCATTTCAAGGGTGACAGGCATTTCACTCTACCTCCTCTGCATCGAGGACGTTCAGAACAAACAGGGTCATTTACGCTCCTGGAGAACACTTTCAAGCCAGGCTGGCTCGACAGGCCGATATTCAATGTCAGGAAAGTCGACAGCTGAAGGCCAGTCCCGCAACGCCTGTCTATAAGCCAGAAGTTCCTTGAACTGCTCGGTATTCAGCGTCGTCCCTTCGCCCATTTCCAGCTCTTCGTTGTCACGAATAACCAGCCACTGAGTCGACTCCAAAATCTTGTTACGCCAGGCCCTCTCAATACCCTTTGTTGTCTGAGCAAATATGTCTGTCTGCGGTGCAGACTCGGCACTATCCATCGAAGTCATATTGAGAACGGGTCTTGCGGCAACAGAAGGAAAACTCGAGGACTCCGGCCAGCTACGCAAAGCCCGGCGATAGGCTTGCAGGCTCTCATAGTCAGCAACTGATATCGTTGTATCGACCCCCGCCTCCAGTTCATCCCGATGCCTTGCGACGATGCCATCGGTTTGTAGCAACTGCGAATCACGCCAAACGCGCTCAGCCCCGTCCGACTCAGTATTGATCGCGATCGGTTGTGGTTCTCCCCCATAACTCAGCCATTGCAAGTAGACAGCCCAATCGCGATTGGCCAAGTCTTCTGGAATAAAAACCGAATCGGCAAGGCGATAGACCCCATTAGCGGTCAGTTGATAACTCATATGGTTTTATCCCTATAGTTCGGCATCTGCCGTTGCATGGATGTAATAAGCCTGAGGTACCACCGCGACATCCGAGTTGCACACCCAGGCTCCTCGTGTAGAGACTGAAAAGGGACGCGCATTGCCAGACGAAATCGCGTCGCTCCCGGAGCGCCATTGACCAACAGTCCCGCTCTGCGAGGTCCTGTACAGGGCAATACTGGGAGTCGTTCTTTTTTCTACCTTGAAAGACCACTGTGCCAAGGGTTGGGAAAGAGAGCCCGCCTGCCCCTCCACGACGATTGATATAAGAGCCCCAGCAATAGAGCTTGATGTATCGCCTGGCTGAATGTCCTGCCTGAGTGTTTTCTCATAATAACGTTGACACAGTATCAACTCATCGGCGGGAGTTCTAAATTCAAAAGGCGTTGAAACCGCGCCTTCTTCAAGTTGAATTTGCGCCAGGTCGATTGTTTGCAAGACATTCAACGGCAAATCGAAGGCCAACCTAAGAGAGTCGTTCTCCGCACCACCCAGGACTTTGCCTGCAATCGATGGGACTTTCACAGTCGCTGTATAACGCGCCCATGCGCTGGTCAGCTTAAACACTCCCACAGTCGTGACCACAGACTCCGAGCCACCACCAAAAGACTGGGTCACCGTCACCGTGATATTTCTCTCTGCATCGGCTTTCGCCCAGAAAGTCACGGTTGCCAGCTTTCCGGCCAGGGTTCTAACAGACTCAACATACTGTGAAATCTTATGTGTATTTGCCCCAGCACCGGCTGTGACTTGCTGCCAACGTAGAAAAAATCGTGGCTCATTGGGAACTTCTGTTTGTCCCAAAGTAAAGCTCTGACGCGAAATATTTACTCCAGCATTGCCATTCCAGTCGCAACGAAACCGATCTGCAACATATCCTCCAATATTAGTCCCCTGGTTAGCGCCCCCCCGCTGCCAAACATCGAAGTTCCCATTAATCACATGGTTCTTTCGATAGACCTGAACCGGAAATGCTTGCAACGGATCCAGCTTGGCAAGCTCTTTGATAGCCAGTGTTAGCTGATTGTTCTGATCCTCTACAGGAGACATTCCTGCCGCATCGATTGCATTAACAATCTCTTGGGTGACCGCATTCCCCCAACTCGCTGGGATTAGAGACCCTGGCGTTCCAGCGATCGGGTTTTCATCGACAAACTTTCCATTTACCAAGCCAGCACTCGGCACACTCTTCGGGTAGTCCACTGTCTAGCCCTCACATATAAAGAATAAAAAACTTCAACATTCAGAAACTGTCCAATACCGAACGACAAGCTCAATCAGAATCGGACACCTTCACCGTTTTTCTGACTCGTGTCCTTTTCGCTGCAACAGCCGTAGCACCGGAAGTCATTCTCAGCACTGGTCGATTCGCGGCGGCAGGAAACTTTCGAGACTTTGGCCAACTGCGCAAATCACAGCGATAGGCTTGCAAGGCGTTGTAATCGGCATCGGACAAGGTGGTGGCGGTTTGCGACTCCAGTTCATCGCGGTGCCGGGCGACCAGCCCGTCGCTCTTGAGCAACTCCGAGTCACGCCAGACGCGTTCAATTGAAATCAATTGTTCAGGCGAGGGACCGGCAGGGTCGACAAGAATGGGCGCACCATTGTCATTGGCCACAATCCGCTTGCCCACGCCCTGCCCGGCAAAGAGTTCGGCATATTCAGCCTGGCTGATTTCAACCGCACCTTCTGGCGGAGCCTCGTTCGCAGAGGTGACAACATCGAAACCGAGAGTTTTCGCAAAGAAATAAATCTTCATGGTTATCGCCCCCACACAACTATGCGCCCGGTTATACCCGCGGCCACTCTAATGGTCCCAACTTCGACCGATCTGACACGGGCAACAGCGCTTGAAGTATTTGATGCACTCAAATCAAACGACCAGACCGTAACGTTCGCACCGCCCCAACCTGCGGGATAGCCTTCGTCAGCAATACCTCCCAATATTGCATTGGGAAACTTTATGGGTAATGACAGGGACATAACGCCATTGGCGTCAGACCCACCTAACACCCATTGTTCAATCAAACCGCTCGGATATTTTTGATAACCCGCTGTCGAAAGCTGAGCCCCATACAGTGCTGAGTATTTAAGACTGGCCGTACCATAAAGGGTCCAGACACCTGATTCCCGAACCAGATTCGCGCTTTCACCGCTACTCATCACAATGGAATTCAGAAAATTCCCTTGTGGACTGATTTGCGCCCCACTCTTGCTGGCAATGGTAACCACTGCACTACTACGGCAATGCAAGCTGATCGTCGCACCACTTGGAACAGTCGAAACATCCGGTAGTGTGACGGTAAAGGCAGTAGTCCCACCCAGGCCGATCGAACAACCGACATCGGCAATGGTCAGTTGCGTGCTTTCCGATATTCCTCGAGCGTTGGAGTAATTACCCAGCGCGCGCTGTACAAACTCTGGAGTAGCAACCGAGCGACTCACGTCAAAACGAGGAGGTGTAGAAAAGAGCGTTGGACTGCGTAATGCACCCAGCAGTTGATCATTCGCCCCCTCGTCCGGCGTCATACCCGCCGCCTGAACTACGCCGAGAATTTCCTGGGTAACGCTATTCCCCCAACTTGCTGGAATAAGCGAACCAGGCGTGCCGGCCAGCGGGTCTTCATCAACAAACCTTCCATTCACCAGCCCTACACTGGGCACACTCTTTGGATAATCCAATGTCGTACTCCTGATAATAAATTCTGTTGGCCCACCTGCGGACCAGAGCCATACAGCGGCCAACTGCGCGCAAAAAAAACGCCCGCTTGAAGCGGACGTTTTTATTGATGAGCGCGATGCAGATAAATACGGCGCTGATCTATTTGAAATAAACGCAGCACTCGATCAATCGGCTATCTGAAAAAAACTCACTGACCACTCTGGAATCGGCGGACGGGCGGTCATCTCGGGAAAGCTATCGGAGGCGGGCCAATCGCGCAGTGCCTGGCGATACTCGAGCAACTCCAGATACTGGTTCGCCGTCAGCGTCGTGCCCCGTCCCAGCTCCTGTTCATCACGATGGCGGGTTACCAGCCATTGGCTGTCCGTCAACACGGACTGGCGCCATTTGCGCGCCTGGTCCGGAGCATCCTCCTCAGTCGCCTTGCCCCGTACTTCGGAAGCAAACGCCACTGCTGCCACCAGGGGGGAAAGCGGCGCAACCTGTTCGGGAAGGTGGATCGGCTTCCCCAGCTCAACCTCGACACCCTCAGGGACAGCGACCATCGAACTGAGAAAATCCGCGGCAAACAGCTGGGAAATCATGAAGCCACCGGTCTCGATCAGCTCGACGACAACGTCGTCTTCGACTCGTGCATAGAGGGCCATTATTCGTACTCCCAGATTTCACAAAAGGCATTGCCGCCGGAGCCGCTCACATACGAAGTAGATGGATTGCTCGAGCAGCTGCCGCTGCCGCCGGAACCTCGCTGTCCCGCATTGCCATTGCCATTCACCCCGTTGAAGGGCCCGCCGCCATCGAATGGACTGGCAGCCCCCCATCCGGAAAGCAGGCCCCAATTGGGATTACTCATCGCATAACCACCCGTTGCACCACGCGCATTGGCAAGGTTGCCACCCGTTACGACTTGGCCACCCATGCCGCCCTGGACAAACCCAGGGGTGTTCGACACGAAGGTCAGAATCTGCCCCCCTCCTCCCCCTGCGGCGCTCATGAGGTTGCCAAACGACGCTGCGCCTCCCGCGGCCCCAGCACTGGTTCGAGCGGCCCCACCAGCGCCCAATGTGACGGGTACACCCGCCAACATTTCCGGAGTCACGTCGTAGAGGCTTTCCGCATAGGCACCAGCCCCTCCGCCACCGCCCAGGCTTTGATAAGTGGCCGCTACCGGCGGACAACCGGCACCTGAGCCTCCCGCGCCGACCAGGCGGACCCGAATCCGCCTGGCCTTGGGGTTGGGGCGATAGACCGTGACGCCAACGGTGTCGAACTGCTTCACCGCCAACAGGCGTCCGCTAGCATCTGTGATGCCATATCCACTCAAGGTGGTTGGAGTGTTCTTCAGTTTGGTGAAGTCGACCAGTGCGGCAATCGCCAGCGCCAACTGATCGTTTTTCGCTTCCTCCGGCGCCAGGCCGGCAGCCTTGATGACATTGAGGATTTCTTGCGTCACCCCGTTGCCCCAGGCAGCGGGAATCAGCGATCCCGGTGTGCCCGACAGAGGATTCTCATCGACAAACCAGCCGTTGACCAAGCCAACGCTGGGTACACTTTTCGGATAATCCATATCATTGCCCTGCGATCCCCCTTGCTCAGGGAGCTCTGTGCGAAAAGCCGCCCACTTTGCAGTGAGCGCCATAGCATGTTCACGAAAGACAGGCTCAACAGAGACCTGATCAGTCGCTGGCAACCTTGCGAATTGCTTCGATCGCTGCCTCACAGACGTCTTTCGCAGCCTCCTGCTTGCCCTTGCTGGCCTGAGCCCGAATACGCTCTTTTGCCTGCAATCGCAGTGTGCGAAGTGCGAGCAGCTTGCTGCTGAGCTCGGCCGCCTTGGCGAGAATCTGATCGGCCGCTTCCCTGGCGGTACGGCCTTTCACCACCCAGGCGCTTACCGCGAGGGGCACTGTTTTTTTCGGGTAGCCAGCCTCCTTGAAAGCCTGTGCGTCGCTGGCGGCCTGGGTATATTCCATGGCACGCAGCGGGTCACCGCCGAGCATCTGCCGGGCGGTGTCAGCCTCCGCGTCCACTCGCCGGCAAAGTTGCTCCGCCTCCTGTTCGGCGATGGTCGCGGCCTTCAGGGAGTCCAGCGACCACTGGCTACCGTCCCAGTAATGAGCAGCGGAGGGTGGAGGTCCATCGACCCGAATCAGTTCGCCATCCAGCACGAAATGCAGTGCCTCCTTCTGCTTCCACTGCTCGGCCGTCACCGGCAGGACGCTGTTGCCCTCGGCTGTCGCCGCGTAGGCCATTACTTCAGTGTCCTGCCACTCGATGATCACCCCGGACGCAAGGCAGTAAAGAACTTGCTTACTCATATGCTCACCACTCAATGATCATCAGACCAGGAGCACCGCGCCCCCCCGAGACGGCCAAGGCTCCAGACACATACCAGCCTCCTGCGCCGCTGCCGCCAGCCCCGAAGCCGTAGGCATCCCGTGCCGCGTACCCTCCCGATGTTCCATATCGACAGGCGCTGCCACCTCCACCGAATGGCCCGCTTGCGCCAGCCCCCGACAATCCCGCCGTCACCTGGGCCTGAGAGTCAGTAGCATCGCCACCGGCGGGAAATCCCTCTCCCCCTCTTGGACCGGGGACGCGCTCCACAGGAAAACTGGCCCCCGAGTTACCGGCGCCTCCGCCACTCAGCACCAGCAAAGCGCCTCCACCCCCCACAAGCGTGTTTCCTCCGCTTGTCGGGTTGCTGACTCCGCTGACGCCACCCACACCCGCCGCTCCAATCGTGATGGGGATCACTTGGCCGGGAGTGACGGTGACGGGTACCTTGATGGCCGGCTGGCCAGCACCACCGCCGCTGCCGCCGGATGCGGATCCGGTCGTTCCTGCTGGACACGAACCTCCACCGCCCCCACCCGCACACCCACTCAGCCAGATCTTCGTCACCCCCTCCGGCACGGTGAAGCTGCCATTGGCGGTGAAGCGCTGAATGCCGAGCCCTGCGCTCTTGCGGCTGATGCTGCGGATCGCGCTCAGCAGTTGCGTCAGGTTCGCCTCGCTGGGCGTCAGGTCGGCCGCCGTGATCACGGCCAGCAGTTCCTGGGTCACCCCATTGCCCCAGTCCGCCGGAATCAGCGAACCCGGGGTGCCGGTCAGCGGGTTCTCATCGACGAACCTGCCGTTGACCAACCCGGCACTGGGCACACTCTTCGGATAATCCATCGGTCTATCCCCTAGTCATAATTGATATGCACCCGCGTATGGGCCGGCGCGCTGCGGTGGATCTGGCATTCCAGGGCCGAGCCTGGGTTCATGCCGAAACGTTCGCCCCAGTAGCTGGCGTTGAAACGCCGGCCCAGGTGCAGTCGTCCACCGGTGTTGAGCGTCCACATGAATTGCGCCTGCCAGGTGCCGAAATGCGCTTCACCAAACCGTGCGCGGCCCATTCGCGGGGCTTCGAGCTCGGTGATGGTGGCGTTCGGATAACCCTGGCTGCGGGCGATCTCGACGTAGTAGGCGAGCGCCTGGCTGCCGACAGCCAGCAGCCGCCGGCGAACGGCCAGACGGCGGTCGTCGAACAGAGGGGTCGCACCCAGGCAGGGGTCGGGCAGGTTCATCACCCGCTCCCAATCCGGTACCAGCTCGCTGGCGCCCGCCGGGTCCATTTCATTGAGCAGGTCGGCAGCGCGGGCGTCGAGGCGGGCCAGTTCCTGGGAGACGCCTTCAAGCACCTCCTCGAGTTCCGGCACCCGCTCCGGGTCCCAGGCCGGACCGCTGGGCAGCAGGCTGCGCAGCTGGCTCTGGTATTGCGCGGCGGTTCTTACTCCAGCCATATGCAACCTCCGAACGTCAGCAACTGGTTACTGGCGGCGGGAACATCCGCGGCCGGTACGCTGAGCCGGTGATCGTTCTCGCCGGCGGCACTGCTGATGGCCTCGCGGATATGGCTGATCAACAAGGTGTCGCCCAGGCCGGCCTCGCGGTTGTGCAGGTCGCGCAACTGGGCCTCGACCGCCGCGCGCACCGCGCTGGTATCCGGCGACAACCGCAGGCTGTAGGTCACGGGCGACTGCTGCGGCGCCAGCACATGCAACTCGGCCGTCACCGGACGCAAGGGTTCGATGTAGGTCTTTACCTCCGCCAGTTGCTCGGCGTTCGGGATAGGTTGCGCATCATCGTCGCGCATCACGAACAGACCCACGGTGCCTGGCCCCAGGTAGCTGCCACGGCACCACGCCCGGGTAATCCCCGGGCACTCCAGCGCCCAGGTCTCATAGTCCTGGGCCGAGCCGCCGTGGGGGATGATGCGGTAGGAGCGGATCACCCGGGCACGCAGCGATTCCAGGCTTTCCGCGGCGACGCCGCCGCTCAGGCCGGGGGCGAGCACGGTGAAGCTGTTGCCGATGCCCTGGATCGGCTGCACCGGGATCAGGCTCAGGCCGGCCTCGGCATTGCCCAGGGTGCCGGCGTCGAGGGCCTGGACGGTGGTGCTGTTGCTGCCGGCGCTGGTGGTGCGGGCGGCGGTGACTTTGTAGGTGCGGCCGTCACTGGCCTGCAGCAAGGTATCGACGTCCAGCACCGCGCCTGCCGCCGCCGTGAAGCTCACCGAACCGCTCGCCGCCTGGGCGGCCTTGCGCGGCTGGTTGAGGCGCAGCGCGGCGATGCGTTCCAGGGTCGACTCGTCGGCCTTGTCCGGCAGGATCTGATCGGCGATCCAGTCCAGGTAGCCGTAGAGGCCATAGGCGGCGCCACCGAGGGTACGGGCCAGCACTTGCGCATCGGACTGGCGCAGCGCATCGCTGGCCAGGTCGCTTTGGGTGCGCTTGATCAGCACCGGCAGCGAAGGGGTATCAAAGGGCATAGGTCACCTGCCAACTGTTATCGGGGTTGATGTCCAGGCGTTCACCGTTGGCCAGGACCAGCGTCGTGCGTAGGTTCAGGCGCTGGTCGTCGAGACGTTCGCTGATGATCTCGACCGCGCTGCAATGGCCATCGTCGATCAGCCATTGCAGGGCTTCGCGGGCATAGAACTCGGCGTCGAGCTGGGTCTGGCGGGTCAGCTTGACCCGCCGCAGCAGCCACAGCCGCGAGCCGATACGGTCGTCGGCCACGGTGGGAAAGCTGTCGCCCCACCAGCCGAAGCGCTCCTCGTCGTCCAGCGGGTCGTCGTCCGCCGCGCGACGCCAGGTGAACAGGCTGATCAGCACGGCACGGGTCAGTGCGCGGTGCAGGTCTTGGCTGATAAACATCATTGGCCTCCCGCCGGCGCGCCGGTCTGCCCGCTACCCGACTGCACGCCGCCATGCAGGTGCTTGATCTGGCTGATGCCGCCAGCGACCTGGTCGCCCTGGGAGACGATCTTGCCGGTCTGGGTCAGGGTCGGGGTGTCGATGTGAACCCCGTTGCTGGCGCGGATATTGAGGGTGGCGGTCTCGATGTCGATGATCCGCCCACGCTTGAAATGAATCTTGTCGCCCTCGTCGGTGTAGATCGCCACTTCGCCGGGGACCAGGGCCTTGAGGCGAAAACGGCGGTCGGCGACCACCAGCACGATGGCATGGGAGCGATCGCCGCCGAGAAAGGTGGCGATGCCTTCGGCACCGGCCAGCGGATTGCTGGTGAAGCCGTAGGGTTCGAAGTGCTCCATGTCGTCGTTCACTTCGCCGGCGGTCAGGCGCATTTGCAGCGATTGCAGTTTGTTGGCCGAGTTGGCGAGCACGACGGTGCCGCGCGCCAACAGGCGTGTCAGTAGGCTCATGGAAATGTCCTTGGCGGCGAAGCCTGCGCTTTCCGCAGGAGCGATTCCTGCGGATAGGGCGGCATCAGGTTTTGGGTGGCACGGGGCTGGTGTCGAAGGTATGGGGCGGCGCCACCTGCAGGGTGGTGATCGAGCCCTGCTCGGAGAGCGAGTAGGTGACCTTGGAAATCAGCAGGTCCTGGTCGAAACCCAGCACCGGGTCGATCACCCGGACCAGGGTGTTGTGGCGCCACAGCTCGCCGTTGCTCTGGCGCCAGCCCTGCACCTTGTAGGTGCTGGTCAGGGCCTTGCCGGTGCGAATGGCGCTTTCCCAGTCGGCCCGTTGCTGGGCCAGTTCCTGGGTCAGCTGGGCCGGTTCGTTGATCACCGTGACCCGCTTGCGCTTGGCCGTGCCGTCGCTGGCCACGCCCGATACTTCGCTGACCGCGGCGCCGCTTTTCTGATCGTTGCCCTTGTGCTGGCCGATCACCCGGTACTCGGAAAACACCTGGCTGAAGTCCATCGGCGCGCTGGCCGAGAGGATGTTCTTGCCCAGCTCCAGCACATCTACCGCGCGCCCGCCACTGCCCGGCCGGGCCAACAGCACCCGGCCTTCGGCATCGTCGGTGGAGAACACCCGGAACAAGGTCAGCAGGCGGTCGATGGACTGGAACACGGTTTCCCCAGGCACGATGCTATGGCTGCTCAGCCGCGTGGTTTCCGCGATCTCGCTGACCACCCCGACGCCGTAGGACGCGGCCAGGGCCTGGACGATTTTCAGCAGGCTCTGCTCGCGCCATTGGCCGGGCTGGTTGATCGCCGCGCAATCCACCAGGTCCTGGGTCAGGGAACTGCCCTCGATGCTCAAGCCGATCTGCCGACCGTCATAGCTGATCGGCGCCTTGAACACATGGCCGCTGAGCAACAGGTCGGCGCCGATGCGCACCTGGCACTTGGCGCCGGGACGGATGCGCTGGTCCAGGGTCTGCCCCGGCCATTGCCAGGTCACGTCGAGCTTGAAGGTGCGAAACTGCCGCTCCAGGTCGGCACTGATTTCCACGCTTTTCCAGCCGCCGTAATCCTGGCCGTCCACCGTCAACAACACCCGGTTATCGAAGTTGCCCATGGCTCACTCCCCCGCCACTTTGACGTTGGTTGGCGGCAGGAAGCCGGGATGGGCCACGCCGTTGCGCTGCTGCACTTCGGCCGCCCGGGTGGCATCGCCGAACAACCGATAGGCGAGCACCACCGTCGGCAGGCTCTGCATCGGGTTCTTGACCACCAGCCGCACGCCGGACGAAGCCACCGCGGTGAGGTGGCCGTAGACCAGCTGGCGCAGGCCGTTGAGCACCTCGTAATGCAGGGCGTCGGCTTTTTCCGCGGCCTGCCAGATCGCCTCGTTGATCGCGTTGCGCAGCGCCAGCACCTCATCGGCCACCGGCACTTCCGCACGGGTCACCGGCTGGATCGCCTGCTTGGCCAGCGATGGCGTGCCGCTCAGCTTAACCGCCGGGGTCGCCACCGGCAGCGACGCCACGGCCTGGGCGATCCGCACCAGCACGGCGTCCTGCACCAGGTCCGCCATGGCTTGCGCCGCGGCGGTGGTGTCCTTGCCGGTGGTGAGTTTCGGCGTGTCGATCTTCTTCACCGCCTCGACCTGCTGCGAAACGTTGGCCAGCACGCCGCGGTAACCGTTGCGCGCATAGTCCTTGAGGTCCTTGATGTCCCCCAGCAAGCCCTTGAACTCGGCGCTCACTTCCTTGGGCAGGTCCTTGATCGCCCGCACCAGCAGGTTGAGATCGCGGTAGGTGTCGATCAGCGGCTTGAGCTCCTGCTCGATGGTCTGGTAGACCTCCTTGAGGCTGTTGCGCAGGTCGGCGATGCCGATGCGCGCGGCCTTGACCAGGGTCATGGCCTCCTCGAAGCGGCGTACCGCCGAGCCTATAAGGCTGTCGGCCGACACCAGCAACAGCTGGCGGGTGTTGACCGTGGCGCTGGGGAACTGCAACGGCTGGTCGGGGTAGAACTTCAGGGTGAAGGTCACCAGGCCGCCGTCCTGGCGGCTCTGGGTCATCTCGCATTCGCCGACCTTGACCTGCAGGCGCCCCAGCCACGGGTGCACCAGCTCACCGCTGCCCTGCTCCAGCGCCTGGAGCAGCTTGTCGCGCTGCTCCAGGCAATCGGCGCCGACGATGAACGCCGTCAGGTCGTGGGTCCGCGCCTGCCGCCCCAGGCTCTCGTAGAACGGCAGGTCACGCTGCGGGTACTCGTGCAACTGGCCCTTGTGGCCGACCGGGGTTTTCGCCTGGTCGACCCAGAACCCGACGCCACGAAACGACGCCGGCAACAAACGATCACGCCAGCTCATTGGAACCTCCTAGCGAAAGTGAGCGGTAGCCGACACGCGACGACAGCGCCACGCCGGGTTGGTTGATTTGCGGCGCACTGGTACGCAGGCCCGCCGGGGCGTTTTCGAAGCTCACCGTCAGCCCGCCCTGCAATTGCGTGCGGTTGTTGGCCGCGCTCTGCTGCAGCAGCGAGGTGGAGCTTTGCGGCAGGCCGGCGGAAAGCGCCGAAGAACCCGGCGCCGGCTGGCCGCCACCGAAGAACGCCGGCGCCAGAGCGCCTTTGCCTTCGGCATTGGTTTGCCGCTGCGCCTCGGTCAGGTTTTCCACCTTGCCGGTGACCCGGGCGACGAAACCGGCGAAACCACCGTCGAACAGTTCCCTGATCGGTGCGATCACCGCCTGCAGCCGTTGCCACAGGCCACTGAACCACTCGGTGATCGGCTCCCAGTTCTTGATGATCTGTCCCAGGGGCGACCACTCGAACAGGCCACGCATGAATTCGATGGCCGGCGCCGCCAGGGCTTTCAACACCTCCCAGAGGGCCGCGAACACATCGCTGATGGGCTGCCAGTTGGCAATGATCTGCCCCACGGGCGACCACTCGAACAGGCTGACAAAAAAGTCCTTGATGACCTGCGCCGCGCTTTTCAGGGTTGCCCAGATGGCGTCGAAGTAGGTGCCGATCGTGCCCCAGTTATTGATCACCATCCCCAGTGGCGAGGTATCGAACAACGTGACGAAGAAGTCCTTCACCTGTTGCGCCGGACCTTGCAGGCCGGCCCAGAGCGAAGCGAAGTAAGCGCTGATCGCGCCCCAGTTATTGATCACCAGCCCCAGCGGCGAGCTGTCGAACAGCCCGATGAAGAAGGCCTTGACCCGCTGCGCCGGACCTTGCAGGCCGGCCCAGAGCGAAGCGAAGTAGGCGCTGATTGCGCCCCAGTTGTTGATCACCAGCCCCAGTGGCGAGCTGTCGAACAGCCCGAAGAAGAAGGCCTTGACCCGCTGCGCCGGACCTTGCAGGCCGGCCCAGAGCGAGGCGAAGAAACCGCTGATCGCTCCCCAGTTGTTGATCACCATCCCCAACGGCGTCCAGGCGAACAGGCCTTTGAGGAAGTCCATCGCCGGAACGGACAACGCCTTGAGCAACTCCCACAACGCGGAAAACAGGCCGCTCAGGGGCGTCCAGTTTTCAATCACCAGCCCCAGCGGCGTCCAGGAAAACACCTGCTTGAAGAAGTCGACCACGGACGCGGCCATCGTCTTGAGCTGTTCCCAGAGGCCGGCAAAATAGCCGGTGATCGCTCCCCAATTGGCGATCACCATCCCCAGCGGGGTCCAGCCGAAGACAGTCTTCAACCCCGCCATCAGTTGCACGGCGGCGTCCTTGATGCTCGCCCAAAGGGTGACAAAAAACGCCGACAGCGGTTCCCAGTTGGCCACGATCAGGCCCGCCGCCACCGCGATCCCCAGGGCGATCAGGCCGATGGGCGAGGCCAGCAGGCCGCTGCTGAACAGGGTCACGGCGGACGAGGCCAGGGTCATGGCGCCGCGGATCGCGGTGAAGGCCAAGGCGCCGGCGGCGAGGCCCTGGACCAGCTGCGGGTTGCTTTCAATGACCTTGGCCACAAAGCCCAGCAGCGGTTGCACGGCGGTCACTACCGAGTTGACCGCCGGCAGCAGCGCGCTGCCGAACTTTTGCGAGATGTCGTCGACGCTGTCGCTGAACGCCTTCAGGTTAGTGCCCGTCTCGCCCAGCACATCCTTGGGCGGTTCGATGCCCTGCGCCACCAGCTTGGCCCGCGCCGCCTGGTTCTCGAATTCGATGGCGGAATTGACCCCCGCCACGAAAGGCGCGGCCAGGCCACCGCCCTTGATCAGGCCGGAAAAATCCAGCCCGCCCAGGCCGCTGTCTTCGATGCTTTTCTTGAAGCGGCTGACTTTCGAACGCACCTCGCCCAGCTCGGCGTCCAGTTTCTGCATGCCTTGCATGACCACCAGCATGTTCACCGTGGTCTGCACGTTGGTCACGCTCAGGCGCTGTTTGATGCTCGTCTGATTCAAGCTTTGATTGATGTTCGCCATCACTGCACCTGCTGCATCGCATTGATCCGTTGCGCGTGCTCCAGGGACTCCCGGAGCACATCCAGTGGCCTGGCCATCATCTGTTCGGGGTCAACCTTCCAGAACCAGGCCAGGTCATAGGCAACCGCGATCAGGTCGCTGATGGCTCCGATGCCGCACTCATGAAAAAACTCGCGACCGCCCAGCTCAGGGCGTTGAGGTCGGCCAGGTCGAGCTGGTTGACCGAGGACGGAGGAATGCCGGCACAGACCGCGATGTACTTGGCCGCGACGTCCATGTCGAGGCTGACTTCTTCGCTCTTGTCGATCTTGTACGGCAGCGCCTTGATCGCCCGCACCTCCTGCACCGTCGGGCGGCGCAGGGTCAGTTCGGTCAGCGGTTCGCCGTGGGCTTCGATGGCCACACGCAGCTTTACGCTATCGCTCATTGCCAGGTCCCCTTGATGCCTTCGAACTTCAGCTCGATGCTCGCGTCGTCACCCTTGGAAACCGGTTCTTCCACCAGGTAGGCGCCGGCCAGGACGTAGACCTTGCCGTTGCTGAACTCGCAGGTGACGGTCATGTCGGAACCGGCCACCAGCTGCTTGAGCGGGAAGTCCGGGGTGTGCAGCGCCGTGACCTTGAAGGACGGGGCAATGTCGGTTTCCTTGTAGAAGCCCGGCACGATGGTTTCCCGTTTCACGGACATCAGCGGCGCTTCGCAGCCGCCGTTGATGGTCAGTTGAGCGCCGTCCACTTTGACGTAGCAGGTGCCCGCAATCAGTTGACCCATGGTGTTTCTCCCAAAAAATGAGCCCGCACTAGGCGGGCTGGAAAAGCGCAGTGAAAGAGGCTCGGCTTAGGCCGCCGCGTCGTACTGCAGACGGAATTGGTTGAGCAGCGCGAACACACGCAGGCCATTGATGTAGTCCGGCGGGAACAGCACGTTGACCCGGCTCGGGTCCTGGCTGTCGCGCTCGACGATCAGGTGCTCGGCGAACAGCTCGGCGTTCTCCACGTGGCCTTCCAGTTCGAGCTTGGCGTACTGGGCAATCAGCTCGCCGCGAATGGTGCTCGGGGTCACGATCGGCTGGCCGGCGCCGAAGCGGGTACCGTCGGCGGCCAGTTTGTGGCGCCCGTACTTGCTGGTGATCACGCTTTGCAGGCGGCGCACGATAAAGGCCGACTGGTGCATGGTTTCGCTGTCCAGGTAGGAGTTGTCGGCCTGGCCGTAGGCGTTCTTCTGGTAGGTGGTGATCGAACGCTGGATGCGCACATAGCCGCCTTCGTAGTAGGCGGTGGCGATGCCGTAGCTGAGCAGCGATTGACGCTCGGTCAGGGTGAAACGCTCGCTGGCCGGCGCCGGATCGACACCCGGCAGGCTGCCGCTCTGGGTCGGACGGCTGGCATCGGCGGAGATGAACACCGAGGTGCGCGCGGCCAGTGCCGCGGCCTGCACCCAGAACGGCTGCGGTACGCCCGGCTCCAGGGCCTGGATGGTGATGTGCTGATCGTTGCGTGCTTGCCCTGCCGCCACCAGGGTGCCGACGGTGCCGCGCTTGGCGCTGTAGACGTGACCGAACAGTTGCTTGGCCCAGGACCAGCGACCGGTGCTGTCATCCATGACGGCTTGCCAGGCGTTGAGGGTCGCGGTGTCGGTCCACGGCATGCAGATGAACTCGAAAGGTTCATCGCCCAGGGCCGCCAGTGCGGCAACCTGATCCGGCACGCCGGCGCCGCCGGCCATTTTGCCGACCGTCACGCTCAAGCCGGCCGGGGTTTCTTCGCCATTGCTCTTGCCCAGGCGGTTGAGCTGCAGGCTGATGTCGTTCGCGCTGTCACCAGTCCATTTGGCGGTCAGGGTCAGGGTGCCTTCGACCGCCGCGGCGCTCACCGGCAGGTCGGCGGCGGCATTGATTTTCAGCGCCAGCGCGCTGGCGGCCTGAGCCGCGGTGGCGGCATTGACGATGGCGGCCTGAACCCGCACACCACCGACATACAGGTTGAGCACGCCGCTGGCGCTGGCGGTGCCGGTGAACTTCAGCTCGGCCTTGGCCACGCTGCCTTCGACGTTGTGCAGCGGCAGGCACCAGATCTCACCGACCGGGTCGGTCTTGCGCCAGGTCTCGTACATGGAAGCGAGCATCGAGCCCTGACCGCCGATGCTCTTGGCCAGCGCGACGCTGGACACCAGCACCAGCTTGCCGGTTTCGGCCGGCGCGACGCTGTCGTTGACCTGGGCCACGATCAGTCGGCGCATGGCCGAAGAAGCGCTATTGGCCGCCGAATTGTCCATCTCGGCGTAGAACAGCGGCACACGAATGTCCGCCGGAATATTGCTGAATCCGATCGCCATTATTTGGCTCCTTGTGGTTTGGCCGCCTTCGCGGCCTTGAGGGTGATATCGCCATCGGCCAGACGCCGGCGCCACCAGGCGTTGTCGTCGACTTCACGGCCTTCCAGCGGCAGCAGGTCGCCGGCTTCGGGGTCCGGCACGGCGCGGCCCGCGGCCGGCAGCACAGTGATGCGTTTGCTCATTGCGTTACGTCTCCAGAGAAAGTCAGTTCCAGGCGCCCGTCGGGCCCCGGGTGTTGCAGGTTGGGGTCCGCCGGATCGATGGCATCGACCCGCACCGTGACCCCGGTAAAGGACGGCAGGCCGTCCAGTTCACGCTCGCGCCAGGTTTCCGCCGGCTGGCTGGCCAGGTTGCGTCCCAGCTGGAACTCGGCGAAAAAGCGCAGTTGATAGAACAACCGCGTGGCGCTGAGCGAAACCAGCTCGCCCCCGTCGTATTCGATCGGGTTGTAGTCCGCGCCCGGCTTGAACCCCACCAGCGCCCGCCACAACTCGGCACGCAGGCTTTCGAGTTGCTCCAGGGCCTGCCGGCCGTCGCTGGCGTCCAGCACCAGGGTGATCACCAAGCGGTCGCGGATGGCCTGGCGGGTAACGTTCTGCCCGGTGCTCGGGCTGGCCAGATCGGCGATCGGCGTCACATGGGCACTGGGGGTGGGCAACGCGGTATTGCTTTGCAACAGCGCGAGATCGACGCCGACAGCCACCTGATTGGCCAGGCCGGGGCAGTGATCGCGCAGTTGCGTGAGGATCGGAGTGATCTTCATGAAGAAGCTCCACAACGGGGTGAATGGGAAACCTTCAGGCGCGGCCACAAGCGATCGCCCAGGCAGCGGGCGCCCGGGCAACAGGATGGAGTCGTGGAAACAACGGCGCGCAAGATCAGAACGGCCGGGCAAGGCCCGGTAACTAGGGCTGTTGCTCCAGGCAAGTAGCCTCGATCAGGCAGCGATAATTTTTTTCGCGATTGCCGCTGGCAGTCACCTTGTCGATCGACCAGGTGCCCTGCATGAACCCCGGCCAGCTGTTGTCCAGCGACACCAGCCCCTCGGCCGACAGCGCCGGATCACCGGGACAGTCGATCTTCAACTTGATCGCTTCGCGCTCGATGCGGCGCATGGCGCCCTGGGCTGCGCCGCGGGCCTCGCCCTCTGCCGGGTAACGCTGGCGCAGGACCTGGAAAGGAGCCTGCCCCAGGCTGACCACACGCTCCTTGCCGGCCGCCGAATCCCACCAGGTAGCCTTGCAGCCCTTGTGCTTGGCCCGGCCGTTTTCATCGATGCTGGCCGAGATGAACGCCGTATCCCCCGGGCGGTTATCCCGGGTCACGCTCAAACGCACCGGCGAAAGGATCTTTCCGGAGAGCGACTTCGCCTGCCCGCGCAGCGCCAGTACATACATCTCGTTGAACGGTTTGGTGACGGCATCGTGCGGGCGGGCAATACGCGTCAGAAAGCCCATGTCGGTCTCGTTGCACTGATCGACATGCGGGATCGGGATCGAGTCCAGTTCAGGCGCCACCCGCGGTGAAAAACCGTGGCGCGAGGTCAGCTGGCGAAACAGCGCGCCGAGGGTCGTGGGGCCATGGCTGGCGGAGCGGCGCTGCTTGAAGCCGGTCGCATCCGCCACCTTGAAGGGGGCTGCGGTAGCCACCAGGGTCAGGCGCGGCGGGAACAGGTTGGGCGTGCGGCGGGTGATGACGAACTCGCCACGATCCACCAGCCCCGACTCCAGATAGCCCACCCGCAGGCCGACCTTCCCGCCCAGCTCGGGGAGCCCTTCCAGGCCTTCGATATCGAGGGTCAGCGAGAGCTGGTCGGACTCGATGCCCGCGGCGTCGATGTGTGTCCAGCTGATCAGCCGTTCGTTGAGGCGTGCGGCATTGGCGCCGTAGAGCTCAATGCTCGGGGTGAATCCCAGGGTCATGACGCCTCCTTAGTCCCAGGCCGAAACGGGCATTGCAGCCACCGGCCGCGACTCGATCTCGGGCACTATCACCCAGACACCCGCCGGCAGCACCGGGCCCTTCTCGGCCAGCAGCGGATTGAGGCGCCAGAGCGCTTCCTCGACCGCATCGTCGCAACGTCCCACCTCGCGGTAGAGCAGCAGGTTGACCGAATCGCCGGCAATACTTCGAACCCTACGCATTGACGAACTCCTCGAGGTTGATGGTCCAGTTGATCACCAGCGCCGTGCCGTCATCGATGATGGAGGTCTGCACCTCCGTCACCAGGTTGACCCGCCAGCGCCCCCAGTTGCGGCCGATACCATCCACCAGCGGCAAGGGCACACGGGCGGCCTGCAACTCGCGCAGCTGGTCCAGGCGCGCCATGCCCGTGGCGTACATCGACTTGCCACTGATCTGCAGCGTTTCCAGCTTCTGCCCCACCTGCTGCGACTTCGGCTTGCTAGTGACGATGTCGATACTGGCCCAGCCACCGTCCGTCTTGCGCTCAAGCCGCTCGTAGGCGAACCCGGCGGACAGGCCAAAAATGAAATTGCCCAATGCCATCTGCTGTCGCATCACATCACTCCATCGGTCAGGGCCGCGTCGCGCCGTACCGCGAGCGGGTTGCTCATCATCAGGGGCATGACCTGCATCTGCATTTGCTGGATCACCATGTCCACCAGTTGCCTGGAGGTGGCCTGATCCTGGCCATAGATATTGACGACCGGGGCGAAAGTGACCTGCTGGCTGGAAGCCGAGCTGGCCACCAGGTTCTTGCTCACTTCATCCGGAGACTTCAGGCGATTCCCCGCCTCGCCGCCGAGCCGGCCGAGCGCCTCGCCGCCCAGCCATCCGCCAATGGCGCCGCCGACCAACCCGCCGACAGCCGTGCCGAGGATCGGCACGACGCTGCCCAGGGCCGCGCCCAGCGCGGCGCCGGATGCACCTCCGGCCCAGGAGCCACCCAAGGTGCCCAAGCCGGAACCAATGGCCCCGGGGTCGCGGTTACGCACACCCCTGAACACATTCAGGCCGGCCCTGAGCAGGTTGAGCGGCCGACTGGCCACCCGGCCGGACACGGAACGCACGACGGCGAAACTGCCTCTCAACCCACGGCCAATGCGCGACATCAGCCCGGCACGTGGCGCGGTTGCAGAGGTGTTTTTGGGGGCGGGTTTTGCCGCATAGGCTTGTTTCTTTTGCTGCTCTTTCTTTGCTTGCCTCTCCTGTCGCCTTCGCTCTTGTCTGTTCTGGCCGCGGGTTCCACCGCCGCCTGGAGGGCCACCACAGCAGGCCCCGCCCTCGCCGAACAGCTTGCCAATACTCGATGGCAGGCTCGGAGCCGCCAGGCTCAACAGCTTTTTCGCCACCTGGGTAAAGACTTCGTCCAGCACCGACTTGAGCAGGCGGCCCACCACCGGTGCGATGGCAGCACCCGCCAAGGCCAGACCGGCAGCAATCTTCGGAAACTCCGTAGCCAGGCTGCTCAAACCATCGACCACCCCACCGATAGGCACCATCGCCCCTTCCGCCACCGGCGCGAGGGCGGAACCGAACGCGGTGTTCATCCGGTTCAAGCGGGCGTCGAAGGTATTCGCCTGGGCCGATGCGGACTGGCGTACCGAGCCCTTGTCGCCCAGCTCCGAGGTGGCGTACTGCTGCTTGTCGGCGACCTGCGCCAAGGCCTTTTGAACTTCAGGCAGTTGTTGCGCCAGGCGCAACGCTGCTTCATCCGCGCTGCCGAACAGCGCGCCGGCCAGCGTGGAGCGCTCCTGGCTCGACAAATCGGGCGCTTGCAGCGCCTTGAGCAGGTCGGTCAGGGCGCCAGCCCCCTCCAGCTTCAGCGGGTCGATATTCAACCGTTGCAAGGCCGCTTGCTGCGCCTGGGACTTCGGTTCGCCCTTGCCCAGCACGGCAGTGATGCCTTTCAGTGCGGCTCCCGCATCGGCCTTTTGTGTGCCGGTGTTGAGCAAGGCCGCCGTCAGTGCCGCCGCCTGCTCCGGGGCAAGCCCCGCCGTCGTGGCGGCAGCGCCATGCCGTTGCAGGATCACCCCGATATCGGCCGCCTCGGCGTCTCCCGGACGCTTGCCGAGGTGGTTGGTCGCATCCGCCAGATCGAGGGCCTGGTTGCGGTCCAGCTTCATCGAGGTGCGCCAACCGGCCAGCATGTCCCCGGCATCCTTGCCCGGCATCTTGAACGCGGTTGCCATAAGCGCGGCATCACCGCCGAATGCCGTCAGGGTCTGCCGTCGGGACGCGCCTTTATCGTTCTCGATCCCTGCCTTGGCAGCGGCGTATTCAAGCTTCGCCAGATCAACCGCCGTGGTTCCACCCGCGGCGATGCCTGGATAACTGGCCATGCGGTAGTTGTCTTGCGCAAGTTCCTCACGCTCATTGCCGGGGAGAGAAACCACCCTCCCCAGATCGGCCAGCGCCGCATCCATCGCCATCGCCGACTTGAACAGGTCAGGCGCTTGAAGCCCGCCAGCGGCCTTGTCGGGGGCTTTAGCCTCGGCCTTGGCGCTGCCGGCGAATGCCAGCGGCAATGAACGTTGCGACGACAGCGTCAACTTCAACGAGTCGATGGCCGTGGTCAGCAAGCGAATGTCCACGCTGGCGGCATTCAGGGCCAGGACGAAGCTGCTGGATGACAGGCCGGCATCCGCCGAGCTCGCCACAGGGGCGCCTGGCTGCATGACGCCGACGGGCGCCAGCCCGTGCTGTTGCACGGTGGCGTTCTTGAGCGAAAACTGATTGTTCGCCATTTCGCTCTACTCCTCTTTCACGCCAAGGCGAGTGATCGCGATGTCGTAGCGGCGCAATGCCTTGCCGGCGTCCCACTCCAGGATTTCCGCTTCACTCACCGAGTAAATGAGCGGCACCACATCGAGTATCACTTCGATGTCGCGCTCCGAAAGAAGGCCGCCGGTTTGTTTAAAAAATCGTCGATGCGCTCTTGCAGCTGCGTCCAGTCAGGCACGCTGAGCAGCGCCAGGTCGGGCAGCATCAGGCCGGTACAATGCGCGGTGATGAACTCGGCGCGCTCCTTGGTGGTCTTGAGTCTCTTCATCACCTTGGTCGCTCGCAACGCGGGCATTTCCAGGGTCAGGGACGTCAGACGCTGGCCCGCCACTTCAAGTGGCAACAGCAGGTTCACCTGGTCCAGGTCGCCCTGCGCCGAGGTATCGCCAGGGGTGTCGCTGGCCGTTTCAGGCTCGGCGCCCTGCTGGAGGAAGTACGCAGCCGGGCGTGTCGACATGTCATGGACGTACTGCGCGATGCTCACGTAGTCCGGCCGCTTGAGCTGGTCGAGCTCATTGGCCGACAACCCGGTGGCCAGCTTCGCCAGCTCGAAGAACTGATCGTCCTCATCATCGCCGGCGCGGGCCAGCGCTTCTTTCTGCGCGGCGTAGAACAATGGCTTGAGCTGAATCTGCGCGATCTGCGACTCGTCGTCAGCGGTAATCGGGCACAGCAGGACATGGATCGGAGGCGTCCAGGACATGAATGAATTCCTTGATAAAGGGGGTAGCAGCGAGTTGCTCGCGATTGGGGATTGAGCGACGACTGTGATGTGGTTGTTGCATTGCCATCGCGAGCAAGCTCGCTCCTACAAGAGTGTTGCAGGGGGTATTGCAAAGGGTGTTGCGAGGGTTACGGCATCAGCACCGCGCGACGGGCGTCGCCGAGGATGTCGACGCCGCTGAGCACGAACTTCTGGGTGCGCACGTCGATGTCGATCACCGGTACGCCGTTCTCGATGCGGTTGTAGGTACGGCAGGCGAGTTCCAGGGTGGTGGTGGGTTTTTCATTCATCTTCATGGCCGTTTCGGCCAGGGATTTCAGCTTGCCGCCCACGGTGTGGTAGGTGAACCAGGTCTTGCCATCCTGGTCCTGGCCCGCCTCGCGGACATTGAGCAGGATGTCGTCACCCAGCTTCACGCCCAGCGCCAGCATGATTTCCGGCCCCAGGCCCTGCAGCTTGAGGGTGGCTGTCAGCGCCTTGCCGCTCTTGGCCATTTCTTCGGCGATAAAGCGCCCACCGGTCATCGCTTCCATTTCGAATTCGATCTTCGGCGGGGTGAACTCTTCCACGGTCGCCGACAACGGCAAGCCTTGCAGGGTGGCCGCGATGGCCTGTCTTACGCGGTTGGTAAACATTAGAGAACATCCTCCAGGAACTGCTCGATGATTTCATCGCGGGCGTTGAGCTGATACACCATGTGCTCGTTCGGCGCGTAGCGGCCGTAGTCGATGACCACGTACCAGGTACCGTTCTTGTACTTCTCGACGCTGTTCAGCTCGGGGTGCAGATACACGCTGCCGCCCGGGATGGTTTCGTCGGCGACCAGGGTCTGCAGCCAGTCGTTGATGCGCTTGACCTCCTGGTCCATGAAGGACTTGGTCAGGTTCTTGGCCATGGCTTTCTGCCCGGCTTTGACCAGCTTGCGGCTGATGGCGTCTTCCAGGCCGACATAGCTGATGAACTTGCCGGTGATGGAGCGGTTACCCAGCAGCGAGAAGCCGCCAAGCACGGTGCGGGCGTAGTAGCTGACGCCGTAGCGGTTGAGCAGGTCGCCCTCGGTCGAGGTGTCGAGGATGTTGTATTCCACGGTCCGCGAGACGTCTTCGGCGAAGGTCACCTGGTTGCCCGGGCTCTCCCACTGCTTGACCTTGGCCAGCGCGGCGATAGCCAGGCTCGACGGCGCCAGGAACACGTTCTTCTTCGCCGCCTTGGAGTACACGGCCGGCATGTTGTGCACCACCAGGCAACGGTCGAAACCCAGGTCCGCGCCGCCCAGTTCCTTGCTGTAGGTCACCTGATCGGCGACCGAGGCGTCCTTGCCGTCGAGCACCACACGGGCCTTGATGCGCTTGCCGAAGGCAGCGAACTCACCGGCCACCGCCTTGGTACCGGTGAAGCCCGGCGCGCCGATGATGGTCAGGTCTTCCGGGACACTGCCCAGGGCAGCCAGGCCGAGCTTGCGGCCGGTGGTGGCGTCGACGCCGCCGATCACGTTGTTGACGGTGTCGGCCGGGGTCGCGCCCTCTTCGACGATCACCACATAGACCGGGACCTTGACCACTTTGAGGATCTGGTACACCGCCTGGAACAGGGTGCCCGACTCAGCACCGGTCGGGTCCAGCAGGGCCTGGGTGGTGAAGCTGTTGATGCGGAACGGCGCATTGCGCGGAATCAGCGGGTCGGCCTTCGGCGCGGTGCCGACCAGACCGATGACGTTGTCACCCAGGCCACCCATGGCCTCGGGGGATTCGGTGGCATTGACGGTAATGCCGTTGTGCTCGAAGTTCAGAACCTCAGCCATGGTTATTCAGCCTTCTTGGCAGCGGCTTTTTTGGCCGCGGTGGATGGAGTGGCCAGTTCGGCCGGTTGGCGCGCCGCGAGGGCGCTGGTCAGTTCCAGGCGACCGGCGGCACGCAAGGCACTGGCCTCGACGTCGAGCAGGTCGAGCTGTTGATCGACCTTCGACCAGTGGCCGCCGCCGGTGGGGAACGGCACCAGGACGGTGTATTGCTGGCGGATGGACATGTATGAATTTCTCCAGACGCAAAAGCGCCAAAGCCCCTCTGCGGGGCTTTGTGCGGGCGAAAAAAAACCGCTTTCGCGGTGGGGTTACTTCATGAAGTCCGGCAGTTCAGGCCAAATCAGTTCGGAGGGAACCTTTCCCTGCTGGGGAATATCTCGCAAAGCCTTGCGGTATGCCGCTACTTCAGCTCGTTGTGCCTCACTGGCCGGGTAATCCGCCAGTTGGGTAACGTCAGTAGCCCGCAGAAGCTGGTCCCGACGAGTACGGATGGCGGCCCATTCGATTTCAGGTGTCGACAGCGCCAGCGAAAACTCTGTGTTTACGGTTGTATCGGTCATTTCGGTTCCTTAACTAAAAACAACGGTTTCAGCCAATGACAATTTTGTTTTCAGGTCGCCCTGTTTGAACAGACGGCCATTACCCACACGCATCGTGTCAATGCGTATAGTTGTATAATAAATACTCGGAACGAGAATACGCATCACAATATTGCCATTTACATCAACATAAACAGCAGGTGTCATGTTCCCGAATGTCGATACATTTTGTAGAACCCGGGTTGGTTGATAGCAGTACCCTACCAACGTCTCGTCGATAATTTTCGCAGTTCCGTAACTGTAGCCCTTGATATTAAACCAGAACATTTCCGAGTTCACATTGATATTCAAAGGTACCTGGAAATGCATATAAACATTTGTGATGGTGCCCAGATCGGTCGGTACGAAATCACCCTCCGCCGAAGTCCCCTGCAAGCCCCCGGTGCCATAGACGTGTCCTTGCAGTACATTACGGCGAATGGTGCCTAGCACCGCCGGGTCACCTTCAATATCTTTCTGGCTTCGCCATTCATTAAATTGAGCCAAGGCCGTGGCCATGGTGCTGTTGATACTGCCAATTTTCCCATTGACGACAGAGGTCAAATTGTTTGCCGCCGTCACCAACGATGCGACTGTAGTTTCTAGACTCACGTTTAAAATCCTTTTGCTATTGATTAGCTTGCGCACCGTTCAAGAACAGGCACACCCGTTGCAGACTTAATTATGAAATAAACTTAAAAACGAGTAGCACTTGCCACCTACTCTTCTTATTTGGCTTCCAGCGACATGACACGAAACATCAAATCAACATGGCGCGCCATATTGTCGATGTTCGCAGTCGCAAGAGCAGTGATCTCCTCACTTATCAAGATATTGAGGTTTTCAGCCCCTACAACCACCGTCACGCTGTCTGCCGGCAACGGTGAAATATCCAGGGTGAACTTTTGCAGCACCCGGGCAGCAGCAGCCTTGTAAGTCAGCAACTTTCCAGCCACCGAATACACCGCCAGCAGGGTGCCGCTGGCCAGGTAGAAACCGAACTCGCCGATCTCGTATTCGTCCGGACCGTCGAACAGCGCTGCCATCCGCAACTGGCGCGAGCCCAGGTCCTCGTAGTCCACGATCGCCACCCGCTGGCGCTCATCGCGCAGGGCTGTTTCCGTACCGTCCGGGTTGTAGCGGCCGGTACCGGCGCCGATATGGGTGATCTCCCCTTTCAAGCCTTGGTTCTTTGCCGCCAACACTTCATCCAGACCGGCGGAAGTGAAGCGAACCAAGCGCGTAATGTCTTCTGTCATAGCTGCGCCCTGAGGTCGTAGTCGTTAATGGTGTAGTGCTGGGAAACCCCGGCACTGTTAAGGCGAGCGCCGAGCTCGAATTCAGGCAGCACTCCATCAAGAAAGAGTTCGCCATCGCTCAGCGCTGTATCCATGCCGCCGCTCATGGTCAGCGAGCCGCGCAGCTTGACCTCGGGCAAGGCCCCAGGCTGGCTGTCGTCGCCGATGCTCAAACCGGGATCGGCCCCCGCCGCTAGCCGTATCCCGCCTGTGGTCTGATGAACGATGGTGATGGTGCCGTCGTCGCGCTCGCTCTTGGCGGCGTTGATGCGGCGTATCAAGCGGTTGTGATCACCGCTGGACCAGTCGCGGACAATGATTGCCTGCACATCGAAGGTATAGGGATGTCCCTGCGGTCGCTGTTCGTACCAGGCCGCGATGTTGGGCATGAAGCCCAGGGACTCGACGGCGTGGCTCAGGGCCTTGTGGGTCCCGGCCTGCCGCTGGATCTGCCAGGACAGCGAAACGGTGAGGCGCTTTTCGGCCTCACTGGCTCCCGCATCCCATTCGTTGACCCCGCGATCTGCCGCCAGATAAGGCAAGAAGTCCACAGGAGTCTGGGTAGGGCTCATCAGTTGGGGAAAAGGCGGGTCCACACGTTCGAGCAAGCGGGCGAAACCGAGATCGAGGGCCTTTTCCAGCGCTGAGCTGTTGGCCGGCAGCAGGCTCAAGCGAACAGTGTCGTCACTCATAGGGTACGCACCTCCACTTCAACCTCCGTGCAATACGGCGCCTGGAAAGCCGTGGTCACGATCGGTTGCACCGGCTCGAGAATCTCCAGCTGTACCGCTCCTGCCGTATGCAGCGTGTAATCGATCCAGCTCGGATCCACCCGCCCTTCCAGGCGATGGCAGCTGTCGGCGTACGCCTGTAATTGCTGCTGCGTGGCGAGCTGGGTCAGTCCGGAATCGGGGCCCGGGTTGATCTTGGCCACCACGCGGATCTTGTAGGGCTTGATCTGTGCCGCCTGCACCGTCACCCGGTCCGTTTCCGGCTTCACGTCCGGTCGGGCAAAGTGTTTGCGCACGCCTTCGAGCAGGTCCTCGGATGGGGTGCCGTCGCCTTCCCGCGAGAGCACGGTGACCTGGACTTCGCCCGGCGCGGTACGGCGTCCGTTGCCATCCTTGACCTGAGCGGCGAAACCGTCCGGGTCGAAGGTGTAGGTGACGGTCACCACGCCCGCCTCGGTGGAGTCCACCTTCACTGTTGGCCGCTCGCCGAGGGTGAAGACTTCGCGGCGGTACTGCATGCGCGAACCGGCGGCCGGCGCGTGGGGCGCCAGGTAGTAGCGCAGGCGCGCATCTTGATCGCTTTCATAGACCGCGGGGACCGGCGGAAAGGCCGCCGGATCGCCCGGGTCGAGCAACTGCCGCTCCAGGCCCATGTCCGCCAGCCGTGCATCGAGATTGCTGCCGGTGGCCCACCAGGCCAGCATCTGCTTGATGCGGGCGTTGTACTTGCGCTCATGGGTTTGCAGGCGCAGGCAAAAGGCTTCCAGCGCCAGGGTCAGTAGCTCGCTTTCGTTGGCCAGGCTGGCCTGCAGCTTCTGCGCATTGGCGGGGGAACGCTGGGCCACGTAATCGACGACGAAGGCCTTGAACTCGGCGAGCAGTGGCTCGAATTCTTCGACTGTGACAATGGCCGGCTCGGCCAACTGGTGTTCACCGGGTATCAGCATGCTCATGTCACGACCTCGAACGTCTGTTGGCGGTTTTTCCAGGTGCCGGCGAAGCGCAACAGCAGCCCGGCGCCGCGCCGGCTGGCGACTATGACCTGCGGCTCGAAATCGCCGATGCCGTTCTGCTCGTTATAGAACACCTGCGCCGCATGGCTCTGAGCGAGGATCAGCAAGTCATCGCCGAGGTTCTGGCCCAGCAGGTCGGGAATCAGCGAGCCGTACAACGGGCGCTTCTGCCGCGTGCCCAGCGGCGTGGTCAGGGCGCGGGTCGCGCGCTGCACGAACTGCAGCCAGTCATCGACCGCGGCGCCGGTGTTTCTATCGACTCCAATCATGGGAAGCCTCTTAATCAAGGGCTGATAACGCGGCCCTGGTGTTCCACCAAGGGGCCGCTGAAGTGGATGCCGGCGCTGTCGAGCAAGATGCCGACCGCGCCCAGCCGCAGCTCGATCGCCTCGGGCCTCATCGCCAGCCGGGCGGGCCCGATGCTCAACTCGACCGCCTCGCGGGAGGCGGTGAGCGCGGTCGGGCCATTGCTCCAGCTCAAGACATGGCCGGCATCGTCATAACTGCTTTGGGTGCCATCGGCGTATTGGCGGCGGGTCAGCGCGGCCAGGGTCGACACCGGTGGAAAGCGGTCGCAGTTGAGGCCGAACAGCGCCACCGACTGCGCGCCGCCGTCGCCGCCACCGTAGTTGAACAGCAGGCACTGCTCGCCCACGGAGGGAATGCGCGATTCGCTTTGCGCGCCGGCGCTGGGGTTGAAGAAGCGGATCGCCGGGGTCAGCAGCTCTCCGTGGCTAACCCGGCAGGTGTTGCTGGCCGCATCGACCGCCTGGCACACACCGATACGGCAATGGTTTTCCGCCCGCCGGTGCAAGTCATCGAGTTCGGTTTCCATCTCGGCCAGCCGCTCGATGATCGGGCCCAGCTGCATGCGCAGCAGCTCGTCAAACATGGCTCAGCCCTCCAGTGCCTGGTATTGGTCGGGGTCGTCGATGTTCGAGACTTCCCAGGTGCGGGCGAACTTCGGTATGCCGGTCGGGTCGTCCAGCAAGGGCTGCCCGAGGTACAGCGTCTGGGTGAACGACAGCGTCCAGGCCGCGTGCTGCTGCTCACCGCGAATCAGGGTCGAGGGCAGGCCCTCGAGGTTCATCGGCAAGTCGCACTGCGCTGCCGGCAGCCCCCAGCGGTTATCCGTGGCCAGGTCCTTCAGCGCACTCGCCAGATCACAAGGCTCGAACCCGGACCGCTCGCCCCCCACAGCCGCCACGGCTTGCAGCGAGACTGTCAGGACATGGGCGACACGCCCTTCCTGGCTGCGCATGCCCGGGGCATCGCGCTCGATCGCAATCAACACCCAGGCTTGATCGAGCACTCCATCAAAGTCCTGGTGACTGCCAACCTTGAGGCCAAAGCCAGCCCCTCGCAGGGTCTCGGCAATGGCGAAAAACAGCTGCGACGGCTTGTCGATGACTGCGGGCATAGAGAGGCCTCCTGTTCAGATAGCAGGGGTTGAAGTTGCGCAGGAGCGCTGCGGATGTCGCGCGAGGTGGAGGAACAGCGAATGTCGATTTGGGCAGGATTCTTGATCGCCAGGTCGGCGAGCGACGTCAGGGACGGGATGGGTGATGCAACGGATGGATCCGGCATCACCTTCGATGGAGCCCCAGCCCTGCGAGCGATTCGCCTTGATCGAATCAGGCGTACTTCTCGTTCAGCGCATACAGGATCGCGCAGGTTTCCACGTCCAGTTTCCCGGTGTAGTTCTTCGGCCTGAAGTGCATCTGGAACGCCCGCACCAGCGACTGGAAGAAGTCATCCGTTGCCTGGGCCGGCACGCCATAGCCATAGGTGGCGAAGGCCTTGAGCACTTCGGCACGCTCGGGCAGTCCCGCGGCGCGGAATTGCTGGACGTATTTCTTCTTGGTCGGCTCGTCGTACCAGGCGCCAATGCCGGCTTTGTAGAGCTCTTTCCAGGGCAGCTTGGGGCCCGGATCGGATTTGCGGCCCACCGCGATATCGGAGTGGCCCACCACGTTTTTCGGCGACAGGTCCGGATAACGCTGGAGAATATTCAGGGCCAGTTGCTTGAGCGCCTCGACCTGGGAGCGTTCGTAATCAGGGAAGGTGAAGACGCCATTGACGTCGGTGGCCTCGTTGACGATCTCGATGCCGATGGAGGTGTCGTTCAAGCCGCTGCGACCGGCCCAGTCACTGACACCGGCATGCCAGGCGCGGTCTTCTTCGGCCACCAGGTTGAAAATTCGTTGCTCCTGGAAACCCGCGGCCTGATACGTCGGATCCTGCAGCGCCGGGATCAGGTAATGGGCACTCGCCGCACCGGTGGTCAACGCCTTGACCGACGCCTCGAAGTTCAGCGCCGTGTAATGCAGCACCAGGAAACGCACCCGCTTGTTGTAGGGCGCGAGGGTGCGGTAGCTGTTGTAGTCGATTGGGATCATGGTTTGCCTCTCTTTGAAACGAATGGGTGTACGACGCTGGGCCGTATCTGGCACCTCCCGGCAGGGAGGGTTGATTGAGTGCCGTTCAATACGAGTACGCATCCTGCGTCAGGCGGGTAGATATCCACGTGGATAAGGCGGCAGGGTCGACTTAATGAATGAACGAATGCTTGTGGCGGTTGTTCAGGCGTCCGAGCGGGGATCCTTGGGCGGCACCTCACACACACCGAGCCGCTTGGCCGCCCAGCGCTCGTAGAGCCCGATGGCCACATCGGCGCCCGCCATGGCGGTCAGGCAGCCGAAGGCGCCGGCGGTCCAGATCGATACGCCGGCGGCGTACAGCAGCATGATGGTCGAGACCCCGCAGATCACGCAGGCCCCGGAGCGCAGGGCCAGGCGCCGCAGCAGCAACCAGCCGCGGGCGCCCTCCTTGTCGGCGCGCCACATTTCGCCGGACACCCCACCCACCAGGGCAAGGACGATGACAAGCCAGATGGGCATGTCCAGCAACGCTTGTTGCTCGTTTGTCATGTCACTCCTCCTGAGTGGAAAAGGCCAATGCGCTGGCCCGGTAATCAATTGGCTTGTGTATCAACGGTGCATATCCCGGCATGGCCCACGGTAGGTAGGCATTCCAAAAAGCCCGGTCGCCCGGGCTTTTCAGTAATGCGGTCCAGTTTCAAGGGGACCTGATCGTTCGGCGCTACTGGCGCGGTACGGATCCATTCAAATTGTTCCTCCGACCGCGACCCTGTCCGCCGGATAACTGTTCACGGTGCTTTACGCTGCACACCCGGGTCAGTTGCCAACCCTCTGAACCGTCGAGGCCGGTTCATCGCTGCCTTTGCTTTTGCCACTAAAGAGCGGTGTTGCTCGCCGCTGTCGGGCGGCTTGGAACGAATAATATGCATGGATGCATATGCAGTCAATGCACAAATGCATTTATTTATGCGCGACAAATGCATCTGCGCATGAGCACCGCATAAATAAAGGCGTGGAGGGTTTTCCGCGGGCACAAAAAAGCCCGCTCGATGGCGGGCTTTGGCGTTATGGGCTGCGGTTAGCGGGCGTACATGCCCCACCAGAAGACGTGACCGAGGATGACGATCTGCTCTTCCTGCATTTCCTGGAAGCTGTAGTCCTCATCCGGATGTTCGTCGCGGTTGAAGCTACGCAGGCGAATACCGGAAGGCAGGCGATAGAGCTGCTTCACCCGCAGCTGGCCGTTGTGGTTGATGGCATACAGGTCGCCGTCGATGATATCGCCGATACCGCACTTGCCGGCATTGACCCCCACCGTGGCGCCGTCGCGCAGCACCGGCAGCATGCTGTTGCCGCGGACCGTCACGCATTTGGCCTGGTCGAACTGCACGCCATTGTGCCGCAGGCTGCGCTTGCCGAAGCGCAGGCTGGAGCGCTCGCTTTCCTCGATGACGAATCTTCCTGATCCCGCAGCCAATTCAACCTCGCGAAGAAAGGGGACCGACACCTCGTCGTCATCGACGGGGGTATCGTCGTCCCACAGACTTATGTCCTTGAGTTCCGAATGCGGATCGGCCGACCGGGCAGGAGCGACAGCCGCACGCCCGCGCAGTTGATCGGTGCTCACCAGGAAGTACTCGGCGATCCGCGAGATGTGTTTGTCCGAAGGATCGACAATCTTGCCGCTGAGGATCCGCGAAAGGGTGGATTGAGGCACACCGGTACGCCGATGGAGTTCCGTGGGGGAAATGCCATCGCGATCGAGCAGCTCTCTTAAGACGGTAGAAACGTTGCGCTTTTGCATAATACGCATATTGCGGGTTATTTTCGCCGACGGCAAATGCTAAAATGCATATTCATGCATAAAACACCCGAAATCCTGCCGGGTTCATCCCTGCGAAGGTCGGACCGCCCATGGTAACCTTGCGCCCATCGCGAAAAAGCCGGGCACATGCCCTCTGCTTTGCCCACCCTTTCAACGAATCAACCTGACGACCCGATGAATAAAGCGCTCACCGATCTGTCCTCCCACACGCCGATGATGCAGCAGTACTGGCGCCTCAAGAACCAGCACCCTGACCAGCTGATGTTCTATCGCATGGGTGACTTCTACGAAATCTTCTATGAAGACGCAAAGAAGGCCGCCAAGTTGCTGGACATCACCCTGACCGCGCGCGGGCAGTCGGCTGGCCAGGCGATTCCGATGTGCGGGATTCCTTATCACGCCGCCGAAGGTTACCTGGCCAAGCTGGTGAAGCTCGGCGAGTCGGTGGTGATCTGTGAACAGGTCGGCGACCCGGCCACCAGCAAGGGCCCGGTGGAGCGCCAGGTGGTGCGGATCATCACCCCGGGGACCGTCAGCGACGAGGCCCTGCTCGACGAGCGTCGGGATAACCTGATCGCGGCGGTGCTGGGCGACGAGCGCCTGTTCGGCCTTGCGGTGCTGGACATCACCAGCGGCAATTTCACGGTCCTGGAAATCAAGGGCTGGGAAAACCTGCTGGCCGAGCTGGAACGCATCAACCCGGTGGAACTGCTGATCCCGGACGACTGGCCGCAAGGCCTGCCGGCGGAAAAACGCCGTGGCGTGCGCCGTCGCGCGCCCTGGGACTTCGAACGAGACTCGGCCCACAAGAGCCTGTGCCAGCAGTTCTCCACCCAGGACCTCAAGGGTTTCGGCTGCGAGAACCTGACCCTGGCCATCGGCGCCGCCGGCTGCCTGCTGAGCTATGCCAAGGAAACCCAGCGCACCGCCCTGCCCCACCTGCGCAGCCTGCGTCACGAGCGCCTGGACGACACCGTGGTGCTCGACGGCGCCAGCCGGCGCAACCTGGAGCTGGACACCAACCTCGCCGGCGGCCGCGACAACACCCTGCAGTCGGTGGTCGACCGTTGCCAGACCGCCATGGGCAGTCGCCTGCTGACCCGCTGGCTGAACCGCCCGCTGCGCGACTTGAAAGTCCTGCAGGCGCGACAGACTTCGATTGGCTGCCTGCTGGACGGTTACCGTTTCGAAAGGCTGCAACCGCAGCTCAAGGAGATCGGCGACATCGAGCGGATCCTCGCCCGTATCGGCCTGCGCAACGCCCGCCCCCGCGACCTGGCGCGCCTGCGCGATGCCCTGGCGGCGCTGCCGGAACTGCAAGTGGCGATGACCGAACTCGAGGCCGAACACCTGAGCCAACTGGCCGTGACCACCAGCACTTACCCGGAACTGGCCGCGCTGCTGGAGAAAGCCATCATCGACAACCCGCCGGCGGTGATCCGCGATGGCGGCGTGCTGAAGACCGGTTACGACGCCGAGCTGGACGAGCTGCAATCGCTGAGCGAAAACGCCGGCCAGTTCCTCATCGACCTGGAGGCCCGGGAAAAGGCCCGTACCGGCCTGGCCAACCTGAAAGTCGGCTACAACCGGATTCACGGCTACTTCATCGAATTGCCAAGCAAACAGGCGGAACAGGCCCCGGCGGACTACATCCGGCGCCAGACCCTCAAGGGCGCCGAACGCTTCATCACTCCGGAGCTCAAGGCCTTCGAGGATAAGGCGCTATCCGCCAAGAGCCGCGCCCTGGCCCGCGAGAAGATGCTCTACGAAGCCTTGCTGGAAACCCTGATCGGTCACCTGCCGCCGTTGCAGGACACCGCGGGGGCGCTGGCTGAGCTGGACGTGCTGAGCAACCTGGCCGAACGAGCGCTGAATCTCGACCTCAATTGCCCGCGCTTCGTCAGCGAGCCGTGCATGCGCATCACCCAGGGTCGCCACCCGGTGGTCGAGCAGGTCCTGACCACGCCGTTCGTGGCCAACGACCTGAGCCTGGACGATCAGACCCGGATGCTGGTAATCACTGGCCCGAACATGGGTGGTAAATCCACTTATATGCGGCAAACCGCGCTGATCGTGCTGCTGGCCCATATCGGCAGCTTCGTGCCGGCAGCGAGCTGCGAGCTGTCTCTGGTGGACCGGATCTTTACTCGGATCGGCTCCAGTGACGACCTGGCTGGCGGTCGTTCCACCTTCATGGTGGAAATGAGCGAAACCGCCAACATCCTGCATAACGCTACCGAGCGCAGCCTGGTGCTGATGGACGAAGTGGGTCGCGGCACCAGTACCTTCGATGGTCTGTCCCTGGCCTGGGCTGCGGCAGAACGTCTCGCCCAGCTGCGGGCGTACACCCTGTTCGCCACCCACTACTTCGAGCTCACCGTCCTGCCGGAAAACGAACCTCTGGTGGCCAACGTGCACCTCAATGCCACCGAGCACAACGAACGTATCGTGTTCCTGCACCACGTGCTGCCAGGTCCTGCCAGCCAGAGCTATGGCCTGGCCGTGGCCCAGTTGGCGGGGGTTCCGAGCGATGTGATCGTCCGCGCCCGCGAGCACCTGAGTCGCCTGGAGACCACCAGCCTGCCCCATGAAGCGCCGTCTCCGGTAGCGGGCAAGCCTTCGGTCCCGCAGCAAAGCGACATGTTCGCCAGCCTGCCGCACCCGGTACTCGATGACCTGGCCAAGCTCGATCTGGACGACATGACCCCGCGCAAGGCACTGGAAATGCTCTATACATTGAAGACACGCATCTAACGCTGATGCTTTCAAGCTGTTAGAATCTCGCGCGGTTTGGGATGCTGCGGACTATTAGCCTGGTCCGCAGACTATCGCTCCCGAACCTGGCGACCCCGTCCTGAAGGGGCTCCGCTGCCGCCGCCTGAGGAGAGAATTAGAAATGACCTTCGTCGTCACCGACAACTGCATCAAGTGCAAGTACACCGACTGCGTAGAAGTCTGTCCGGTGGACTGCTTTTACGAAGGCCCGAACTTCCTGGTGATTCACCCGGATGAGTGCATTGATTGCGCGCTGTGCGAGCCTGAATGCCCCGCTGTAGCGATCTTCTCCGAGGACGAAGTTCCAGAAGAGATGCAGGAATTCATTCAATTGAACGTTGAGCTGGCCGAGATCTGGCCCAACATCACTGAAAAGAAAGATTCCCTGCCCGATGCCGAAGAGTGGGATGGCGTCAAAGGCAAGATCAAGGATCTCGAACGCTGATTACCTCGCGTTCCCCAAAAAGGCCCGTTGCGGGCCTTTTTGCTGTTCCGGATTCACTTTTACGCAGGCAAAAAAAGGGGCGGTATGACCCGCCCACCTTTTTTCCCTAGTCCCTGTGTTCCTTTTCATCGTCCTGATGAATCGCGTCCTGCGATGTCCTGACCATCATCCTTGATGGCTGTGTCTATCCGTCGACACAGGGCTGATATTAGAGAGTTTCCATGACAGAGCAATGGCACTGACAGGTAGAAAACGTGTCGAACACTGCTCTAAGCATTAAAATAAGTTGTTATAAATCAATAATATAACTAAAAACCTCAGATCAAACAGACAACTTTCATACCGCATAAAAACCGAACACTTACGAAAGAGTCAGCCTTTACTTACATGCTCGTTCAGCTATTGAACATGCGCCTGCCTATTTCATCTGACTCCTATCGATTACCCAATAAAAAGCCCCGAACGTGTCGGGGCTTTTCACGGCAGGATTGCTCGTGCCGTTACTGGAACAGCGACTCGCTGGAGAGACCGTTCTTCTCGAGGATCTCACGCAGACGCTTGAGACCTTCGACCTGGATCTGGCGTACCCGCTCTCGGGTAAGCCCGATCTCCAGGCCCACATCTTCCAGGGTGCTGCTCTCGTGGCCGCGCAAGCCGAAGCGGCGAACCACCACTTCACGCTGCTTGTCGGTCAATTCGGAAAGCCACTGATCGATGCTTTGCGACAGGTCGTCATCCTGCAGCAGCTCGCACGGATCGGTAGGACGATCGTCGGTGAGGGTGTCCAGCAGGGTTTTATCCGAATCCGGACCCAGCGAGACGTCGACTGAAGAAACCCGTTCGTTCAAGCCCAGCATGCGCTTGACCTCACCTACCGGTTTCTCCAGCAGGTTGGCGATTTCTTCAGGGGAGGGTTCATGGTCGAGTTTCTGTGTCAGCTCCCGTGCTGCCCGCAGGTAGACGTTGAGCTCTTTGACCACATGAATCGGCAGCCGGATAGTCCGGGTCTGGTTCATGATTGCCCGTTCGATGGTTTGACGGATCCACCAGGTGGCATAGGTCGAGAAGCGGAAACCGCGCTCCGGATCGAACTTCTCCACCGCCCGGATCAGACCGAGGTTGCCCTCTTCGATCAAGTCCAGCAGCGAAAGCCCACGATTGACATAACGTCGGGCGATTTTCACCACCAGACGCAGGTTGCTTTCAATCATGCGCTTGCGCCCGGCCGGATCGCCACTTTGCGACAGACGCGCAAAATGAACTTCTTCTTCCGGAGAGAGCAATGGGGAAAAGCCGATTTCATTGAGATACAGCTGCGTCGCGTCGAGCGCTCGCGTGTAATCAATGTATTTGTGTTGTTTCAATGAAGCGGAGTGTTTGGATTTGGCACGAACTGAAGGTACAGCAGATCCCTCATTCGACATCGAATCAGTGGCGATATCCGTCTCCATAAGGAGAACTTCATCGTCGATGTCAAACTCCGGCACTTCTTTACTGAGAGCCATTGTTATAGTCCTTTGGTGAGTTCGACCTCAGGCTCAAGCGACGCCTTTATCCTTGGCAACGCTGGAACCTGTTCCCTCTACGTGACGGAACAGGCTTGGTAACGGATCAACGACGTGGCAGGAATTGCAGCGGATCTACAGGTTTACCTTGTCGGCGAATCTCAAAGTGCAGTTTCACCCGGTCTGTACCAGTTGATCCCATTTCGGCAATTGTCTGTCCGACTTTGACCTGCTGCCCCTCCCGAACCAACAGCCTACGGCTGTGGCCGTAAGCACTGACGTAGGTATCGCTGTGTTTGATGATGACCAGTTCGCCGTAGCCCCTTAAGCCACTCCCGGCGTAAACCACCGTCCCATCAGACGCAGCTAAAACAGGCTGTCCCAAATCCCCGGCGATATCAATGCCTTTATTCAAACTACCGTTTGAAGAGAATTTTCCAATCAGAATACCGTTCGCAGGCCAGCCCCAGCCCTTTGGCGCGGGGCCTGCAGGCGGTAATGGAGCCGGCGCGGGCTGGCTCGCAATCGTTGGCGCGGCCCCTGCCGGACGACGAATTACCGTGGTTTTACTTGAAGAAGATGCACTGGAAGCCGACTTTGTAACCACGGCTGTCGGGGCCGAGCCCGAGCGGCCGTCGAAGCGGATGGTCTGCCCCGGGTGAATGGTGTACGGCTCGGCAATATTGTTGCGCGCGGCCAGGGCCTTGTAGTCCCAGCCATAACGGAAGGCGATGGAGAACAGGGTGTCGCCGCGACGAACCGTGTATTGCCCCGTGGTCACCGTCGGGCGCTGCGGTACCGCGCTGGTGCGATCGACGACCCGGGCGCTGCTCGACTTATTGCTCGAACAGCCGACCAACAGAGAACTCAAGACAAGGCCAATCACCAGTCGCTGAAAGCTTGTTGTACCCATACGCTGCGCAATGACTGTGAGACTCACCCGCCGCTCCCTTTGTGGTGGTTGAAGATAATTAGTGCCTGGCTCAGGCATGAAGTGTCGCAAGTATAACCGGCCACCCACGCTTTATTCCCGGCAAAGCGAAATCGGCAGGCATCAGCATATCGATCAGGGTTCAAGGTTACTTAACCGATTGATCAAGCTGTAAGACCAAGCCGATCAAACAGAATTCACCCGTTCCAAACAAATGCTCAGGCCAATGGCCCGTTGAGCAAGGGAACGAAGCGAACCGAGCCGAGAACCTGCCGTGAAAACCCCTGCTCCTCACGAATGACCAGCATCAGTTGCTGCACTTCGCCGGCACCGACTGGAATCACCATCCGGCCACCGGGCGCCAATTGGTCCAGCAGGGCCTGGGGGATGTCGGTGGCGACCGCCGTCACGATGATCCCGTTGTACGGCGCCAGCGCCGGCCAGCCTTCCCAGCCGTCGCCCCAGCGGAATACCACGTTGCGCAGGTTCAGCTCGACCAGACGCTCCTTGGCCCGATCCTGCAACACCTTGATGCGCTCGACCGAGAACACCCGCTCCACCAGTTGCGACAATACCGCCGTCTGGTAACCCGACCCGGTGCCGATCTCCAGCACCTTGTCCAACGGGCCGGCCGCCAGCAGCAACTCGCTCATGCGCGCCACCATATAAGGCTGCGAGATCGTCTGGTTGTGCCCGATCGGCAGGGCCGTGTCTTCATAGGCGCGATGCGCCAGGGCCTCGTCGACGAACAGATGCCGCGGTGTACGCCGAATGACTTCCAGTACCTGGGCGTTGGACAGGCCTTCATCGTAAAGACGCTGGATCAAGCGCTCACGGGTACGCTGGGAAGTCATCCCGATACCGCGACGCAACAAATCGTCCTGCTCGCGAGCCATCAGCGCAGCCCCTCCAGCCAGCCATCAAGACTTCTGAAGGCATCATTGAAGGTGCGATCGAGCTGCAACGGCGTGATCGACACATAGCCCTGCATGATGGCGTGGAAGTCCGTACCCGGGCCGCCGTCCTCGGCGTCCCCTGCTGCGGCGATCCAATAACCGGCCTTGCCGCGCGGGTCGACCGTCTTCATCGGCGCCGCCGCCCGGGCGCGATGGCCCAGGCGAGTCAACTGAATGCCACGAATATGATCAAGGGGCAGATTGGGAATGTTCACGTTCAGCACGGTACGTGGTGGCAGATCCAGCTGCCCGTGGGCCTCGACCAGTTTGCGGGCGAAATAGGCAGCCGTCGGCAGGTTATCCACCTGACGCGAAACGAACGAAAAGGCAAACGCCGGCAGATTCAGGAAACGCCCTTCCAGGGCCGCGGCGACGGTGCCGGAATACAGCACGTCGTCACCCAGGTTAGCCCCGAGGTTGATTCCGGACACGACCATGTCCGGATCGCGCTCCAGCAGCCCGTTGAGGCCCAGGTGCACGCAATCGGTGGGGGTGCCATTGATACTGATGAAACCGTTACTCAAGGTGTGCGGGTGCAACGGCCGGTCCAGCGTCAGCGAGCTGCTGGCGCCGCTTTTGTCCTGGTCCGGGGCGATCACCACGCACTCGGCGTAATCCGCCAGCGCAGCATGAAGCGCGGCGAGACCGGGTGCTGTTACACCATCGTCGTTAGAAATCAGAATACGCATGGGCTGTCCGTCTGCCCCACCGGCACCAGATCGACGAGTTCACGCACCAATACGGTGGCGAAGCATCCGGCCGGCAGGACGAATTCCAGTTGCAGAATGTCAGGCTCGGGATAATGCCACGTCAACCCGCCAATGGGCAGCCGCAGGATGCGACGTTCGTGGCTCATTCCGGCTTTAATCAACCAATCGCGCAGATCCGCTTCGTCGGCAGCCACCTGCTGTTCCAGCAGCTGGGTCGCCCCGGCGGCCGGCGATTCGCCTTCGCCCCACTGCGGGCCGGTCGGGTGCAAGTCGAGGATGGCCAGACGCGGATCGCTGCATTCGGCTTCGCCGGCCGGGAAAAAACTGCGGCTGTCGGTGAAGGCCAGCAGGTCGCCGACCTGGGCCCGTTGCCAGCTGCCATCGGCCACGCGCGCCGCCAGCACCCGGTTGAACAGATAGCTGCGCGCGGTGGAAAGCAGCCGCGAACGTACATTGCGCTGCTCCGGCAAGGCCTTGCGGGCGGCCCAATCACGGGCATCGACCAGATTACCGCCGTTATGGCCAAAACGCTGGGCGCCGAAATAATTGGGGATGCCGTGTTTGACGATCGATTGCAGGCGCTCCTCGATCCCCGCCTTGTCTGCCTTCAATTCGGTCAGGCGCAGGGTAAAGCCGTTGGCCGCATGGGCGCCGCGTTGCAGCTTGCGCTTGTGGCGGGTCAGCTTGAGGATCTTCAGCGTGTCGTTTTCAGCCGCCGACAGATCGGGATCCGCCTTGCCGGGCAACTGCACACTGAACCACTGCCGGGTCAGCGCCTGGCGATCCTTCAAGCCGGCATAGCTGACGGTGCGCAGCGGCACACCCGCGGCCTTGGCAATCCGCCGCGCCGCTTCTTCGGTGTTCAGGCCGCGCTTTTCCACCCACAACCACAGGTGTTCGCCTTCGCCGGTCAGGGGAATGTCCAGGACTTCGTCGACCTGGAAGTCTTCGGCGGTGGCCTTCAGTACCGCGTTACCCAGGGCTTCACCATAGGCCCGCGGGCCCAACAGTTGCAGTTCGTTCATGCGCGCAGCAACAAGGCAACGGAATGCACGGCGATGCCTTCTTCGCGCCCGACGAAGCCGAGCTTTTCGGTGGTGGTGGCCTTGACGTTCACTTGATCCAACTCGACTTGCAGATCCGCGGCAATCAGCGCGCGCATCGTTTCAATATGGGGGGCCATCTTCGGCGCCTGGGCCACGATGGTGTTATCAACGTTGCCGACCTTCCAGCCCTTGGCATGGATCAGTGCGACGACATGACGCAACAGCGCGCGGCTGTCGGCGCCCTTGAACTGCGGATCGGTGTCCGGGAAATGTTTGCCGATGTCGCCCAGTGCGGCAGCACCCAGCAAGGCATCGCTCAGAGCATGCAACAGCACGTCGCCGTCGGAGTGGGCGAGCAGCCCGAAGCTGTGTGCAATACGCACGCCGCCCAGAGTGATGAAATCGCCTTCAGCGAAACGGTGCACATCGTAGCCGTGGCCAATACGCATAAAAAAACGCCCTGATTGAGTCAGGGCGTGATTCTACCTGCTTTGGCGGACATTAGCCGCTCAGAGCGCGCGCATGATGCTGCAGGTGGTCGCCGATGAAGCTGGCGATGAAGAAATAGCTGTGGTCGTAGCCGGGTTGCAGACGCAACGTCAGCGGATGACCCGCGGCTTTCGCCGCCTGTTGCAGCACTTCGGGCTTGAGCTGATTGGCCAGGAAATCGTCACGATCGCCCTGGTCCACCAACAACGGCAGCTTTTCGCTGGCTTCCTGGATCAGCACGCTGGCATCCCATTCGCGCCAACGGGAGCGCTCTTCGCCCAGGTAACGGGAAAAGGCTTTCTGCCCCCACGGGCAATCCATCGGGTTGCTGATCGGTGCGAAGGCCGACACCGACTGGTAGCGCCCCGGATTGCGCAACGCGCAGACCAGAGCACCGTGGCCGCCCATGGAGTGCCCACTGATGCCGCGCTTGTCCGAAGCCGGAAAATGCGCCTCGACCAATGCCGGCAGCTCCTGCACCACATAGTCATGCATGCGGTAATGCTCGGCCCAGGGCTGCTGGGTGGCATTCAGATAGAATCCGGCCCCCAGACCGAAGTCCCAGGCGCCATCCGGGTCGCCCGGCACGCCAGGGCCACGCGGGCTGGTATCCGGCGCGACAATGATCAATCCCAGCTCGGCAGCCAGACGCTGGGCACCGGCCTTTTGCATAAAGTTCTCGTCGGTGCAGGTCAGGCCGGACAACCAGTACAGCACCGGCAGCTTGCCGCCCTGCTCCGCCTGCGGCGGCAGGTACACGGCGAACACCATGTCGCAGCCCAGCACCTCGGAATGATGCTTGTAGCGTTTGTGCCAGCCGCCGAAGCTTTTCTGGCAGGACAGGTTTTCCAGACTCATGGGCATTTCAGCCGCAGGCTTCAAGCTTCAAGCTGCAAGTTGGCGGTGATCGCTCTTGCAGCTTCCGGCTTGCAGCTTGCCACTGCTCCTTAGAAATGAATGACGGTGCGGATGCTCTTGCCTTCATGCATCAGGTCGAAGGCCTTGTTGATGTCCTCCAGCCCCATGGTGTGGGTGATGAAGGTATCCAACGGGATTTCGCCGCTCTGGGCCATTTCCACATAGCTTGGCAACTCGGAGCGGCCACGCACGCCACCGAACGCCGAACCGCGCCAGACGCGACCGGTAACCAGCTGGAACGGACGGGTGGAGATTTCCTGGCCGGCACCGGCCACGCCGATGATCACCGACTCGCCCCAACCCTTGTGGCAGCACTCCAGTGCGGCACGCATCAGCTGCACGTTGCCGATGCACTCGAAGGAGAAGTCCACGCCGCCGTCGGTCATGTCGACGATGACCTCCTGGATCGGCCGGTCGAAGTCTTTCGGGTTCACGCAATCGGTGGCGCCCAGCTGCTTGGCGATCTCGAACTTGGCCGGGTTGATGTCGATGGCGATAATCCGGCCAGCCTTGGCTTTCACGGCACCGATCACCGCCGACAGGCCGATGCCGCCCAGACCGAAGATCGCCACGGTATCGCCGGCCTTGACCTTGGCGGTATTGATCACCGCGCCGATCCCGGTGGTGACGCCGCAACCCAGCAGGCAGACTTTTTCCAGAGGCGCTTCTTTAGGGATCTTGGCCACCGAGATTTCCGGCAACACGGTGTACTCGGAAAAGGTCGAGGTGCCCATGTAGTGGAAAATCGGCTGGCCTTTATAGGAGAAACGGGTGGTGCCGTCCGGCATCAGGCCCTTGCCCTGGGTGGCGCGGATCGCCTGGCACAGGTTGGTCTTGCCCGACAGGCAGAATTTGCACTTGCCGCATTCCGGGGTGTACAGCGGGATCACATGATCGCCCACGGCCACCGAGGTCACGCCCTCGCCGATGGCCTCGACCACGGCACCGCCTTCGTGACCGAGGATCGACGGGAAGATGCCTTCCGGATCGGCGCCGGACAGGGTGTAGGCGTCGGTGTGGCACACGCCGGAAGCGACGACCCGCAACAACACCTCGCCAGCCTTGGGCATGGCGACATCGACTTCAACGATCTCAAGGGGTTTCTTGGCCTCGAAGGCAACGGCAGCGCGCGACTTGATCATCCTGGGTCTCCAGCGAATAAAAACGAGACAGGGAGTGTAAAACAGCGCCTGACGATGAATAATCCGGACAAAAGCAAAACATTATTGCTGTACAGGGATAATCACCATGAACGAGAACCGCTGGGAAGGCATCGACGAATTCGTCGCCGTGGCCGAGTGCAGCCAGTTCACCGCCGCCGCGGAGCGCCTCGGGGTGTCGTCTTCCCATATCAGCCGGCAGATCGTCCGCCTGGAAGAACGGCTGCAGACCCGCCTGCTGTATCGCAGTACCCGCCGAGTGACCCTGACCGAGGCCGGACAGACGTTCTTGCAGCATTGCCAGCGCCTGCAGGACGGGCGCGAAGAGGCATTGCGCGCCGTCGGCGACCTGACCAGCGAGCCCAAGGGCATGCTGCGCATGACCTGTGCGGTGGCTTACGGCGAGCGGTTTATCGTGCCGCTGGTCACCAGTTTCATGGGGCTTTATCCGCAACTGCGGGTGGATATCGAACTGAGCAACCGGCCCCTGGACCTGGTGCACGAGGGCCTGGACCTGGCGATTCGTCTCGGTCGCCTGCAGGACTCACGACTGGTGGCGACCCGCCTGGCGCCACGCCGCATGTACCTCTGCGCCTCGCCGTCCTACCTGGAACGCTACGGCCGCCCCCACAGCCTGTCGGAATTGAGTCGCCACAACTGCCTGATCGGCAGCTCGGACATCTGGCAACTGGAGCAGGACGGCCGCGAGTTCTCCCAGCGGGTGCAAGGCAACTGGCGCTGCAACAGCGGGCAGGCCGTGCTGGATGCAGCGCTACAGGGGGTTGGCCTCTGCCAGCTACCGGATTATTACGTGCTGGAGCATTTGCATCAGGGCAGCCTGATTTCCCTGCTCGAGGCGCATCAGCCGCCGAATACCGCGGTGTGGGCGCTGTATCCGCAACAACGGCATCTGTCGCCCAAGGTGCGCAAGCTGGTGGACTATCTCAAGGAGGGGTTGGCCAAACGGCCGGAGTACAAGGATTGATCCGTAGCCGCTGCGGCAGGCTGCGATCGGCTACGCAATACCCGTCATAGCGGACAACGCGGTCGATCGGCTTGAAGTACATGACGACTACAAAAAACGCGTCCCGTTCCGGACCGTTCGCAGCCTGCGGCAGCGGCTACAGGGGCCCGCGAAAAGCTACGCTCAGTGGCGATTGGCCCAACGCTGGCGCAGCCACTCCAGGTCTTCCGGACGGGTCACCTTGAGGTTGTCCGAACGCCCTTCGATCAGGCGTGGCGCCTGACCGGCCCATTCCATTGCCGACGCTTCATCGGTAATCGCCACATCCGCCACCAGGCTGTCGGCCAAGGCGCGATGCAAGGCGCCAAGACGGAACATCTGCGGCGTATAGGCTTGCCAGATCAGGCTGCGGTCCACGGTTTCCAGCACCCGTCCGTGCTTGTCGATCCGCTTCAGGGTGTCACGGGCCGGCACCGCGAGCAGGCCGCCCACCGGGTCATCCGCCAGTTCGCTCAGCAGCTTGTCCAGGTCATCACGGGACAGGTTCGGCCGTGCGGCATCGTGAACCAGCACCCAGTCTTCATCCGCAGCGCCCTGGGCATGCAGATGGAGCAAGGCATTGAGGACCGATCCGGAACGCTCAGCACCGCCTTCGACCCGCTGAATCCTTGGGTCATAGGCACAGGCCAGGGTCGGCCAGTAAGGATCGTCAAGCGCCAGGCTGACCACCAGCCCCTTCAGGCAAGGATGGTCGAGGAAACAGCCGAGGCTGTGTTCGAGAATAGTGCGCCCGCCCAGTTGCAAGTATTGCTTGGGACGGTCCGCGGCCATGCGGGCACCGACGCCCGCGGCAGGAATCACGGCCCAGAAGGCCGGTAACGACTGGATCATTGGGCCAACTGGTAGAGGGTTTCGCCCTCCTTGACCATGCCCAGTTCATGACGAGCCCGCTCTTCCACGGTCTCCATGCCTTTCTTCAATTCCATGACTTCCGCGTCGAGTACACGATTGCGCTCCAGCAAGCGCTCGTTTTCAGCGCGCTGATCGGCAATTTGCTGAGTCAGGTCGGTTACCTGCGCCAAGCTGCCATTCCCCACCCAGAGGCGGTACTGCAGGCCAGCCAGCAGCAAGAGCAAGACGAGGAACAACCAATTGGGACTGCGCATCGAATATCGGGTATCCAGTGAAAAAAGACAGCCATGCCAACAACTTCGAACCTACTGACAGCACGAAGCCTGGAAGAACCAGGCTTGTGCTCTTAAGGCATCAGATTAGTGGCAAAAATCTCGCTGATGCGATTTTTCTGACCCAATCCGGTGTCTTTGTACCATCTACCGCTTAACCGCGAAACTCGCTGCGGCCGTTGTACTTGGCTTTGCCATTCAATTGCTCTTCGATACGCAGCAATTGGTTGTACTTGGACACGCGGTCGGAACGGCACAGCGAACCGGTCTTGATCTGGCCAGCCGAGGTGCCCACGGCCAGGTCGGCAATGGTCGAGTCTTCGGTTTCGCCGGAACGGTGCGAAATCACTGCGGTGTAACCGGCAGCCTTGGCCATCTGGATGGCTTCCAGGGTTTCGGTCAGGGTGCCGATCTGGTTGAACTTGATCAGGATCGAGTTGGCGATCTTCTTGTCGATGCCTTCTTTCAGGATCTTGGTGTTGGTCACGAACAGGTCGTCGCCCACCAGTTGGGTCTTCTCGCCGATCTTGTCGGTGAGGATCTTCCAGCCAGCCCAGTCGGACTCGTCCAGACCGTCTTCGATGGAGATGATCGGGTAACGCTCGGTCAGGCCTTTCAGGTAGTCGGCGAAACCTTCAGCGGTGAACACCTGGCCTTCGCCGGACAGGTTGTACTTGCCGTCTTCGAAGAACTCGCTGGCTGCGCAGTCCAGAGCCAGGGTCACGTCGGTGCCCAGCTTGTAACCGGCGTTGGCCACGGCTTCGGAGATCACTTTCAGGGCGTCTTCGTTGGAAGCCAGGTTCGGCGCGAAACCACCTTCGTCACCCACGGCGGTGCTCAGGCCACGGGCCTTCAGCACGGCTTTGAGGTGATGGAAAATCTCGGTGCCCATGCGCAGGCCTTCGGAGAAGGACTTGGCGCCCACCGGCTGCACCATGAATTCCTGGATGTCGACGTTGTTATCGGCGTGCTCGCCACCGTTGATGATGTTCATCATCGGCACTGGCATCGAGTAGACGCCCGGTGTGCCGTTCAGGTTGGCGATGTGCGCGTACAGCGGCAGGTCCTGGTCCTGTGCTGCTGCCTTGGCCGCGGCCAGGGAAACGGCGAGGATCGCGTTGGCGCCCAGGGTGGCCTTGTTGTCGGTACCGTCCAGCTTGATCATTGCCTGATCGAGGGCTTTCTGGTCGCTTGGGTCTTTACCCAGCAGCAGGTCACGGATCGGACCATTGATGTTGGCTACGGCCTTCAGTACGCCCTTGCCCAGGTAACGGCTCTTGTCGCCATCACGCAGCTCCAGCGCTTCACGCGAGCCGGTGGAGGCACCGGACGGCGCGCAAGCGCTGCCGATGATGCCGTTATCGAGAAGCACGTCCGCTTCGACGGTGGGGTTGCCACGGGAGTCGAGAACTTCACGACCTTTGATGTCGACGATTTTTGCCATTGTTGTAAACACTCCAAAGTTGACGAAAACGACGCAGCTGAAGGGAATCTCTTTACCGTCGGCAAGCAGGGAACAGGGGGCAGACTTGCGGACGATAAGGCTCAGGCCCGCGGGCCTGAGCAATTAATCGTGCGGTACTTTACCGGAGAAATCGGTTTTACGCGGTCTCTACCGTCGGAAAACTCTTAACCAGTTCGTCCAGGGCCTTGAGCTGGGCCAGGAAAGGTTCGAGCTTGTCCAGGCGCAGGGCGCATGGACCGTCGCATTTGGCGTTGTCCGGGTCCGGGTGGGCTTCCAGGAACAGGCCGGCCAGGGACTGACTCATGCCGGCCTTGGCCAGGTCGGTGACCTGGGCACGGCGACCGCCAGCCGAATCGGCGCGACCGCCGGGCATTTGCAGGGCGTGGGTCACATCGAAGAACACCGGGTATTCGAACTGCTTCATGATGCCGAAGCCGAGCATGTCCACCACCAGGTTGTTGTAACCGAAGCTCGAACCACGCTCGCAGAGGATCAACTGATCGTTACCCGCTTCCTCGCATTTGCTCAGGATGTGTTTCATTTCCTGGGGCGCGAGGAACTGGGCTTTCTTGATGTTGATCACCGCACCGGTCTTGGCCATCGCGACCACCAGGTCGGTCTGGCGCGACAGGAAGGCCGGCAGTTGAATGATGTCGCAGACCTCGGCGACGACCGCGGCCTGGTGCGGCTCGTGGACGTCGGTGATGATCGGCACGCCGAAGGCTTGCTTGATGTCCTGGAAGATGCGCATGCCCTCTTCCAGGCCAGGACCACGATAAGAGGTCACAGAAGACCGGTTGGCCTTGTCGAAACTGGCCTTGAACACGTAAGGGATACCGAGCTTTTCGGTGACCTTCACGTACTCTTCGCAGACCTGCATGGCCATGTCACGGCTTTCCAGCACGTTCATGCCGCCGAACAGCACCATGGGCTTGTCGTTGGCAATCTCGATGTCGCCGACGCGGATGATCTTCTGTGCCATCGGGGTTACGCCTTCTTCTGGTGTTGAGCCAAAGCCGCCTTGACGAAGCCACTGAACAGCGGATGGCCGTCACGTGGGGTCGAGGTGAACTCAGGGTGGAACTGGCAGGCGACGAACCATGGATGATCCTGCGCCTCGACCACTTCAACCAGCGCGCCATCGCCGGAACGACCGGAAATCTTCAGACCGGCGTCGATCAGCTGCGGCAGCAGGTTGTTGTTCACTTCGTAGCGATGACGGTGACGCTCGACGATCACGTCCTTGGCGTAGCAATCGTGCACCTTGGAGCCAGCTTCGAGCAGGCATTCCTGAGCGCCGAGACGCATGGTGCCGCCCAGGTCGGAGGCTTCGGTACGGGTTTCGACGGCACCGGTGGCATCAGCCCACTCGGTGATCAGGCCGACGACCGGGTGACCGCTGGCGCGATCGAACTCGGTAGAGTTGGCGTCTTTCCAGCCCATGACGTTACGAGCGAACTCGATCACGGCCACTTGCATGCCCAGGCAGATACCCAGGTACGGCACTTTGTTTTCGCGAGCGTATTGGACGGCGGTGATCTTGCCTTCCACGCCACGCAGACCGAAGCCGCCTGGAACCAGGATCGCATCGACGCCTTCAAGCAGCGCGGTACCCTGATTCTCGATGTCTTCGGAATCGATATAACGCAGGTTGACCTTGGTGCGGTTGGTGATGCCGGCGTGACTCATCGCTTCGATCAGCGACTTGTAGGCGTCCAGCAGCTCCATGTACTTGCCGACCATGGCGATGGTGACTTCGTGCTCGGGGTTGAGCTTGGCGTCGACCACCTTTTCCCACTCGGACAGATCGGCACCGTTGCATTGCAGGCCGAAACGCTCGACGACGAAATCGTCCAGACCCTGGGCGTGCAGCACGGCCGGGATCTTGTAGATGGTGTCGACGTCTTCCAGGGAGATCACCGCGCGCTCTTCAACGTTGGTGAACAGCGCGATCTTGCGACGCGAGGACACATCCACCGGATGGTCGGAGCGGCAGATCAGCACGTCAGGCTGCAGGCCGATCGAACGCAGCTCTTTCACCGAGTGCTGGGTTGGCTTGGTCTTGGTCTCGCCAGCGGTGGCGATGTACGGAACCAGGGTCAGGTGCATCAGCATCGCGCGCTTGGAACCGACTTCGACACGCAGCTGGCGGATGGCCTCGAGGAACGGTTGCGACTCGATGTCGCCCACGGTGCCGCCGATTTCTACCAGGGCCACGTCGGCATCGCCGGCGCCCTTGATGATGCGGCGCTTGATCTCGTCGGTGATGTGCGGAATCACCTGGATGGTGGCGCCCAGGTAGTCACCACGGCGCTCTTTGCGCAGCACGTGCTCGTAGACGCGACCGGTGGTGAAGTTGTTGTTCTGGGTCATGGTCGTGCGGATGAACCGCTCGTAGTGGCCCAGGTCCAGGTCAGTCTCGGCGCCGTCGTGGGTGACGAACACTTCACCGTGCTGGAACGGGCTCATGGTGCCCGGGTCGACGTTGATGTACGGGTCCAGCTTGAGCATGGTGACCTTAAGTCCCCGCGCCTCCAGGATGGCCGCCAATGAAGCCGAGGCAATGCCTTTCCCCAATGAAGAAACAACACCGCCCGTGACGAATATGTAGCGCGTCATGAAAAACCCTAGAAGTCTGCGTTAAAGCGGTCCGAGCCGCCGGGGAAAGCGAAGGAAGGCCGAAGCCCCCGATCACCTGCATTAATCACAGTGCACCTTTCAAAAAAACCGCCGCGTTGGGACAGACCGGAAGAGAAAACACCGGTACGTTGCTCGCTACACATTTTTTGGAATCGCCCAGCAAAGACTGCTTGGTAATCGGCAACTCCTGCAATTCAGGCGAATCCACAGAAGTTGTATCAAGAAGGGAGCGTAGTCTACCGGAAAGGGACTTTCAGCTCAAACCTTGATCGCTCGAAGGCGGCTGCCAATGCAATTGCCAACCTTCATGGGCATTTGCGTCAAGACCTGGCAGGTTCGCCACCGCGAGCAATTCTTCGCCTCGATACAGCAGCGGCAATCTGCCACGGACGAAGGCTGGCAGACCTGCCTCGTTGAGCAGACGCTTGAGGTCGCGGTGGCCACGTCCTGGCAGTTGCATCGCCTCGCCCCCCTGACGGTAACGCACTTGCAAAGGTCCTTGCGGCGCGCCACCGATGAGTTGCAGTAGACCATTACCCGGCAACGGCAGAGGCGCAGCGGTATCGACCCAACTCGGTGCAGACAGTACGGGGTGCAGCCAGCTATCCGACAACCACCAGACGCGCCCTGCCGCCCGCTGCACCTCGCCCTGCCCCAGCCGCCACACCGGACGACTGTCGCCCGCGGCATCGCGCAGCGCTTGCCAGCCCGCCCAGTGGTCGCTGTCCGGCAACGTCGTGAACCGGCTCAACCAGTGACTCAGGGCATTGCGTTGACGCGCCTGAGACAAGCCGAGCAAAGGCGCCAGCGCCAGGGACGGCAACCCCAGCCACTCGAACTCAACGCCCTTGACCGCCTCTTGCAGATCGATAATGGCTAGCTCATCCAGCAACTCCCGCGCCTCGCGCAAATGCGCCGCGCTGCGCGCCATGCTGCTGGCAGCTTGTGGCCAGCGGGCGGTCAGCAACGGGAATACCTGATGGCGCAGGTAATTGCGGGAAAACTGCCGGTCCTGGTTGGAGGGGTCGTCGATCCAGTGCAACTGGTGATCCCGAGCGTAGCGCTCCAGTTCGTCGCGGGAGACGTCGAGCAAAGGCCGCAGCAAATGCCCCTGCCCCAACGCACGCGACGCCGGCATGGCCGACAGCCCCCTGACTCCGGCCCCACGCAGCAGTCGGAACAACAGGGTTTCCGCCTGATCGTCGCGGTGCTGGGCCGTCAGCAGCAACTCATTGCTGCCGGTTATCCCTTCGAACACGGCATAACGCGCTTCCCGCGCCGCGCGCTCGAGACTGGCTCCTGGTTGCACCTGCACCGCCACTACCTGCAACGGCACAGCCAAAGCCTCGCACTGGGCCCGGCAATGCTCCGGCCAGGCGTCAGCCGCAACCTGGAGGCCGTGATGCACGTGTATGGCGGTCAAAGGGGGAAGACTGTGTCGCTGCCTGAGTTGGGCCAGCAGGTGCAGCAGGACGGTGGAATCGAGGCCACCAGAGAATGCGATGCGCCAGGCCGATCGATCCAGCCAGGGCAGGAGGCGTTGCAGCAGTTTTTGCGTGAGGGCTGTATCGAATGGGCTCATGAATGGAGCGGATCCTGAGTAGAGACCGAGCGTGCTCGCAATGCCTGAAAAGCCTCGACCTGAATGGCCGAGGCGCCCATTTCGCGAGCAAGCCCGCCCCTACAAGGAGCGTCGATCTATCAGAGACCGTAGCTCATCAGGCGATCGTAACGACGCGCCAGCAGTGTGTCGTTATCCATCTTCTTGAGCATCGCCAGCTGGGAAGTCAGCTCGGCGCGGATCAGCGCGGCAGCAGCGGCCGGGTCACGGTGCGCGCCACCCAGTGGCTCGCCAATGACCTTGTCGACAATGCCCAGGCCTTTCAGGCGCTCGGCGGTGATGCCCATGGCTTCGGCGGCATCCGGCGCTTTCTCGGCGGTTTTCCACAGGATCGAGGCGCAGCCTTCCGGCGAAATTACCGCGTAAGTGGAGTACTGCAGCATATTCAGCTGATCGCAGACACCAATGGCCAGCGCACCGCCAGAACCACCTTCACCGATCACAGTGGCGATGATCGGGGTTTTCAGGCGCGCCATGACCCGCAGGTTCCAGGCAATGGCCTCGCTCTGGTTGCGCTCTTCGGCGTCGATGCCCGGGTAGGCGCCCGGGGTGTCGATAAAGGTCAGGATCGGCATCTTGAAGCGCTCGGCCATTTCCATCAGACGGCAGGCCTTGCGATAGCCTTCAGGACGCGGCATACCGAAGTTGCGGCGGACCTTCTCGCGCACTTCACGGCCTTTCTGGTGACCGATGATCATGACCGGCTGGTCGTCCAGGCGAGCAACGCCGCCGACGATCGCAGCGTCGTCGGAGAAGTGGCGATCGCCATGCAGTTCGTCAAACTCGGTGAAGATGTGCTCGATATAGTCCAGGGTGTACGGACGACGCGGATGACGCGCCAGGCGTGCGATCTGCCAGCTGGTCAGCTTGCCGAAGATGTCCTCGGTCAGGGTGCTGCTCTTGTCTTGCAGGCGGGAGATCTCATCGCCGATATTCAGCGAATTGTCATTACCGACCAAGCGCAACTCTTCGATCTTGGCTTGCAGGTCGGCGATCGGCTGTTCGAAATCAAGAAAATTCGGGTTCATAGGCGTCCGTCTTGGGTCGACGTCCAAGAGAGCTTGGGCCGGCCGGTTGTCTATTCGCGCCCTACCTTAAGGGAGAGGCGCGTTCAGGTCGAGATTAAAAATTCGGGTCGAGATCGGCGCACTTTTATGGCGCCAGACCGTCAACGGTATTGGAGGAAGACGTTGTCTCGCCCGAACTGGTCACGCAGGGCTTGAATCAAGGCATCCGCCGGATCGATCCGCCAGGCTTCGCCGAACTGCAGCAAGGCCTTGGCGTCCTCCTTGGTGTACTCCATGGAGATCGGGCAAGCGCCGCGATGGCGTTTGCACAACTCCCCCAGCCAGCGTAGCTGATCGCCCTTGAGGGCTTCGGTGTGCACCTTCAGGCGCAGGCTTTCCGCCAAATTGGTGCGCGCATCTTCCATGCTCATCACCCGCTTGACCCGCAGGCGCAGGCCGCCGGAGAAGTCGTCGTTGCTGACCTCGCCCTCGACCACCACCATCGCGTCGGTCTGCAGCAGGGACTGGGCCGAATGGAAGGCTTCGGCGAACAACGAAGCCTCGATCCGCCCCGAACGATCGTCAAGGGTAATGAACCCCATCTTGTCGCCCTTCTTGTTCTTCATGACCCGCAGGGCAATGATCATGCCCGCGACGGTCTGGGTATCGCGCGCGGGCTTCAGGTCGACGATGCGCTGGCGGGCGAAACGGCGGATCTCACCTTCGTATTCGTCGATCGGGTGCCCGGTCAGGTACAAGCCGAGGGTATCTTTCTCCCCTTTCAGGCGCTCCTTGAGGGTCAGTTCCTTGGCCTTGCGATGATTGGCGTAGACGTCCGCATCTTCTTCGACGAAGACCCCGCCGAACAGGTCGGCGTGACCACTGTCGGCGGTACGCGCGGTCTGCTCGGCCGCCTTGACCGCTTCCTCCAGGGCCGACAACAGCACCGCGCGGTTGCGGTCGATGTTGGCCTGGTAGGCCTTGATTTCGTCGTGGAAGTAGGGTCCCAGGCGGTCCAGGGCACCACTGCGGATCAACGCATCGAGGGTACGCTTGTTGATGCGCTTGAGGTCGACCCGGCTGCAGAAGTCGAACAGGTCCTTGAATGGGCCACCTTCGGCACGGGCCTCGACGATCGCCTCCACCGGCCCCTCGCCCACGCCCTTGATCGCTCCCAGGCCATAGACGATGCGGCCGTCGTTATTAACGGTGAACTTGAAGTCGGAACTGTTCACATCCGGAGCATCGAGGCGCAGCTTCATGCTGCGCACTTCTTCGATCAGCACCACCACCTTGTCGGTGTTGTGCATATCCGCGGACAGTACCGCGGCCATGAAAGGCGCCGGGTGATGCGTCTTGAGCCATGCAGTCTGGTAAGACACCAGGCCGTAGGCGGCCGAGTGGGACTTGTTGAAACCGTAGCCGGCGAACTTTTCCACCAGGTCGAAGATGTTGCCCGCCAGGTCGGCATCAATATTGTTGTTGGCGCAACCTTCGATGAAGCCACCGCGTTGCTTGGCCATCTCCTCGGGTTTTTTCTTACCCATGGCACGACGCAGCATGTCGGCCCCGCCAAGGGTGTAGCCCGCCATCACCTGGGCAATCTGCATCACCTGTTCCTGATACAGGATGATGCCGTAGGTCGGCGCCAGTACCGGCCGCAGGCCCTCGTACTGGTAGTCCGGATGCGGATAGGCCAGTTCGGCGCGACCGTGCTTACGGTTGATGAAGTCGTCCACCATGCCCGATTGCAACGGACCAGGACGGAACAGCGCTACCAGTGCGATCAGGTCTTCCAGACAGTCGGGCTTGAGCTTTTTGATCAGCTCTTTCATGCCTCGGGATTCAAGCTGGAACACCGCGGTGGTCTCGGCCTTCTGCAACAGCTCGTAAGTCTTCTTGTCGTCCAGCGGGATGAAGTCGATGTTGACATCGGGCAGGTTCTTTTTGACCTGCTCGCGGTTGATGGTCTCCATCGCCCATTTGATGATGGTCAGGGTCCGCAGGCCGAGGAAGTCGAACTTCACCAGGCCGGCGGCCTCGACGTCGTCCTTGTCGAACTGGGTTACCAGGCCATCACCGGCTTCGTCGCAGTAGATCGGCGAGAAGTCGGTCAGCTTGGTCGGCGCAATAACCACACCACCGGCGTGCTTGCCGACGTTACGCACCACGCCCTCGAGCTTGCGCGCCATTTCCCAGATTTCCGCCGCTTCTTCATCGACCTTGATGAAGTCACGCAGGATTTCTTCCTGCTCGTAGGCTTTTTCCAGGGTCATGCCGACTTCGAAGGGAATCATCTTCGACAAACGGTCAGCCAGGCCGTAAGACTTGCCCTGCACCCGCGCCACGTCCCGTACCACAGCCTTCGCGGCCATGGAACCGAAGGTGATGATCTGGCTTACCGCGTTACGGCCATATTTCTCAGCCACGTAGTCGATGACCCGGTCACGACCGTCCATGCAGAAGTCGACGTCGAAGTCGGGCATGGAAACCCGTTCCGGGTTGAGGAAACGTTCGAACAGCAGGTCGTAGGCCAGCGGGTCGAGGTCGGTGATCTTCTGCACGTAGGCCACCAGGGAGCCGGCACCCGACCCCCGGCCTGGCCCCACCGGCACACCGTTGCTCTTGGCCCACTGGATAAAGTCCATAACGATCAGGAAGTAACCGGGGAACCCCATCTGGATGATGATATCCAGCTCGAAATTCAGCCGGTCGACATACACCTGGCGCTTGGCTTCATAGTCTTCGGTGGTGTCCTTGGGCAGCAGCACGCTGAGGCGCTCTTCCAGCCCGTCGAACGACACCTTGCGGAAATACTCATCGATGGTCATGCCATCGGGAATCGGATAGTCAGGCAAGAAGTGCTTGCCCAGCTTCACTTCGATATTGCAGCGCTTGGCGATCTCGACCGTGTTTTCCAGGGCCTCGGGCAGGTCGCTGAACAATTCGGCCATTTCCTCGGCGCTTTTCAGGTACTGCTGGTCGCTGTAGTTCTTCGAACGGCGCGGGTCGTCGAGGGCACGGCCTTCACCGATGCAGACCCGGGTTTCATGGGCCTCGAAGTCTTCGCGCTTGATGAACCGCACATCGTTGGTCGCCACCAGCGGCGCGCCGATCTTGTCCGCCAGGGCCACAGCTGCGTGCAACTGCTCTTCGTCGTTGGGACGGTTGGTACGCTGCACTTCCAGATAGAAACGATCCGGGAACACCGCCATCCACTCGCGCGCCAGGGTTTGCGCTTCTTGCAGATCGCCAGAGAGCAAGGCGATACCGATCTCGCCCTCTTTCGCGGCCGAGAGCATGATCAGGCCCTCGGCGGCCTCGGCCACCCACTCGCGCTCGATGATGATCTGGCCATTACGCTGGCCATCGATGAAGCCGCGGGAAATCAGCTCGGTCAGGTTGCGATAGCCCACGGCATTCATCACCAGCAGGCTGATGCGGCTCAGTGGATTCTCGGGATCCTTGTTCGACAGCCACAAGTCGGCGCCACAGATCGGCTTGATCCCGGTGCCCATGGCCGCCTTGTAGAACTTGACCAGGGAACACATGTTGTTCTGGTCGGTAACCGCCACGGCGGGCATGCCCATGCCGGCCAACGTCTTGACCAGCGGTTTGATCCGCACCAGACCGTCAACCAGGGAATATTCAGTGTGCAGGCGTAGATGAACGAATGAAGCCGGCATAGTGATCCTGTAAGAAAGCGCGAAAACAACAAGGCCCGGAAATCCGGCGATTTAAAGGGGTCGAGCTCGGTAATACTGCGTTGAACAGCGGCTCAAAATGCTCATTGACTAACGTCAACTGCGCTTTATCGCCACCGTTCGCCTTGTCTTACCTTCGCTCTTCACCCTCTAAAACAGCCGGATTGTACCGGGCCTTCGCTAAAACATCAGCCTCAGGACTGAATCTCGCCCACGTTCTCACGGGCTTCGTAGGCTTGGCGTACCGGCGCGAACGAGCGCCGGTGAATCGGCGTCGGCCCCAGGCGGGCCAGCGCCTCCAGATGAACGGGCGTCGGATAGCCCTTGTGTCCGCCGATGCCATAACCGGGGTAGATCAGCTCGAACGCCGCCATCTCGCGATCCCGGCTGACCTTGGCCAGAATCGACGCCGCGGCGATCGCAGGCACCTTGCTATCACCCTGGACCACGGCTTCAGCAGGCATCGACAGTTTCGGGCAACGGTTACCGTCGATCATCGCCAGTTTCGGGGTCACACTCAGCCCTTCTACCGCGCGCTGCATGGCCAGCATGGTGGCATGCAGGATATTCAACTCGTCGATTTCCTCGACTTCGGCGCGGGCAATGCACCAGCTCAAGGCTTTCTCACAAATCTCGTCGTAGAGCTTTTCGCGACGGGCCTCGGTGAGCTTCTTCGAGTCGTTCAGGCCGAGAATCGGCCGACTCGGATCGAGGATGACTGCAGCCGTGACCACTGCGCCGCACAAGGGGCCGCGCCCTACTTCGTCGACACCAGCCACCAGGTCTTCGGCATCGGCCACCAGCGAGAAATCCAGTCCCATCTGCATCTTTTCGTTACTCATGCCGGTTTGCCAATCAGGTTCAACACCGCTTCAGCCGCCTGGTTGGAGGCATCTCGGCGCAGGGTACGATGGATCTCGTCAAACCCGCGGGTCTGCTCCTGGCCGTCTTCGATCAAGGGCGACAGGGTCTGGGCCAGGGCCTCTGCAGTGGCGTCGTCCTGCAGCAGCTCGGGAACCAGCAGGCGCTGGGCCAGCAGGTTCGGCAGGGAAATATAAGGGCTCTTGACCATACGCTTGAGAATCCAGAAGGTCAGCGGCGCCAGGCGATAGGCAACGACCATCGGGCGCTTGTACAGCAGCGCCTCAAGGGTCGCGGTGCCAGAAGCGATCAATACCGCGTTGCAAGCCGCCAGCGCCTGATGCGACTGGCCGTTGAGCAGGGTCAGCGGCAGGTCGCGACCGGCCAGCAGCTCTTCCAACTGCGTGCGTCGCTCGGGGCTCGCGCAAGGCATGACGAAACGCACCCCAGGACGCAAGGCGCGCAGGCGCTGTGCCGCGTCGAGGAACAAGGCTCCCAGGCGCCCGACTTCGCCGCCACGACTGCCCGGCATCAGGGCCACCAGCGGGCCCTCGGGCAAGCCCAGTTCAGCGCGAGCCGCAGCCCGGTCAGCCTCCAGCGGAATGGCGTCAGCCAGGGAGTGCCCGACGAACCGCACCGGCACGCCCTTCTCTTCATAGAATCTGGCTTCGAACGGGAACAGCGTCAGCATCAGGTCGCAACCTTCGCGGATCTTCAGCACGCGTTTTTGCCGCCAGGCCCAGACCGAGGGGCTGACGTAGTGCACGGTCTTGATGCCGGCCTGACGCAACTGGAGTTCGATGTTGAGGTTGAAGTCGGGGGCATCGATGCCGATAAACACGTCCGGCTTCTCGGCGATCAGGGTCTGAACCAGCTTCTTGCGCCGGGCCAGCAGTTCGCGCAAGCGCCCCAGGACTTCCACCAGCCCCATGACCGCCAGGCGCTCCATCGGGAAGTAAGAGGTCAGCCCTTCGGCCTGCATCAGCGGGCCACCGACACCGATGAATTCAACGGCAGGATGCTGGGCCTTGAGCGCGCGCATCAAACCGGCGCCAAGAATGTCGCCGGAAGCTTCGCCAGCCACCAGCGCAATACGCAGTTTGCTCATGATTAACGGGTGATGCCGCGAGTCGAAGACTGGATCGAGTCACGAAATACCGCGACTTCGGGAAATTGTGCAGCAGCTTCTGCCAACTCGACGAGCGCCTGATCGACAGTCAAGCCCTGGCGATACACCACTTTATAGGCTCGACGCAGGGCGTGAATCGCGTCTTCGCTGAAACCACGACGACGCATGCCCTCGAAGTTCATGCTGCGTGCTTCTGCCGGGTTGCCGAACACTGTGACAAAGGCCGGAACATCCTTGCCGATCGCCGTACCCATGCCGGAAAAGCTGTGGGCGCCGATATGGCAGTATTGGTGAACCAGGGTGAAACCGGACAGGATCGCCCAGTCGTCCACATGCACATGGCCAGCCAACGCCGTATTGTTGACCAGAATGCAATGGTTGCCGATCACGCTGTCGTGACCGATATGGGCGTACGCCATGACCAGGTTGTGATCGCCGAGGGTGGTCTCGGAACGATCCTGGACAGTGCCGCGATGAATGGTCACGCCTTCACGAATGACGTTGTGGTCACCAATCACCAGGCGGGTTTCCTCGCCTTTGTACTTCAGATCGGGAGTGTCTTCGCCTACCGAGGAGAACTGGTAGATACGATTGTGCTTACCGATCCGGGTCGGGCCTTTGAGAACTACATGAGGCCCGATCACCGTACCCTCGCCGATTTCCACACCGGCGCCAACGATCGACCACGGGCCAACCTCAACGTCGTCGGCCAGAATGGCCGTCGGATCGATGATTGCGCGAGGGTCAATCAAACTCATAGTTTGCGTTCCGCACAGATGATTTCAGCGGAGCAGACTGGCTTGCCGTCGACCGAAGCCTGGCATTCGAATTTCCAGATCTGGCGCTTGCAGCTGATGAACTTGGCTTCCAGGATCAACTGGTCACCCGGCAGCACCGGCTGGCGGAAGCGCAGCTTGTCGGAACCGACGAAGTAATAGAGGGTGCCATCGGCCGGCTTCACGTCCAGCATCTTGAAACCAAGAATGCCCGCAGCCTGAGCCATGGCTTCGATGATCAGCACGCCCGGCATGATTGGATGCGCGGGGAAGTGACCATTGAAGAAAGGTTCGTTGATGCTGACATTCTTGTAGGCACGAATGCACTTGCCCTCAACATCCAGGTCCACTACCCGGTCCACCAACAGGAACGGGTAACGGTGAGGCAGGTATTCGCGAATCTCGTTGATGTCCATCATTTCGGGGGGAAGCCTGTAGTAAAGATTGGGAGCGTGCGACTAACGCACACTCCTCTAGCAAATCAAGGAGGCAGTCTAACGGCTGTGCACACTTGATATGGAAATGGTATCAGCCATCTGATGAAGCTTTACCGTCGGGGGTCACTTCCCCAACGCGCTTTTCCAGTTGCCGCAGGCGTCGCGCGAGATCATCGAGCTGACGGATGCGTGCCGCGCTTTTGCGCCACTCGGCAGCAGGCTGCATGGCTGTACCGGAAGAGTAGGCACCCGGCTCGGTAATCGAGTGGGTCACCATGGTCATCCCGGTCAGGAAAACGTTGTCGCAAATATCGATGTGGCCAACCAGCCCGACACCGCCGGCGAGCATGCAGTGCTTACCGATCCGGGTGCTGCCGGAAATACCGACACAGGCTGCCATGGCGGTGTGATCACCGACCTGGACGTTGTGGGCAATCTGAATCTGGTTATCCAGCTTCACGCCATTACCAATGACGGTATCGGCCAGCGCACCGCGATCGATAGCGGTATTCACGCCAATCTCGACATCGTCGCCAATGGTGACTCCGCCAATCTGCGCGATCTTCTGCCAGATGCCCTTCTCGTTGGCGAAACCGAAACCTTCGCCGCCCAGTACCGCACCAGACTGAATGACCACACGCTTGCCGATACGCACATCGTGATAAAGCGTCACGCGTGGAGCCAGCCAGCCGCCCTCGCCGATCTGGCAACGAGCACCGATAAAACAATGAGCACCGATCGTGACGCCCGCAGCAATTTGCGCGCCGCTCTCGACGACCGCAAACGCGCCAACGCTGGCCGCTGCGTCGACTACAGCATCCTCGGCAATGACCGCAGTCGGATGAATGCCGGCCGGCGCCTTGGGCTTGGGATCGAACAGGTGGGAAATCCGCGCGTACGACAGGTAGGGATCGGCCACGACCAGGGCATCACCGGCATAACCTTCGGCATCCGCCGCCTTCAGCAGCACGGCGCCTGCCTGACTGTCAGCCAGATACTTACGGTATTGGGGATTTGCCAAAAAGCTCAACTGAGCTGGGCCAGCCTCCTGCAAGGTGGCTAGCCCAGTGATTTCTTTCTCTGCGGAGCCACGCAGGATGGCTCCGAGGAACTCGGCCAGCTGGCCGAGCTTTATAGTCGCTGTCATGGGTTACTTCAGCTGATTCATGCGCTCGATAACCTGGCGAGTGATGTCGTACTGAGGTTTGACATCAATCACTGCGCCACGCTCGAACACCAGGTCAAAACCACCTTTCTTGATGACTTCTTCCACGGCGCTGTCGAGCTTCGGCTTCAGTTGCTTGAGCATTTCACGATCGGCAACGGCCTTGGCTTCGTTCAGTTCCTTGGACTGGAACTGGAAGTCACGGGCTTTCTGCTTGAATTCGAGCTCCAGACGCTCACGCTCGCCTTGCTGCATCTTGTCGCCACCGGCAACCAGACGATCCTGAATACCCTTGGCACTGCTTTCCAGGGTTTTCAGCTTGTTCAACTGCGGGCCGAACTTCTTCTCGGCGTCCACTGCGTATTTCTTCGCAGCATCGGATTCCAGCAGTGCCATCTGATAGTTCAGCACGGCGATTTTCATGTCGGCAAAGGCCGGGCCTGCTACCAGGACAGTCGCCAGGAGAACCAATTGAGTCAACTTACGCACGATGCACTCCTACAAAATCCATTGTCGTTATCTTGGGTCGGACTCTTAGAAAGTCTGACCGAGGGAGAATTGGAACACCTGGGTTTCAGCGTCGTCAGGTTTCTTGATCGGCATCGCCAGAGCAAAGCTCAGCGGGCCCAGAGCGGTTACCCATGTCACGCCGACACCCACGGAACTGGCCAGATTGCTCAGGCTGATGTCATTACACTGTGTATTGGACGGCGTGCCGTTGGTGTTGGTGGTCTTCTCGCACTTGGAGTCGAATACGTTACCCACATCCCAGAACACGGAAGTCCGCAGCGAACGCTGATCCTTGACGAACGGCATCGGGAACAACACCTCGACACCACCCTGGATCAGCACGTTGCCACCGAATGGCAGGGCATCCTGGTCCGGGTCAAGCGAGGTACCGGCGTTGCCTGTCGCACCCACACCACGACTCGGAGTACTGCGAGGACCCAAGGTGCTGTCCTTGAAACCACGAACCGAGTTGAAACCACCAGCATAGTAGTTTTCATAGAACGGCAAGCCGTCGGTCGAACCATAACCGTCGCCATAACCCAGCTCGGTGTGCAGGCGCATGGTGTAGGTGTCGGTCAGCGGCTGGAACAACTGGCCGCGGTAGTCGAGCTTGAAGAACGACAGGTCGCTACCTGGGGTGGTGGCTTCCAGCACCAGGCTCTGGGAATGACCACGGGTCGCCAGGACACCTTTGTTCAGGGTCGACTCGGACCAGCCTGCCGAAGCCTTGAAGTTCAGGTAGTTGTCACCTTCGCGGTTCACGAAGTCGAAGATTTCGTCGACGGTATAGCGACCGGTCTTGATCTTGTCTTGCTGCGCGGTCAGGCCGAAGGTCAGACGCGAAGTCTCGCTGATCGGGTAGCCAACGCTGACGCCGGCACCCAGGCTGTCTACCGCATAGCTCGCCACGTCGACATCGAGGTCGTCGTAGTCAGTGGTGCGATAGAACGCGTTATAACCCAGGCTCACACCATCGGCGGTCCAGTAGGGGTCGACATAACCGAAGTTGTAACGGCTCTGGTATTCGCTGCGAGTCAGGCCGATGCTGACCTTGTTACCGGTACCCAGGAAGTTGTTCTGGGTGATCGAACCACCGAGGATCAGACCGGCGCTCTGGGCGAAACCGACGCTGGCGGTGATCGAACCGGAAGCCTGCTCTTCTACTGCGTAGTTGACGTCTACCTGGTCGTCGACACCTGGCACGGCCGGGGTTTCGACGTTGACTTCCTTGAAGAAGCCCAGACGCTCCAGACGGGTCTTGGACTGGTCGATCAGGTAAGTCGAAGCCCAGCCACCTTCCATCTGACGCATTTCGCGACGCAGCACTTCGTCCTCGGACTTGGTGTTGCCGCGGAAGTTGATGCGGTTCACATAGGCACGCTTGCCCGGATCGACCACGAACGTGATATCGACCGTGTGATCTTCGTCATGAGGCTGCGGAACACCGTTGACGTTGGCGAAGGTATAACCCTCGTTGCCCAGGCGGCGGGTGATCAGCTCGGAAGTGGTGGTCATCAATTTGCGCGAGAACACCTGGCCCTTCTCGACCAGCAGCAGCGACTTGACCTGGTCTTCAGGCACTTTCAGGTCACCGCTGAGCTTCACGTCACGAACGCTGTACTTCTCGCCTTCGTTGACGTTCACAGTGATGTAGACATGCTTCTTGTCCGGGGTGATCGAAACCTGGGTCGAAGCGATATCCATGTTGATATAGCCACGGTCCAGGTAATAGGAACGCAGGCGCTCCAGGTCACCGGAGAGTTTTTCACGCGCATACTTGTCGTCGTTCTTGAAGAACGACAGCCAGTTGGTGGTTTTGAGTTCGAACAGTTCGACCAGGTCTTCGTCCGGGAATACGGTGTTGCCCACGACGTTGATGTGCTGGATGGCGGCTACAGTGCCTTCGTTGATGTTGACCTTCAACGCCACACGGTTGCGCGGCTGCGGCACCACTTCGGTATCGACGGTGGCCGAGTAGCGGCCCTGGGCGACATACTGGCGCTGCAGTTCGTTACGAACACCCTCAAGGGTCGCACGCTGGAAGATTTCGCCTTCCGCGAGACCGGATTGCTTGAGGCCTTTCATCAGGTCTTCAGTGGAAATCGCCTTGTTGCCTTCGATTTCGATACTGGCGACGGATGGACGCTCGACTACCGTGATGACCAGGACATTGCCATCGCGGCCCAGCTGGATATCTTGAAAGAAGCCGGTTTTGAACAGCGCACGAGTGGATTCCACCAGACGACGATCGTCCGCCTGCTCACCGACGTTCAGCGGCAAGGCCCCAAAGACGCTACCCGCGGAGACCCGCTGGAGGCCGTTGACGCGGATATCGGAGATAGTGAAGGACTCGGCGTGAACTTCGGCGATCATCAATACGGAGAGAACCGCAGTTAGCAGCAGACGTTTCATGAAGTCCTTTCTTATTCCAACTGGCAATAAAGAAACTGCCGCAAAATGCGGCAGATTCGCAATTCAGCGAAGCGTTACAGACGACCCAGATCGTTGACCAGGGCAAGCAACATCACCCCGACCACCAAGCTGATACCGATCTGTATCCCCCAACCTTGCACCCGATCCGACAAGGGACGACCACGCGCCCACTCGATCAGATAAAACAACAGATGCCCCCCATCCAGTACAGGAATGGGCAGCAAGTTCAGAACCCCTAGGCTAATACTCAGATAAGCAAGGAAATTCAAGAAATCAGCAACGCCCGACTGGGCAGAAGCGCCCGCCACTTTAGCAATGGTTATCGGTCCACTCAAGTTTTTTACCGAGAGCTCGCCGAACAACATTTTCTTCAGTGAGTCGAGGGTCAGCACGCTCATGGTCCAAGTACGCCGGGCACCTTCGCCAATCGCAGCCAGCGGGCCATAACTGACCTCGCGAAGCATTTCCGGCGGCCAATCGACTGCCTTCACCCCAGCCCCCAGATAACCACTGGCAACTTTCTCTTTACCGCGCGCGGCCAAGGTCACCGGAACGTCGATTTGAGCACCATCACGCTCGACGCGCAGCACAATTTTGGTATCAGGACGTACACGCACCCAGTCGACGACCTGTTGCCAATCGGTCAGTGGCTGACCATCCAGCGCCAGCAAACGATCGCCGGTTTTCAGGCCAGCTGCCTGGGCCGGGCCTTTCGGGTCGAGCTCGGCCAGAACGGGGGCGAGCTCCGGACGCCAGGGGCGAATCCCCAGGGAACGAATAGGATCCGGCTCATCGGTCCCCTTGAGCCAATTGTCGAGCACCAGCTCGCGGGGCGAATCGGCAGTCGAACCCTGCTCGCGAACCAACAACTGCAAGGTGCCGCTTTCGCCCAGACGCCGAACCAGCTGCAAGTTGACCGCCGACCACCCCAAGGTGGGTTCGCCATCGATTGCAACAATTTCCTGGCCGGAACTCAGGCCGGCCTTGGCGGCAATGCTTCCAGCCTCGACACTGCCGATGACCGGACGCACCTGCTCGCTACCGAGCATCGCCAGCCCCCAGAAGAACACCAGCGCCAGCAGGAAGTTGGCGACAGGACCGGCGGCAACGATGGCGATACGCTGGCGCACCGACTTGCGATTGAACGACTGATCAAGCTGATCGACAGGCACTTCACCTTCGCGCTCGTCGAGCATCTTCACGTAGCCGCCCAGCGGGATGGCGGCAATCACGAACTCGGTACCCTGCCGGTCATGCCAACGCAGCAGCGGCATGCCGAAGCCCACGGAGAAACGCAGAACCTTGACGCCGCAACGACGCGCCACCCAGAAGTGACCGAATTCATGGAAGGTGACCAGCACACCCAGGGCGATCAGGGTGCCGACAATCATATAGAGCGCGCTCATCTACTTTCTCCGCAATCCTATCCAGTGCCGATACGCTCAGGCTTGTCGCAATCCTTACCGGCCCTTGCGACCCAGCCACTGCTCAGCCAGGGCACGGGCTTTGGCGTCCGCCGCGAACACGGCGCTCAGTTCATCGACTGCAACAACCGGCTCGAGGCTTAAAACTTCTTCGATGATACTCGCGATCTCGGGGTAGCGGATGCGCCGTTCGAGAAACGCGGCAACAGCCACCTCGTTGGCTGCGTTCAACATGGCCGGAGCGCTGTTGCCAGCTTCCGCGGCCTGGCGCGCCAAACGCAAGCAAGGGAACCGCTGTTCATCAGGCGCCTGGAAATCCAGGCGTGCCACGGCGAACAGATCCAGAGGCGGCACGCCGGAGTCGATCCGCTCCGGCCAAGCCAGGGCATTGGCGATCGGCGTGCGCATATCCGGGTTGCCCAACTGGGCCAGCACCGAACCGTCCACGTAGTCGACCAGCGAATGAATCACGCTTTGTGGATGAATCACCACCTCGACCTGGGCAGGCTTGGCATCAAACAACCAGCACGCCTCGATCAACTCGAGGCCTTTGTTCATCATGCTGGCCGAATCGACGGAAATCTTGCGCCCCATGGACCAGTTGGGGTGGGCACACGCCTGCTCGGGCGTTACCTGCTCCAGTTCGGCCAGCGGAGTTTGGCGGAACGGGCCACCGGATGCGGTCAGCAAAATACGCCGCACTCCAACATTGCTCAACCCACGGGAAAAGTCCGCGGGCATGCACTGGAAGATGGCGTTGTGTTCACTGTCGATAGGCAGCAATACCGAACCGCTCTTGCCCACCGCCTGCATAAACAGCGCGCCGGACATGACCAGTGCTTCTTTATTGGCCAGGAGAATTTTCTTGCCGGCCTCGACGGCAGCCAGGGTCGGACGCAAGCCCGCAGCACCGACGATAGCCGCCATGACCGCATCGACTTCAGGGTCGGACGCCACCTCACACAACCCCTCTTCGCCCACCAGTACACGGGTGCGCGAACCGGCATTGCGCAAGTCCTCCTGCAAGCTGCGCGCGGCAGCGATATGCGGGACGACGGCAAAACGGGGAGCGTGACGGATGCACAGCGCCAGCAACTCAGCCAGACGACTGAAACCGCTCAAGGCGAAGACCTGATAACGCTCGGGATGACGGGCAATGACATCCAGCGTACTGAGGCCGATAGAGCCGGTGGCTCCGAGAACCGTAATCTGCTGTGGGCCACTCACAATGCAGCCATCCACAACAGCACGGCGAATACCGGAATGGCCGCGGTCAGGCTGTCGATACGATCAAGCACGCCGCCATGCCCAGGCAGCAGATTACTGCTGTCCTTGATCCCGGCCTGGCGCTTGAACATGCTTTCGGTCAGGTCGCCGACCACCGAGATGAACACCACGATAGCCGCTCCGAGCAAGCCTAGAATGATCTGCCCGACGGACCAGTCCGCAACCAGACCGACCACCGCAGTGATCACCAGGCTCAGCAGCAGGCCGCCGTACACCCCCTCCCAGCTCTTGCCCGGGCTGACCTGCGGCGCCAGCTTGCGCTTGCCGAACGCCTTGCCGGAGAAGTAGGCACCGATATCAGCGCCCCAGACCAGCACCATCACCGCCATGATCAACCAGTTGCCCAAAGGCTGCTGCTTGATGAAGACCAGGCCTTGCCAGGCCGGCAGCAGAATCAGCAGACCGATCACCAGCTTGGCCGCGGCACCAGCCCAATGCTCACGGGTACGCGGATAGGTGAGCACCAGGAAAGTCGCCAGCCCCCACCAGAGCACCGCAGCCCCCAGCACCCAAGGCGCGATACCTGGCAACAGCTGCATCAGGAACAACAGCGCAGCGACCACTACTGCATAGGCAATACGGGTCGACTGAGCCTCGAAACCCGCCAGGCGCGCCCACTCCCAAGCCCCGAGGGTCACCACCAGCCCAATAAACAGGGCGAAGGCAGAACCTTCGAGCAAGAAAAAACCGCACAAGGCGATCGGCAGCAGGATCAGCGCAGTAATGATTCGTTGTTTGAGCATTAAACCCGGGCTCCAGCTTCGACCTGCTCGCTCGTTTTACCGAAGCGGCGCTGGCGAGAAGCGTAATCGGCCAGCGCAGCGCGCATGGCATCGTGTTTGAAGTCCGGCCAGAACAGGTCGGAGAAGTACAGCTCGGCATAAGCCAGCTGCCAGAGCAGGAAATTGCTGATGCGGTGTTCGCCCCCCGTACGAATGCACAGGTCCGGCAATGGCAGGTCGCCAGTCGCCAGGCAGGTTTGCAACAACTCAGGGGTAATGTCCTCAGGACGCAGGTGCCCCGCCTGAACTTCCCGCGCCAGGCGCTGAGCGGCCTGGGCGATATCCCACTGACCGCCATAGTTGGCAGCGATCTGCAGAATGAAGCGGTCACTACCCGCAGTCATCGCCTCCGCCTCGCGCATTGCAGCCTGCAACTCAGGATGGAAACGCGAACGATCGCCAATGATGCGCAGGCTGATGTTGTTTTCATTGAGGCGTTTGGCCTCGCGGCGCAATGCCTTGAAGAACAGATCCATCAAGGCGCTGACTTCATCGGCCGGCCGCTGCCAGTTCTCACTGGAGAAGGCAAACAGGGTCAGCACCTCGACCTTGGCCTCGGCGCACACCTCGATCACCGCGCGAACAGCATCGACACCCGCCTTGTGCCCGGCGACGCCGGGCATAAAGCGTTTTTTTGCCCAGCGATTGTTGCCATCCATGATGATCGCGACATGGCGCGGCACCGAGGACGGCGCACTCTGCTTGGTCTTGTCCATTTAAAGCCCGACCCTTATACGGCCATCAGGTCCTTTTCTTTTTCGTCAGTTGCCTTAGCAATCTGAGCCTCGAACTCTTTGATCAGCTTGTCGATCTCAGCACCGGCGCGACGCTCTTCGTCTTCACTGATTTCCTTGTCCTTGGACAGCTTCTTCAGATCGCCCAAGGCATCGCGACGAATATTGCGCACGGCAACACGGGCATCTTCAGCAGCAGCACGCGCCTGCTTGGTGAAGCCTTTGCGGGTTTCTTCAGTCAGCGGCGCCATTTTGATCAGCAGCAGCTCACCAAGATTGGTCGGATTGAGGTTCAGGCCAGCACTGCCGATGGCCTTGTCGATTGCCCCAAGCATGTTGCGCTCGAATGGCACTACCTGCAGGGTCTGAGAGTCTTTCACAGTAACGTTGGCCACACCGCTCAATGGGGTGTCAGTGCCATAGTAAGGCACCATCACGCTACCCAGGATGCTCGGGTGCGCCTTGCCGGTGCGGATCTGGCCAAACGCGTGAGCCAGCGACTCCAGGGACTTCTTCATGCGCTCTTGAGCGTCTTTCTTGATTTCGTTGATCATTGTTCGCCTTCCTCGATCAGGGTTCCTTCAGCGCCGCCATGCACGATGTTCAGCAGGGCGCCGGGCTTGTTCATGTTGAATACGCGCAATGGCATCTTGTGGTCGCGGCACAGGCAGATCGCCGTCAGATCCATGACACCCAGCTTGCGATCCAGCACTTCATCGTAGGTCAGATGATCGAACTTCTCGGCATGCGGGTCTTTGAATGGGTCTGCGGTGTACACACCGTCAACCTTGGTTGCCTTGAGCACTACGTCGGCATCGATCTCGATCGCCCGCAAGCATGCTGCGGAGTCGGTCGTGAAGAACGGGTTGCCGGTACCGGCAGCGAAGATCACCACTTCCTTGGAGTTCAGATGGCGCATCGCCTTGCGACGGTCATAGTGATCGGTCACACCCACCATGGAAATGGCCGACATGACGATCGCCGAGATATTCGCACGTTCCAGCGCGTCGCGCATGGCCAGGCCGTTCATCACAGTGGCCAGCATGCCCATGTGGTCGCCTGTTACCCGATCCATGCCTGCCGCGCTGAGCGCCGCGCCACGGAACAGGTTGCCACCACCGATGACCAGGCCAACCTGAACACCGATGCCCACCAGCTGGCCGACTTCCAGCGCCATGCGATCGAGCACCTTAGGGTCGATCCCGAACTCTTCCGAGCCCATCAGGGCCTCGCCGCTAAGCTTGAGTAGAATGCGTTTATAGCGAGCTTGATAACCACTGCCCTGCTGAGCCATTGCGAATCTCTCCTGCGGCGTATTTTAAAAATTCTCTGCAAGCTGTTTGCAGCCTGCGTTCACTCTAGCTTGACGCTGTCACAGCGCCATCAGAACACGACTTTGTAAACCGGTTCCGAAGGGCAACCCAATAAATTGGTTACCCCATTTGAAAAGAGGCTGCGCGCGTGAGCGGGCAGCCTCTTTCGGGCGACAGTTGAAAAACCGTCTTACTGTTGCTTGGCAGCAGCCAGTTGCGCGGCAACTTCTTCAGCGAAGTTGTCTTCTTTCTTCTCGATGCCTTCACCTACCGCGAAGCGGGTGAACGAAACGATTTCTGCGCCGCCTTTCTTGGCCAGGGCACCTACGGTGACTTCTGGATCCTTGACGAAAGCTTGCTCAACCAGGCTGGCTTCGGCCAGGAACTTGCTGATACGGCCACCGATCATTTTTTCAACGATTTCGGCTGGCTTGCCTTTCATCTTGTCTTCGTTCAGCTGCAGGAACACGGCTTTTTCGCGCTCGATGGCTTCAGCGGAAACTTGCGATGGCAGCAGGAACTCAGGGTTGCTTGCAGCCACGTGCATGGCGATGTCCTTGGCCAGTTCCACGGAACCGCCTTTCAGGACAACCGCAACACCGATCTTGTTACCGTGCAGGTAAGTACCGACCACGTCACCTTCAACGCGAGCCAGACGACGGATGTTGACGTTCTCGCCAGTCTTGCCAACCAGGACCAGACGATCGGCTTCTTGAGCTTCGATCAGCGGAGCTGCATCGGTCAGCTTGTCAGCGAAAGCTTTTTCGACGCTGGCAGCAACGAATGCCTTGAAATCGTCCTGCAGAGCCAGGAAGTCGGTCTGCGAGTTGACTTCCAGCAGAACGGCGGCTTTACCGTCGTCCTTGATGGCGATGGCGCCTTCAGCAGCGATGTTGCCTGCTTTCTTGGCAGCCTTGATGGCGCCCGAAGCGCGCATGTCATCAATGGCTTTCTCGATGTCGCCGCCAGCCTTGGTCAAGGCTTTCTTGCAGTCCATCATGCCTTCGCCGGTACGCTCGCGCAGTTCTTTAACCAACGCTGCAGTAATCTCTGCCATTTTCAAATTCCTCTTGGATAGGTTTTCAACCATTCCACCCGACTCAACGGGCGATCAATTCTTGAGCTGCGCTCTCGAAAACCCTTGATAGCCGCCACACATGACAAGAACTGCAGGGGCGCCATCGGTAAATGATTTCCGAGGTGGCAAAAAGGGGGCCTAGCCCCCTTTTTGCGTACTGAGTAAACGCTAAGCGTCAGTTACTCAGGCTTCAGCTGCCGGCGCTGGAGCGTCTTCAGCGAATACTTCGGTGCCGCCAGCAACGTTGTTGCGGCCACGGATCACGGCATCAGCCATCGAACCCATGTACAGCTGGATGGCGCGAATGGCGTCATCGTTACCTGGGATGATGTAGTCAACGCCTTCCGGGCTGCTGTTGGTATCGACAACGCCGATGACCGGGATGCCCAGCTTGTTGGCTTCGGTGATCGCGATGCGCTCGTGGTCAACGTCGATCACGAACAGTGCGTCAGGCAGACCGCCCATGTCCTTGATACCACCCAGGCTACGATCCAGCTTTTCCAGATCGCGAGTGCGCATCAGCGCCTCTTTCTTGGTCAGCTTGGCGAAGGTGCCGTCTTCCGACTGAACTTCCAGGTCACGCAGACGCTTGATGGAAGCACGGATGGTCTTGTAGTTGGTCAGCATGCCGCCCAACCAGCGGTGATCGACGTACGGCGAACCGCAACGTGCTGCTTCTTCAGCAACGATCTTGCCAGCGGAACGCTTGGTGCCGACGAACAGAATCTTGTTTTTGCCCTGGGCCAGACGCTCTACGAAAGTCAGAGCTTCGTTGAACATTGGCAGGGTTTTTTCAAGGTTGATGATGTGAATCTTGTTACGCGCGCCGAAAATGTACTTGCCCATTTTCGGATTCCAGTAACGGGTTTGGTGACCGAAGTGCACACCGGCCTTCAGCATATCGCGCATGTTGACTTGGGACATGATAGTTCCTTAATAAGTCGGGTTAGGCCTCCACGTATCCCAATGACCAACCAACAGCTTGTGCTGAGGGCACCCAGGTCATCGTGTCGACACGTGTGTGGGTTTAGGCTTTTCAGGGCATCCCCGGAAAGCGGCGCATTTTATACCACAAGAAGGGTAAAAACGGAACCCGGATTCTCATTTCCCCCGGAGGGCTTTTTTGCTCCCCCCTTGGAATCGGGCCAGAATGCTCCACTGTTATAGAAAGAAGCGACGCACAGAGCCTCAGATTTGCCCCGGGGCTCTGTTAGAATCGCACCTTTGAGGCTTTTGAAAGCGCGGCGACCCCACAGCGGGTTCAGCCTTCGATACACCGCTTTCAAGCCATTCCGTGTTTATCCGCGCCACTGAGCGTCAAGAGAGCCTGTATGACCGTCACCCTCAAAACTCCCGAGGACATCGCAAAAATGCGTGTCGCCGGCAAACTGGCCGCCGAAGTGCTGGAAATGATTGCCGAGCATGTCAAACCCGGCGTGACCACCGAAGAGCTGGACCGCATCTGCCACGACTACATCGTCAATGTGCAGCATGCGATTCCCGCGCCGTTGAATTACAAGGGTTTCCCCAAGTCCATCTGCACCTCGATCAACCACGTGGTGTGCCACGGCATCCCGAACGAGAAGCCGCTGAAGGATGGCGACACCCTGAACATCGACGTCACCGTCATCAAGGACGGCTACCACGGCGATACCAGCCGCATGTTCCACGTCGGCACCGTGCCGGTCTGGGCCGAGCGCCTGTCGCAGATCACCCAGGAATGCATGTACAAGGCCATCGAACTGGTCAAGCCGGGCTGCCGCCTGGGCGACATCGGCGAAGTCATCCAGAAACACGCTGAAAAGAACGGTTTCTCGGTGGTGCGCGAGTTCTGCGGCCACGGTATCGGCAAGGTGTTCCACGAAGAGCCGCAGATCCTGCACTACGGCCGCGCCGGCACCGGCATGGAACTGAAAGCCGGCATGACCTTCACCATCGAGCCGATGATCAACCAGGGCAAGGCCGACACCAAGGTGCTGGGCGACGGCTGGACTGCGATCACCAAGGACCGCAAGCTCTCCGCGCAGTGGGAGCACACCCTGCTGGTGACCGAGACCGGCTACGAGATCTTCACCCTGCGCAGCGATGACACCATCGCGCGCGTCTCGGCCTGATCCACACAGTCGCGCCCTGACCTATAGATAGAAAGGAAAGCCAATCGATGCCGCAGGTGGATCCCGAATTGTTCGACCGCGGCCAGTTCCAGGCGGAACTGGCCCTGAAGGCAAGCCCTATCGCTGCCTTCAAGAAAGCCATTCGCCAGGCACGCGAAGTGCTCGACGAGCGCTTTCGCAGCGGACGGGATATCCGCCGGCTCATCGAGGACCGCGCCTGGTTCGTCGATAACATCCTGCAAAAGGCCTGGGACCAGTTCGACTGGAGCGACGACGCCGACATTGCCCTGGTGGCGGTCGGCGGCTACGGTCGCGGCGAGCTGCACCCCTACTCCGACATCGACCTGCTGATCCTGCTGGACAGCGCCGACCACGAGATTTTCCGCGACTCCATCGAACGCTTCCTGACCCTGCTCTGGGACATCGGCCTGGAAGTCGGGCAAAGCGTGCGCTCGGTGGAGGAATGCGCCGAAGAGGCCCGCGCCGACCTGACGGTGGTTACCAACCTGATGGAAAGCCGCACCATCTGCGGCCCCGAACGCCTGCGCCAGCGCATGCTCGACGTCACCAGCACGGCGCACATGTGGCCGAGCAAGGACTTCTTCCTGGCCAAGCGCGCCGAACAGAAAGCCCGCCACCACAAGTACAACGACACCGAATACAACCTGGAACCCAACGTCAAAGGCTCGCCCGGCGGCCTGCGAGACATCCAGACCATCCTCTGGGTCGCCCGTCGCCAGTACGGCACGCTGAACCTGCGGGCCCTGGCCGGCGAAGGTTTCCTGGTGGAAAGCGAGAACGCGCTGCTGGCGTCGTCCCAGGAGTTCCTGTGGAAAGTCCGCTACGCCCTGCACATGCTCGCCGGGCGTGCCGAAGACCGCCTGCTGTTCGATCACCAGCGCTCGATCGCCAAGCTGCTGGGGTTCGAGGGCAACGATGCCAAGCAGGCCATCGAAAGCTTCATGCAGCAGTACTACCGGGTGGTGATGAGCATCGCCCAGCTCAGCGACCTGATCATCCAGCATTTCGAGGAAGTCATCCTCGCCCCGGAAGACGAAGCGCCGCCGCAGCCGATCAACTCGCGCTTCCAGCTGCACGACGGCTACATCGAGGCGATCAACGCCAACGTGTTCCGCCGTACGCCGTTCGCCATGCTGGAAATCTTCGTACTCATGGCCCAGCACCCGGAGATCAAGGGCGTACGCGCCGACACCATTCGCCTGCTGCGCGAAAATCGCCACCTGATCGACGACGATTTCCGCCACGACATTCGTAATACCAGCCTGTTCATCGAGCTGTTCAAGTGCGAGATCGGCATCCACCGCAACCTGCGGCGGATGAATCGCTACGGCATTCTCGGGCGTTATCTGCCGGAGTTCGGCCATATCGTCGGGCAGATGCAGCATGACCTGTTCCACATCTATACGGTCGACGCCCACACCCTGAACCTGATCAAACACCTGCGCAAACTGCAGTACACCCAGGTTTCGGAGAAATTCCCGCTGGCCAGCAAGCTCATGGCCAAGCTGCCCAAGCCCGAACTGATCTACCTCGCCGGGCTCTACCATGACATTGGCAAGGGCCGGCACGGTGACCACTCGGATATCGGCGCCGTGGACGCGGAAGCCTTCTGCATCCGCCACCAATTGCCACTGTGGGACACGCGCCTGATCGTCTGGCTGGTGCAGAACCATCTGGTGATGTCGACCACCGCCCAGCGCAAGGACCTGTCCGACCCGCAGGTCATCCATGACTTCGCCCAGGTCGTGGTCGACCAGACCCGCCTGGACTATCTCTACGTGCTGACGGTTTCCGACATCAACGCGACCAACCCGACGCTGTGGAACTCATGGCGCGCCAGCCTGTTGCGCCAGCTCTACACCGAGACCAAGCGCGCCCTGCGCCGCGGCCTGGAAAACCCGGTGGACCGCGAAGAGCAGATCCGCCAGACGCAAAGCGCGGCCCTGGACATTCTGGTCCGCGCCGGCACCGACCCGGACGACGTCGAGCAGCTCTGGGCGCAACTGGGTGACGACTACTTCCTGCGCCACACCGCCGGCGATGTGGCCTGGCACAGCGATGCGATCCTCCAGCAGCCGGCCGACGGCGGCCCTCTGGTGCTGATCAAGGAAACCACCCAGCGCGAATTCGAGGGTGGCACGCAGATCTTCATCTACGCCCCGGACCAGCACGATTTCTTCGCCGTGACCGTGGCCGCGATGGACCAGTTGAACCTGAACATCCATGACGCCCGGATCATCACCTCGAGCAGCCAGTTCACCCTCGACACCTATATCGTGCTCGACAATGACGGCGGCTCGATCGGCAACAACCCGCAACGCGTCAAACAGATCCGCGATGGCCTTACCGAGGCCCTGCGCAATCCTGACGACTACCCGACCATCATCCAGCGTCGAGTACCGCGTCAGCTCAAGCACTTCGCCTTCCCGCCGCAAGTGACTATCCACAACGACGCCCAGCGCCCGGTCACCGTGCTCGAACTGAGCGCTCCCGATCGCCCCGGCCTGCTGGCGCGCATCGGCAAGATCTTCCTGGAGTTCGACCTGTCGCTGCAAAACGCCAAGATCGCCACCCTGGGCGAGCGCGTGGAAGACGTGTTTTTCATTACCGACGCGCATAACCAGCAACTGTCCGATCCCCAGCTGTGCAGCCGACTGCAGGACGCCATCGTCGAACAGCTGAGCGTCAGCCACGAACCGCCTACCGCCTTGACGCGCCTGAGCTTCTGACCACGCGCCACGACCCGCTTTGAGTGAGACACCGCCCCGATGAACAACGCTCTGAACCAGCTGCAGCCCTACCCGTTCGAAAAACTCCGCGCCCTGCTCGGCGGCGTCCAGCCCAACCCGGCCAAGCGCCCTATCGCGCTGTCCATCGGCGAACCCAAGCACCGCTCGCCGAGCTTTGTCGCCGAGGCCCTGGCCAATAACCTCGACCAGATGGCCGTGTATCCGACGACCCTGGGGCTTCCAGCCCTGCGCGAAGCCATCGCCAGCTGGTGCGAACGGCGTTTTGGCGTGCCCGACGGCTGGATCGACCCGGCACGCAATGTGCTGCCGGTCAACGGCACCCGCGAGGCGCTGTTCGCCTTCACCCAGACTGTGGTCAACCGTGGCGACGACGCGCTGGTGGTCAGCCCGAACCCCTTCTATCAGATCTACGAAGGCGCGGCCTTCCTCGCCGGCGCCAAGCCGCACTACCTGCCGTGCCTGGATGAAAACGGCTTCAATCCGGACTTCGACGCGGTACCGGCCGAGATCTGGCAGCGTTGCCAGATCCTGTTCCTGTGCTCGCCGGGCAACCCGACCGGCGCGCTGATCCCGATCGAAACCCTGAAGAAACTCATCGCCCTGGCCGACCAGTACGATTTCGTGATCGCCGCCGACGAGTGCTACAGCGAGCTGTACTTCGACGAGCAGACCCCGCCACCCGGCCTGCTCAGCGCCTGCGCCGATCTGGGACGCCAGGACTTCAAGCGTTGCGTGGTGTTCCACAGCCTGTCCAAGCGCTCCAACCTGCCGGGCCTGCGCTCCGGCTTCGTCGCCGGCGACGCCGAGATCCTCAAGGGCTTCCTGCTGTACCGCACCTACCATGGCTGCGCCATGCCGGTTCAGACCCAGCTGGCCAGCATCGCCGCCTGGAACGACGAAGTGCATGTGCGCGCCAACCGCGCGCTGTATCGCGAGAAGTTCGATGCGGTGCTGGAGATCCTGGCGCCGGTACTCGACGTGCAGCGCCCGGACGGCAGCTTCTACCTGTGGCCGAACGTGGCGGGCGACGACACGGCGTTCTGCCGCGACCTGTACGAACAGGAACATGTGACCGTGGTGCCAGGCTCCTACCTGTCACGCGACGTCAACGGCAGCAACCCGGGAGCCGGTCGGGTGCGCATGGCCCTGGTGGCGCCATTGGCCGAATGCGTGGAAGCCGCCGAGCGGATCCGCGATTTCGTTCAGCGCCGTAAGTAACCCTCCCGTAGGAGCGAGGCTTGCCCGCGATAGAAACGACGCCGTACAACTGATACACCGCGTTATCGTTCATCGCGAGCAAGCTTCGCTCCTACAAGAAGACAGACGTTATTTCACCTGCCCCAGATTGGCCTCGCTGAGGTCCAGCTCGCCCAATACCTCGCGCAACACGTCGTCGCCGATCTGGTGCTGGCGGCTCAACCGATACAACTCCAGCCGCTGCGCCCGCAGCGCCTTCAAACGCAATTTGCGCTCCAGCAAATCCATCTGAAACGCCAGCGCCTGGGCTTCGGCGGAATCGTTGAACACCTCCAGCTGATGGCGATACTCCGACATCAGCCGCCCCTTGAGCTCGGTGGCCAGCGCCGCCTGGGCCGCATCCGGCGAGCTGACCCCATCGGCCACTTCTTCAGCCTCCAGGGCATGGATCGCCGCCTCGGCGGTTTTGCGCCAGGCGTCACGCACTTCGGCATGCCGCTTCTCGTCAGGACTCTTCTGGATGCCCCGCAGTAACAGCGGCAAGGCGATACAGGCGGCCACCAGCGACAACAGGATCACCCCGGCGGCAATGAAGATCAGCAGGTCGCGCTCGGGAAATGCCTCGCCCGCTCCCAGCAACAGCGGCACCGACATGACGCCCGCCAGGGTCACCGCCCCGCGTACCCCGCCCACCGTCAGCAACCAGCAGGAACGCGCGGTCGGCACCAGGGTCAGTTCGCCCTTGCCACGCCAGCGGCGCAACAGGCCGGACAGGCGCCAGATGCTTTGCACCCAGATGAACCGCAGCACCAGCAATACCAGGAAGATCGCTCCCACATCCAGGCAGCGATAGAACAGGGTCGGCCACAAGGTGGTTTCGTGGCTGACCACGGCCTTGATGATGTCCGGCAGTTGCAGGCCCAACAGCAGAAAGATCAGGCCGTTGAAGGCGAACTCCAGCAACGACCAGACGCTGCGGTTGAGCAAGCGCGTGCTGGTCTGCCGGGGCAACAGATCGAGCCAGCTCTGCATCATCCCCGCCGCCACCGCCGAGAGGATGCCCGAGGCTCCCAGGCGCTCGGCCAGCACGTAGGCGGCGAACGGCAGCAACAGCATGAACACCACATGGGTCGCCGGGTCGTCCCAGCCGCGGGCGATCATCCAGGCTCGCAAGCGCCCCACCAGCCAGCTCAGGGCCACGCCAACCGCCAGGCCGCCGACGGCCACCAGGACAAACGTCAGGCTGGCATTGGCCAGGGAAAACACCCCGGTCACGGCCGCCGCCAGGGCGAACTTGAAGGTTACCAGGCCGGAGGCGTCGTTCATCAGTGCCTCGCCCTGCAGCATGTGCATCAAGGGCGTCGGCAGGCGGTTCTGGGAAATCGCCGAGACCGCCACGGCGTCGGTCGGCGACAAGACAGCCGCGAGGGCGAAGGCGACCGGCAAGGGAATGGTCGGCAGCAACCAGTGAATGAAATAACCGGCCCCCACCACGGTGAACAGCACCAGGCCCACGGCCAGGGTCAGGATCGGCCCGCGCAGACGCCACAGCTCGCGCTTGGGCATGCGCCAGCCATCGGAGAACAGCAGCGGTGGCAGGAATAGAAACAGAAACAATTCCGGGTCCAGGGCCACGTGCAGCCCCAGAGTGGGCCAGGCCAGCAAGGCCCCGGCGGCGATCTGCAGCAGCGGCAACGGCAACGGAATCATCCGTCCGACCAGCCGCGAGAGACTCACCAGCATCAGCAGGATAAGGACGGTATAAGCGGTTTGCATAAAGCGGTTTTCCCAATCGATCAGCAGCGGACTTCAGGCAACAGGTTACCGTCGAAGTGCCATATTAGCCGCTTAAGCTGGGGCCTCGCCGCTGCACAAAAGTCGCAAGCGGCCCATGCTGCTGTCACACAAAGCTACAAAGCCGGGCCTTCGCCGACGCCGAACCGGCGCGGGCATGGCATAATCCGTGACCTTTAACTCCAGCATCTCAAAAGGGGGCAATTCCTTGACCGCTTCAAGCAAAACGTTGCACCTTTTCGGCATCAAAGCCTGCGACACCATGAAAAAGGCGCGCACCTGGCTCGATGAACACGCTGTCAGCTATGACTTCCATGACTACAAAGCGGCCGGAATCGACCGCGAACACCTGGCCCAGTGGTGCAACGAGCACGGCTGGCAGGTGGTGCTGAACCGTGCGGGCACGACCTTTCGCAAACTCGACGACGAACGCAAAGCCGATCTCGACCAGGCGAAAGCGATCGAACTGATGCTCGCGCAACCCTCGATGATCAAGCGCCCGGTGCTCGATCTCGGCGACCGAACCCTGATTGGCTTCAAGCCCGATATCTACGCGGCAGAAATCAAATAACGCCTGCCCGCTCAATTTTGTAAGAGGTAACAGCATGTCCACTACCCTGTTCAGCCTGGCCTTTGGTGTCGGCACTCAAAACCGTCAAGGCGCGTGGCTGGAAGTGTTTTACGCCGCGCCCCTGCTCAAGCCGTCCGCGGAAATCGTTGCCGCCATCGCCCCGGTGCTGGGTTACAGCGAAGGCAACCAGGCCATCACCTTCACCACCACCCAGGCCGCAGAGCTGGCCGACGCCCTGAAAAGCATCGACGCCACCCAGGCCGCGCTGCTGACCCGCCTGGCCGAGAGCCACAAGCCGCTGGTCGCCACCCTGCTGGCCGAAGACGCCCAGTTGACCTCCACCCCGGAGGCCTACCTGAAGCTGCACCTGCTGTCCCACCGCCTGGTCAAGCCGCACGGCCTGAACCTGGCCGGGATCTTCCCGCTGCTGCCGAACGTGGCCTGGACCAACCAGGGCGCGGTCGACCTCGGCGAACTGGCCGAGCGCCAACTGGAAGCCCGCCTGCGTGGCGAGCTGCTGGAAGTGTTCTCAGTGGACAAGTTCCCGAAAATGACCGACTACGTGGTACCGGCTGGCGTGCGTATCGCTGACGCCGCGCGTATCCGCCTGGGCGCCTATGTGGGCGAAGGCACCACCGTGATGCACGAAGGTTTCGTCAACTTCAACGCCGGCACCGAAGGCCCGGGCATGATCGAAGGCCGGGTGTCTGCTGGCGTGTTCGTCGGCAAGGGTTCGGACCTGGGCGGCGGTTGCTCGACCATGGGCACCCTGTCGGGCGGCGGCAATATCGTGATCAAGGTCGGCGAAGGCTGCCTGATCGGCGCCAACGCCGGTATCGGTATCCCGCTGGGCGACCGCAACACCGTGGAATCGGGCCTGTACGTGACCGCCGGGACCAAGGTGGCGCTGCTGGACGAGAACAACCAACTGGTCAAGGTGGTCAAGGCCCGCGAGCTGGCCGGCCAGCCTGACCTGCTGTTCCGTCGCAATTCGGAAACCGGTGCCGTGGAGTGCAAGACCCACAAATCGGCCATCGAACTGAACGCAGCGCTGCACGCTCACAACTAAGCGTCACGCACCTCTACCGGTAGGAGCGAGGCTGGCCCGCAAAGCTTTGGGCTGCCTCGAGGCCCCCTTGGCGGGCAGCCTCGCTCCTACCGGTTACAGGTCCGGCGTATACCCGCCCATGTTCACCAGGGCCCGATAGCATGATGATTCCTTCTCCCTGGCGTGCCGACTTCCCGGCCATCGCCGCCCTGCAACGGCAGGACCAGACCTACCTGGACAACGCCGCCACCACGCAAAAACCCCAAGCCCTGCTGGACGCCCTGGCGCACTACTACGCCAATGGCGCGGCCAATGTGCATCGCGCGCAGCACCTGCCCGGCGCTCACGCCACCCAGGCGTTCGAGAACAGCCGGCACAAGGTGGCGCAGTGGCTGAACAGCGGTGACAGCGGGCAGATCATCTTTACCCACGGCGCGACCTCTGCGCTGAACCTCCTGGCCTATGGCCTGGAACACCAATTCAACCCGGGCGACGAAATCGTCATCAGCGCCCTGGAGCATCACGCCAACCTGCTGCCCTGGCAGCAACTGGCGCACCGTCGCGGCCTCAACCTGGTGGTCCTGCCGCTGGACAACGACGGCCTGATCGATCTCGACGCCGCGGCACGCCTGATCGGCCCGCGCACCCGGCTGCTGGCCGTCAGCCAGCTGTCCAACGTGCTCGGTGCCTGGCAACCCCTGCCGCAGCTGCTGGCCCTGGCCAAGGCGCACGCCGCCCTGACCGTGGTCGACGGCGCCCAGGGCGTGGTCCACGGCCGCCACGATGTGCAGGCGCTGGGCTGCGATTTCTATGTGTTCTCCAGCCACAAGCTCTATGGCCCGGACGGTGTCGGCGTGCTGTACGGGCGCACCGAGGCGCTGCAAGGCCTGCGTCACTGGCAGTTTGGTGGCGAGATGGTCCAGCAGGCCGAATACCAGCACGCCAGCTTCCGCCCCGCCCCGCTGGGTTTCGAAGCCGGTACGCCGCCGATCGCCAGCGTGATTGGCCTGGGCGCGACCCTGGATTACCTCAGCGGCCTCGACCAGGACGCCGTCAGCGCCCATGAAGCCGCGCTGCACGACTACCTGCTGCACGGCCTGCTGGCCCGCAAAGGCCTGCGCCTGCTGGGCAAGCCGCAGCTGGCGCTGGTCAGCTTCGTGGTCGATGGCGTGCACAACGCCGACCTGGCTCACCTGCTGACCGAACAGGGCATCGCCGTGCGCGCCGGGCATCACTGCGCCATGCCACTGCTGAAAAGCTTCGGCCTGGCCGGTGCGACCCGCGTATCCCTGGCGCTGTACAACGACTCCGAGGACCTGGAACGCTTCTTCGAGGCCCTCGATCAGGCGCTGGAGCTGTTGCGATGAGCCTGCCCGCCGAGGCCCTGGCGGCCCTCGACAGCTTTCAGGGCGCTCCCGGTTGGGAACAGCGCGCACGCTTGCTGATGCAATGGGGCGAACGCCTGGCACCGCTGAGCGACGCCGACAAGGTCGAGGCCAATCGGGTGCATGGCTGTGAAAGCCAGGTCTGGCTGGTGGGCACCTTGCAGGACGGTCACTGGCAGTTCGCCGCCAGCAGCGATGCGCGCCTGATCCGTGGCCTGGTGGCCCTGCTGCTGGCGCGGGTCAACGGCTTGTCCGCCGAGGAACTGCAACGGGTGGACTTGCCGGACTGGTTCAATCAGCTGGGCCTGTCGCGCCAGTTGTCGCCGTCGCGCAGCAATGGGTTGAACGCGGTATTGCAGCGGATGCGCGAGCTGGCTGGCAACTACTGATCCAATCGCGATCTACCCGACCCGAATCTCTGTAGCCGCTGCCGCAGGCTGCGATAAGGCCCGAAGGGGGCTTCCGGGGGCCTCAAGAGCACGTCTCCTGCGGAGCCGATCGCAGCCTGCGGCAGCGGCTACAGGAATCTATTGCGTCAGATGGGTTTGACTCTGTCCGCCGGGCGCCGCACGCCAGCCACCAGCTTGTCCACCGCCTTGGTCGCCGCGACCATGCCGAAGGTCGCGGTGACCATCATCACCGCGCCAAAACCGCCGGCGCAGTCGAGCTTCACGCCATCGCCGACAAAGCTCTTCTGCAGGCAGATGCTGCCGTCCGGTTTCGGGTAGCGCAGCTGCTCGGTGGAAAACACGCAAGGCACGCTGTAGTGACGGGTCACGGTGCGGGAAAACCCATAGTCGCGCCGCAGGGTCGAACGCACTTTCGAGGCCAGCGGGTCGTTGAAGGTACGGTTCAGGTCGCAGACCTGGATCAGCGTCGGGTCGATCTGCCCGCCCGCGCCGCCGGTGGTGATGATCTGGATCTTGCGCCGTTTGCACCAGGCGATCAGCGCCGCCTTGGCGTTGACGCTGTCGATGCAGTCGATCACGCAATCGATGTTCGGCGTGATGTATTCGGCCATGGTCTCGCGGGTGACGAAGTCCGCCACCGCATGCACGGTGCAGGCCGGATTGATCCCGCGCAGGCGCTCGGCCATGACCTCGACCTTGGCCTTGCCGACCGTGCTGTCGAGGGCGTGCAGCTGCCGATTGCTGTTGCTGACGCAGACGTCGTCCAGGTCGAACAGCGAGATCTCGCCCACTCCGCAACGGGCAATGGCTTCCGCCGCCCAGGAGCCGACCCCGCCGACCCCGACGATCGCCACATGGGCGGCGCGCAAGCGTTCCAGGCCCTCGATGCCATACAACCGGGCGACGCCAGCAAACCGCGGATCTTCTGTACTCATGACCATTACCCCAAAAACCGGCGCGCATTATAGGGCCGATGTCCGTCAAGAGCATCTTTGCCCTATGAATGGCAGTCGGGGCTGCTTTAATGAGGGAACAATCTGAAAATTTCGTCGCCGAGAACTTAAATCGAGTTGGATTGCCCAACCTGCGGCTTTCCCCTGTGCGCTGTACGCTCAGTCGAAGGCCAGTGTAGGATGCGCGCCGCTTGGCGCATGCCGACCGTTCCCCCGTTCCACACCCTTTGGAACCCGAAATAGCTATGTCATCGCGTAAATTTGGACTCAACCTGGTGGTGGTTCTGGCAATCGCCGCCCTGTTCACCGGCTTCTGGGCACTGGTCAACCGCCCGGTTTCCGCCCCCAATTGGCCTGCACAAATCTCCGGCTTTTCCTACTCGCCTTTCCAGCTGGGCCAGTTCCCGCAGAAAGACCAGTTCCCGACCGACGACGAAATGCGTCGCGACCTGGAGATCATGAGCAAGCTGACCGACAACATTCGGACCTACTCGGTCGACGGCACGCTGGAGAACATCCCCAAGCTGGCGGAAGAGTTCGGCCTGCGCGTGACCCTCGGGATCTGGATCAGCCCGGACCTGGAGCGCAACGAGCGTGAAATCACCCGCGCCATCGACATCGCCAACAACTCGCGCAGTGTGGTGCGCGTGGTGGTCGGTAACGAAGCGATCTTCCGCAAGGAAATCACCGCCGACCAGTTGAGCGTCCTGCTCGATCGCGTACGGGCCGCGGTCAAGGTGCCGGTCACCACCTCCGAACAGTGGCACGTCTGGGAGGAACACCCGGAACTGGCCCAGCACGTCGACCTGATCGCCGCGCACGTCCTGCCCTACTGGGAATTCATCCCGATGGACAAGGCCGGGCAGTTCGTCCTCGACCGCGCCCGCGACCTGAAACAAATGTTCCCGAAAAAACCGCTGCTGCTGTCCGAGGTGGGCTGGCCGAGCAACGGCCGCATGCGTGGCGGCGCCGACGCCAGCCCGGCGGACCAGGCGATCTACCTGCGTAACCTGGTCAACAAGCTCAACCGCCAGGGCTACAACTACTTCGTGATCGAAGCCTTCGACCAGCCGTGGAAGGCCAGCGACGAAGGTTCGGTAGGCGCCTACTGGGGCGTGTTCAACGCCGCGCGCCAGCAGAAATTCAACTTCGAAGGCCCGGTGGTGGCGATCCCGCAATGGCGCGTGCTGGCCATCGGCTCGGTGGTCCTGGCGCTGCTGTCCCTGACCCTGCTGATGATTGACGGCTCGGCCCTGCGCCAGCGCGGGCGGACCTTCCTGACCTTCATCGCCTTCCTCTGCGGCTCGGTGCTGGTGTGGATCGGCTACGACTATAGCCAGCAATACAGCACCTGGTTCAGCCTGACGGTGGGCTTCCTGCTCGCCCTGGGTGCGCTCGGGGTGTTCATCGTGTTGCTCACCGAGGCCCATGAACTGGCCGAGGCGGTCTGGGTGCACAAGCGCCGGCGCGAGTTCCTGCCGGTCGAAGGCGACTCCAACTACCGGCCGAAAGTCTCGATCCATGTGCCGTGCTACAACGAGCCGCCGGAAATGGTCAAACAGACCCTCAATGCCCTGGCCAACCTCGACTATCCGGACTTCGAAGTCCTGATCATCGACAACAACACCAAGGACCCGGCGGTCTGGGAGCCGGTGCAGGCCTATTGCGAAACCCTCGGCCCGCGCTTCAAGTTCTTCCACGTCGCGCCCCTGGCCGGTTTCAAGGGCGGCGCGCTGAACTACCTGATCCCGCACACCGCCAAGGACGCCGAAGTGATCGCGGTGATCGACTCGGACTACTGCGTCGATCGCAACTGGCTCAAGCACATGGTGCCGCACTTCGCCGACCCGAAGATCGCCGTGGTGCAATCGCCGCAGGATTACCGCGATCAGAACGAAAGCACCTTCAAGAAGCTCTGCTACGCGGAATACAAAGGCTTCTTCCATATCGGCATGGTCACCCGCAACGACCGTGACGCGATCATCCAGCACGGCACCATGACCATGACCCGCCGTTCGGTCCTGGAAGAACTGGGCTGGGCCGACTGGTGCATCTGCGAAGACGCCGAGCTGGGCCTGCGGGTGTTCGAGAAAGGCCTGTCGGCGGCGTATTACCACACCAGCTACGGCAAGGGCCTGATGCCGGATACCTTCATCGACTTCAAGAAACAGCGTTTCCGCTGGGCCTATGGGGCGATCCAGATCATCAAGCGCCACACCGCCAGCCTGCTGCGCGGCAAGGACACCGAGCTGACCCGTGGCCAGCGCTACCACTTCCTCGCGGGCTGGCTGCCGTGGGTGGCGGACGGCATGAACATCTTCTTCACCCTCGGCGCCCTGCTCTGGTCGGCGGCGATGATCATCGTGCCGCAGCGCGTCGATCCGCCGTTGCTGATCTTCGCGATCCCGCCCCTGGCGCTGTTCGTGTTCAAGGTCGGCAAGATCATCTTCCTCTACCGCCGGGCGGTCGGGGTCAACCTCAAGGACGCGTTCTGCGCGGCCGTGGCGGGCCTGGCGTTGTCCCACACCATCGCCAAGGCGGTGCTGTATGGCTTCTTCACCAGCAGCATTCCGTTCTTCCGTACACCGAAGAACGCCGACAACCACGGCTTCTGGGTGGCGATCTCGGAAGCCCGGGAAGAGCTGTTCATCATGCTGCTGTTGTGGGGCGCGGCGCTGGGCATCTACCTGGTGCAGGGCGGCCTGCCGAGCAACGACATGCGCTTCTGGGTGACCATGCTGCTGGTGCAGTCGCTGCCGTATGTGGCGGCACTGGTCATGGCCTTCCTGTCGTCGCTGCCAAAACCGCTTGCCGAAAGCGCGCCGGTGGCGGCTGCATAAATCGCGGCAAAGCACTAAACGGCGGCCTCTGGCCGCCGTTTTGCTTTAAGATATCCGCCATTTTGCGCGCCTTGCCCCATTACCGTAGGAGCGAGGCTTGCCCGCGATAGCCACGACGCGGTTTGCCTGAGACGCCTCAGGTTTTCCATCGCGGGCAAGCCTCGCGCTTACACATAACGCCTTGCACCGGAGTTTCCCCATGACGGCCCACGCCGACCTTTCGCCGACCCTGCAACTCGCCTGTGACCTGATCCGCCGCCCGTCGGTGACGCCGGTCGACGCCGACTGCCAGAAGCTGATGATGCAGCGCCTGGGCGATGCCGGCTTCAAGCTGGAGCCGATGCGCATCGAGGATGTGGATAACTTCTGGGCCAGCCACGGCAAGCACGAAGGCCCGGTGCTGTGTTTCGCCGGCCATACCGATGTGGTGCCCACCGGCCCGGTCCAGGCCTGGCAGAACGACCCGTTCGACGCGTTGATCGACGAGCACGGCATGCTCTGCGGGCGCGGCGCAGCGGACATGAAAGGCAGCCTCGCGGCGATGCTGGTGGCGGCCGAGCGTTTTGTCGCCGACTACCCGGACCACAAAGGCTCAGTGGCCTTCCTGATCACCAGCGACGAAGAAGGCCCAGCCCACCACGGCACCAAGGCGGTGGTCGAGCGCCTGGCGGCGCGCAAGGAGCGCCTGGACTGGTGCATCGTCGGCGAGCCGTCGAGCACCAGCCTGGTCGGTGACGTGGTCAAGAACGGCCGTCGCGGCTCCCTCGGCGCCAAACTCACGGTGCGCGGCGTGCAGGGCCACGTGGCCTACCCGCACCTGGCCAAGAACCCGATCCACCTGGCCGCCCTGGCCCTGGCCGAACTGGCCGCGGAACATTGGGACGACGGCAATGCCTTCTTCCCGCCCACCAGCTTCCAGATTTCCAACCTGAATTCCGGCACCGGCGCGACCAACGTGATCCCTGGCGAGCTGGTGGCGGTGTTCAACTTCCGCTTCTCCACCGAATCCACGGTCGAAGGCCTGCAACAGCGCGTGGCCACCATCCTCGACAAGCACGGCCTGGACTGGCATGTGGAGTGGGCGTTGTCGGGCCTGCCGTTCCTCACCGAACCGGGCGCCCTGCTCGACGCGGTGTCGGCCAGCATCAAGGACATCACCGGCCGCGAGACCAAGGCCTCCACCAGCGGCGGCACCTCCGACGGGCGTTTCATCGCCACCCTCGGCACCCAGGTGGTCGAGCTGGGCCCGGTCAACGCCACCATCCACCAGGTCAACGAGCGCGTGCTGGCCAGCGACCTCGACGTGCTGACCGAAATCTACTACCAGACCCTGATCAAGTTGCTCGCCTGATGCTTGCCTGCCCTATCTGCGCGGCGCCCCTGAGCGCCGTCGACAACGGTGTCGTGTGCCCGGCCGGGCACCGCTTCGACCGCGCCCGCCAGGGTTACCTGAACCTGCTGCCGGTGCAGCACAAGAACAGCCGCGACCCAGGCGACAACCAGGCCATGGTCGAAGCCCGCCGCGACTTCCTCAATGCCGGCCATTACGCCCCGGTGGCCAGGCGCCTGGCCGAACTGGCCGCCGAGCGCGCCCCGCAGCGCTGGGTCGATATCGGTTGCGGCGAGGGTTACTACACCGCCCTGATCGCCGAAGCCCTGCCCCAGGCGGACGGTTATGCCCTGGACATCTCCCGGGAAGCGGTCAAGCGCGCCTGTCGCCGTGCCCCGCAGCTGACCTGGTTGATCGCCAGCATGGCCCGGGTGCCCCTGGCCGACGCCAGCTGCCAGTTCCTCGCCAGTGTCTTCAGCCCGCTGGACTGGCAGGAAGCCAAGCGCCTGCTCAGCCCTGGCGGCGGCCTGATGAAGGTCGGACCGACCAGCGGCCACCTGATGGAATTGCGCGAGCGCCTGTACGACGAGGTCCGCGAATACACCGACGACAAACACCTGGCGCTGGTGCCCGCGGGCATGGCGCTGCAACACAGTGAAACCCTGGACTTCAAGCTGACGCTGAGCAATCCGCAGGATCGCGCCAACCTGCTGGCCATGACGCCCCACGGCTGGCGCGCCAGTGCCGAACGCCGGGCCAGCGTGATCGAGCAGGCCGAGCCCTTCGAGGTCAGCGTGTCGATGCGCTACGATTACTTCGTGCTGCAATAACCCATTAATCCACGGCCTCGAGCAGCGACTCGAGGCCGAATAAATCCGCGAATGGATTTTTCAGACCCGCAGTGAGGACATCCATGCGCCAACCGGATATCGAGATTTACCTGAAAGACGCCGACGTCGACCACAAGGCCATCGCCGCCTGGCTCGGCGCGGCCCTGGGCCCGTGCAGCGACTGGGTGCAGAAAGGCCAGACCTACAAATGCAAGGCGGGCAGCGTGCCAGTGACCTGGCTGCCGAAAGCCGTGGGCAAATGGAACAGCCTGTATCTGGAAAGCGACCAGACGCCGTGGGACGACGACATCGCCTGCGCCCGCGCCGCCTTCGCCGCGCTGAACGTCGAAGTGCGCTGCGCACCGGGCAGCTGGGTCGAGGAAGAAGGTGAGGAATCGGCCGACCGCTGGATTCGCATCAGCGCCGACGGGGAAGAAGAGATTACCTGGCGTACCGCCTGACTCTGATTACTGTAGGAGCGAAGCTTGCTCGCGATAGCGTTATCGCGAGCACGCTTCGCTCCTACAAGGCACAGCGCTTACAAGCCCACTACATCCTCTGCCTGCAAACCCTTCTGCCCCTCTACCACGGCGTATTCAACCTGCTGCCCTTCGGTCAGCGAGCGGTGGCCTTCACCACGAATAGCACGGTAGTGGACAAATACATCGGCACCACCTTCACGCTGAATGAAGCCGTAGCCCTTGGCGTCGTTGAACCACTTCACGCTGCCGGTCTCGCGAGTTGCCATCAATCCATCCTCCGTCTTTTTATTATCAGTCGGCTTACTGAAACGAAGCCGTGAGAACTTTCGCCTGGACCTGGGTTTCTATTGATGGGCCCCGCATGCCCAGGCGTCAGTCGGGCGAGTATATGACAGGCAGAAAAACTCTCAACTCAATCTTGTTTGCCGCTTTTTTGCCGATTTTCGGTGAATCCGGCACACTAGCCGCCCCGAGCAACTGCTCGGTTTTTTCCACTAAAGCAGAAGCCGTATGACCCGCTCCCCGTTCCGCCGTCTTGTGTTTGGCACCTTGCGCCGACTGTTGTACCTCTGGGTTCGCTCGGAGACGATCAACCAGTCGTCCTTCACCCTCAACCTCGACCGCAGTCGTCCGGTGTTCTACGTCCTGCAAAACCCTTCGCTCACCGACCTTGCCGTGGTCGATACCGAGTGCACCAAGGCCGGGTTGCCGCGCCCGGTGCTGCCGGTCTCGGTGGGTAACCTGCTGGAACCCGCCGCGTTTTTCTACCTGACCCCGGCCCCGGACTGGCTCGGCCGCCAGGACAAGCGCGGCGCGCCCCCCACCTTGACCCGTCTGGTCAGCGCCCTGAGCCAGAATGCCGCCGAAGACGCGCAGATCATTCCGGTCAGCGTGTTCTGGGGCCAATCGCCCGACAGCGAATCGAGCCCATGGAAACTGCTGTTCGCCGACAGCTGGGCAGTCACCGGGCGTCTGCGCCGGCTGCTGAGCATCATGATCCTGGGCCGCAAGACCCGGGTGCAATTTTCCGCGCCGATTCACCTACGCGAACTGATCGAGCACAACAAGGGCCACGAGCGTACCGTGCGCATGGCCCAGCGCATCCTGCGGGTGCACTTTCGCAACCTGAAGGCCGCGGTGATCGGCCCGGACATTTCCCACCGGCGCAACCTGGTCAAAGGCCTGCTGAACCAGCCGCTGGTCAGGCAGGCGATCCTCGACGAAGCCGAACGGGAAAAGATCTCCCCGGAAAAAGCCAAGGCCGTAGCCTTGCGTTATGGCAACGAGATCGCCTCGGACTACACCTTCACCGCGATCCGCTTCCTCGAAGTGGTGCTGAGCTGGTTCTGGAACAAGATCTACGACGGGATCAAGGTCAACCACATCGAAAGCGTGCAGAAAGTCGCCCCGGGCCACGAAGTGATCTACGTGCCCTGCCACCGCAGCCACATCGACTACCTGCTGCTGTCCTACCTGCTGTTCCGCAACGGCCTGACCCCGCCGCACATCGCCGCCGGGATCAACCTGAACATGCCGGTGATCGGCAGCCTGCTGCGCAGGGGTGGAGCGTTCTTCATGCGCCGCACCTTCAAGGGCAACCCGCTCTACACCTCGGTGTTCAACGAATACCTGCACACCCTGTTCACCAAGGGTTTCCCGGTGGAGTACTTCGTCGAGGGCGGACGCTCGCGCACCGGGCGCATGCTGCAACCGAAAACCGGGATGCTGGCCATCACCCTGCGCAGCTTCCTGCGCTCCTCGCGCATGCCGATCGTCTTCGTCCCGGTGTACATCGGCTACGAGCGCGTGCTGGAAGGCCGCACCTACCTGGGCGAGCTGCGCGGCGCGAGCAAGAAGAAAGAGTCGATCTTCGACATCTTCAAGGTCATCGGCGCCCTCAAGCAGCGTTTCGGCCAGGTGGCGGTGAACTTCGGCGAGCCGATCAAGCTGGCCGAGTTCCTCGACCAGGAACAGCCAGGCTGGCGCGCCCAGGAGCTGGGCCCGCAGTTCAAGCCGGCCTGGCTCAACGAAACCACCAACCGCCTGGGTGAAAAAGTCGCCCAGCACTTGAACGAGGCGGCGGCGATCAATCCGGTCAACCTGGTGGCCCTGGCGCTGCTGTCCACCAGCCGCCTGGCCCTCGACGACCGCGCCATGGCCCGGGTCCTGGACCTGTACCTGGCGCTGCTGCGCAAGGTTCCCTACTCGCCCCACACCACCCTGCCGGAAGGCGATGGCCGGGCCTTGATCGAGCATGTGAAGGACATGGACCTGCTGTCCGAGCAGAGCGATGCCCTGGGCAAGATCCTCTACCTGGACGAGCAGAACGCCGTCCTGATGACCTACTACCGCAACAACGTGCTGCACATCTTCGCCCTGCCGGCGTTGCTGGCGAGCTTCTTCCAGAGCTCGTCGCGCATGAGCCGCGAACAGATCCTGCGCTACACCCGGGCGCTGTACCCTTACCTGCAGTCGGAGCTGTTCATCCGTTGGTCCCTGGACGAACTGGACGGGGTGATCGACCAATGGCTGGAGGCCTTCGTCGAGCAAGGCCTGCTGCGCTTCGAGAAGGAGCTGTACCTGCGTCCGGCCCCAAGCTCGCGGCATTTCGTGCTGCTGACCCTGCTGTCCAAGAGCATCGCCCAGACCCTGCAGCGCTTCTACATGGCCATCTCGCTGCTGCTCAACAGCGGCCAGCGCAGCATCAGCGCCGAAGAGCTGGAAGACCTGTGCACGGTCATGGCCCAGCGCCTGTCGATCCTGCATGGCCTGAATGCCCCGGAGTTCTTCGACAAGAGCCTGTTCCGCCACTTCATCCAGACCTTGCTGGAACAGGACGTGCTGCGCCGCGACGAGGCCGGCAAGCTGAGCTACCACGAACTGCTCGGCGAACTGGCCGAGGGCGCGGCCAAGCGCGTGCTGCCGGCGGAGATTCGCCTGTCGATCCGCCAGGTGGCCCTGCATCGCAGCGAAGATGCCGCCGAACAGGTCGCCGCACCGCAGCAAAGCGACTAGATTCTTATCGGCGCCAGGCGGTTTCTGGCGCCCCCCCGATACGGAGATCCAACATGAAAAAGTTCACCCTGCTCGCCCTTGCCACCCTGCTCGGGGCCTGTAACAGCATGCAACCTGCCAGCAAAGCCAGCCTCGATGGCGAAGTCTTCTACCTGCAACGCATCGCCCTGCCGCCAGCCGCCACCCTGAGCGTCAGCCTGCAGGACGTGTCGCTGGCCGATGCCCCCGCGGTGCTGCTGGCCGAACAGAAAGGCCCGGTCAAAGGCCAGGTGCCACTGCCCTTCCACCTCAGCTACGACCCGGCCCAGGTCAAACCCGGGCACCGTTATTCGGTCAGCGCGCGGATCGAAGTGGCTGGCAAACTGCTGTTCGTCACCACCGAGCACAACGGGGTGAAACTCGACGGCAGCGATCCGCAACCGCTGAAAATCCGCGTCGACGCGGTTCGCTAATCCCTTTTCTCGAACAAGGAAGCTGCCATGCTCCGTTCTTCCCTTCGCTTCACCAGCCTGTGCGCCGGCCTGCTGATCTGTGCCAGTGCCCTGGCGCTGTCCCTCGGCGACCTGTCGCAGCAAGACGCCACCGGCGGCCTCAAGGACGCCCTGACCCAGGGAGCCCAGGTCGCGGTCAAACAACTGGGCACCGCCGGCGGTTTCAGCAACAACCCGGACGTGCGCATCGAACTGCCGGGCAACCTCGGCAAAGTGGCGAAGAAAATGAAACAGTTCGGCATGGGCGCCCAGGTCGAGGAACTTGAGACCAGCATGAACAAGGCCGCCGAGGCCGCCGTGCCGCAGGCCCAGGCGCTGCTGGTGGATGCCGTGAAGAAGATGAGCGTGGAGGACGCCAAGGGCATTCTCAGCGGTGGCAAGGATTCCGCCACCCAGTACCTGAGCAAGACCAGCCGCGAACAGATCCGCGTGAAGTTCCTGCCGATCGTCAAACAGGCCACCGACCAGGTGGGCCTGGCCAAGCAGTACAACGCCTTCGCCGGCCAGGCCGCCACCTTCGGCGTGCTGGATGCGAAGAACGCGAATATCGAAAGCTACGTGACCGAACAGGCGCTCAACGGCCTGTTCGAGATGATCGGCAAACAGGAAGCGACCATTCGCGAGAACCCGGCGGCAGCGGCCACCAGCCTGGCGAAAAAAGTCTTCGGTAGCCTGTAACCCCTACCTGTAGGAGTGGCCGGTCGACGCTCGATTGCTCGCGATTTAGACGCCGCGGTGTGCCTGACACACCGCGGCGTCTAAATCGCGGGCAAGCCTCGCTCCTACAGGCGAATCAGGTTTTCTTGACCCGGAACCACGCCGCATACAACGCCGGCAAGAACAGCAGGGTCAGCGCCGTCGCTACAATCAGCCCGCCCATGATCGCCACCGCCATCGGCCCGAAGAACACGCTGCGTGACAGCGGGATCATCGCCAGCACCGCCGCCAGCGCGGTCAGCACGATCGGCCGGAAGCGCCTGACCGTCGCCTCGATGATCGCCTGCCACGGCGTGAGCTCGGCGGCGATGTCCTGCTCGATCTGATCCACCAGGATCACCGAATTACGCATGATCATCCCCGACAGCGCGATGGTCCCGAGCATGGCCACAAAGCCGAACGGCTGGCGAAACACCATCAGGAACAGGGTCACGCCGATCAACCCCAGCGGCGCGGTGAGGAACACCATCGCCGTGCGCGAGAAGCTGCGTAGTTGCAGCATCAGCAGGGTCAGCACCACCACGATGAACAGCGGCACGCCGGCCTTCACCGAGTTCTGCCCGCGGGCCGAGTCTTCCACGGTGCCGCCGACGTCCAGCAGATAACCGTCCGGCAGTTCGGCGCGGATCGGCTCCAGGGTCGGCAGGATCTGTTGCACCAGGGTCGCCGGCTGTTCCTTGCCATAGATGTCGGCCCGCACGGTGACGTTCGGCAGGCGGTTGCGGTGCCAGATGATGCCTTCCTCGAAGCCGTATTCCAGGGTCGCGACCTGCGACAGCGCCACGCTCTTGCCGTTGTCGGTGGGCACTGCCAGGCTCGACAGCAGCGACAGCTCGGTGCGTTCATGCAAGGTCCCGCGCAGCAGGATCTCGATCAACTCGTTGTCTTCGCGGTACTGGCTGACGCTGGAACCGGTCAGCGAGCTTTGCAGGAATTTCGCCAGGTTGGCGGTACTCACGCCCAGGGCCCGCGCACGGTCCTGATCGATATTGAGGTAGACCACCTTGCTCGGCTCCTCCCAATCCAGGTGCACGTTGACCACGTGGGGGTTCTCGCGGACCTTGGCCGCCACCTTGCGCGCCAGGGCCCGCACCTCTTCGATGTGCTCGCCGGTGACGCGGAACTGCACCGGATAGCCCACGGGCGGGCCGTTCTCCAGGCGGGTGACTCGCGAGCGCAGGGCCGGGAACTGCTCGTCGAGGGTTTCGATCAGCCAGCTGCGCAGGCTTTCACGCTCCTCGATGGTCTTGGCCAGCACCACGAACTGGGCAAAACTCGCCGCCGGCAGTTGCTGGTCCAGGGGCAGGTAGAAACGCGGCGAACCGGTGCCGACGTAAGCCACATAGTTATCGATGCCGGCGTGATCCTTGAGCATCGCCTCCAGGCGCTTGACCTGATCGGCGGTGTTGCTCAGGGACGCGCCCTCGGCCAGCTTCAGGTCGACCATCAGCTCCAGGCGCCCGGAAGCCGGGAAGAACTGCTGCGGCACGAAGCGGAACAGCATCACCGAGGCAATGAACAGCAGCACGGTCAAGGCGATCACGGTCTTGCGCCGGCGCACGCACCATTCCACCATCCGCCGCACCCGCTGATAGAACGGCGTGCCGTACGGATCGGGCTGGCCGTCGGCGCTGCCGTGCTTGGCCGCATGCAGCTTGGCCAGGTCCGGCAGCAGCTTCTCGCCCAGGTAGGGCACGAACACCACCGCGGCGATCCATGAGGCCAGCAAGGCGATGGTCACCACCTGGAAGATCGAACGGGTGTATTCGCCGGTGCCGGACTGCGCCGTGGCGATCGGCAGGAAACCCGCGGCAGTGATCAGGGTACCGGTGAGCATCGGGAACGCCGTGCTGGTCCAGGCGTAGCTGGCGGCCTTGAGCCGGTCGTAGCCCTGCTCCATCTTGATCGCCATCATCTCCACCGCGATGATCGCGTCGTCCACCAGCAGGCCCAGCGCCAACACCAGCGCGCCTAGGGAGATCTTGTGCAGGCCGATCCCCAGGTAGTACATGGTGGCGAAGGTCATCGCCAGCACCAGCGGAATCGCCAGGGCCACCACCATGCCGGTGCGCACGCCGAGGGAAAAAAAGCTCACCAGCAGCACGATCGCCAGGGCTTCCACCAGCACCTGGACGAACTCGCCGACGCCCGTCTTCACCGCGGCCGGCTGGTCGGAGACCTTGCGCAGCTCCATGCCGGCGGGGAGGTTTTTCTGGATCCGGGCGAACTCCAGTTCCAGCGCCTTGCCCAGCACCAGGATGTCGCCGCCGTCCTTCATCGCCACGGCCAGGCCGATTGCGTCCTGGCCCATGAAACGCATGCGCGGCGCCGGTGGATCGTTGAAGCCGCGACGCACATCCGCCACATCGCCGATACGGAAGGTGCGGTCGGACACCCGGATCGGGAAGTTGCTGATCTGCTCGACGCTCTGGAAATTACCGGACACCCGCAATTGCAGGCGCTCGCTGCTGGTCTCGAAGAAGCCGGCGGTGGACACCGCGTTCTGCTCCTCCAGGGCCTGTTGCACCGCCGCCAGCGGCAGGCCGAGGGTCGCCAGCTTGACGTTCGACAGCTCGATCCAGACCTTCTCGTCCTGCAAGCCCAGCAGGTCGACCTTGCCCACGTCCTTGACCCGCTGCAGCTGGATCTGGATGCGGTCGGCGTAATCCTTGAGCACCGCGTAGTCGAAACCGTCGCCGGTCAGCGCATAGATATTGCCAAAGGTGGTGCCGAACTCATCGTTGAAGAACGGGCCCTGGATACCCGGCGGCAGGGTATGGCGAATATCGCTGATCTTCTTGCGTACCTGATACCAGAGCTCGGGGATCTGGTTCGAGTGCATCGAGTCGCGCGCCATGAAGGTCACCTGGGACTCGCCCGGGCGGGAAAACGAGACGATGCGCTCGTATTCGCCGGTTTCCATCAGCTTCTTTTCAATGCGTTCGGTGACCTGCCGGGAAACCTCCTGGGCCGTGGCGCCCGGCCAGTTGGTGCGGATCACCATGGCCTTGAAGGTGAAGGGCGGGTCTTCGCTCTGGCCCAGCTTGGTGTAGGAAAGCGCCCCGACAATGGCCAGTAACAGCATCAGGAACAACACGATCTGGCGGTTGCGCAACGCCCATTCGGAAAGATTGAAACCCATCGGGGATTACTCCTTGGCCGCCAGATTGACCACGCGGTTGGAGCGATCCACCGGGCGCACCTGCTGCCCCTCATGGAGCACATGCACACCCGCCGCCACCACCCAGTCGCTGACGCCGAGGCCTTCGAGAACCGGCACGCTCTTTTCGCCGAAGGCGCCGAGACGCACCGGGGTCTTTTTCAGGGTGTTGTTGGCGTCGACCCGCCAGACATAGGCGGCACCGTTCTCCGCAGTCACCGCCGACAGCGGCACCGACAACGGCACACTGGCCGCGGCCTGGATGAACACTCGGGCGCTCTGCCCCAGCTCGGCCGGGACCTTGCCGGCGGTAAAGGCGATGCGGGCGGCGAAGGTACGGGAGCGTGGGTCGGCGGCCGGCGACAGCTCGCGGATCTGCCCGGCGAAACGCTGGTCGGGCTGGCTCCACAGCTCCACTGACACCGGCTGGCCGATGCGGAAGCGGCCGAAACCCTGCTCCGGCAGGCTGATCAGCACTTCCCGCTCGCCGTCGGTAGCCAGGGTAAAGACGGTCTGGCCGGCGGCGACCACCTGGCCAACCTCGACCGTGCGCCGGGCCACGACTCCATCCTGGGGCGCGCGCAGCACGGCGTAACCGGCCTGGTTGCTGGCCACGTCGAACTCGGCCTTGATCTGCTTGAGCCGGGCCAGGCCGGAGCGATACAGGTTTTCGGCGTTGTCGTACTGGGAACGGCTGACCAGTTGCCGGTCCATCAAGGTCTTGTAGCGGTCACGCTCGGAGCGCACCAGATTCAGGTTGGCTTCGGCCGCCACCACCTGGGCCCGGGTGGCTTCCAGTTGCAGCCGCACGTCCTGCGGGTCGAGCTCGGCCAATGGCTGGTCGGCTTTCACCCGCTGCCCCTCATCGACCAGTCGTCGGCTGACCTTACCCCCAATCCGGAACGCCAGGTCCGGTTCGTAACGCGCGCGGACCTCGCCGGGGTAGCTGTCCATGGCCTGCGCCGCGGGCTCTGGCTGCACCACCATGGCCGGGCGAACGGTGGTTTGCGCGGTTTCTTCATGTCCGCACGCGGACAGCAGAACGGCCAGGCTGACGGGCAACGCGAGGGGTAAGGCATAGCGGAACATGGTGGGGGACCTTTCGCTAAGGGTGCTTCGAATAATTATACTGGCGGGTATGTTATTAATAGCAAACTCACCAGTCCAGTATTAAAGCGAAGAATGTCCGACAATCTTTCCACCTCAAACGGCCCCGGCCGCCCCAAGGACCTGGCAAAACGCCAGGCCATCCTCGAAGCCGCGAAAACGCTGTTCCTGAGCAATGGCTACGCCAACACCAGCATGGACGCGGTAGCCGCCGAAGCCGGTGTTTCCAAGCTGACGGTGTACAGCCATTTCAACGACAAGGAGACCCTGTTCTCCGCCGCGGTGGCGGCCAAGTGCGAGGAACAGTTGCCAACGCTGATCTTCGAGCTGCCGGCCGGCATGCCGATCGAAAGCGTGTTGCTGAACATTGGCCGGGGCTTTCACCTGCTGATCAACAGCGAAGAATCCTTGAACCTGCATCGCCTGATCATGGCCCTGGGCAGCCAGGACCCGAAGCTCTCGCAGATCTTCTTCGAGGCCGGGCCACAACGCATGGTGCAAGGTATGGAACGGCTGCTGACGAGGATCGACCAGAGCGGCGCCCTGCGCATCGACAAACCGCGCAATGCCGCCGAGCATTTCTTCTGCCTGCTCAAAGGCGCGGCGAACTTTCGCCTGCTCTACGGCTGCGGCGAGCTGCTGAGCGACGAAGCCGCCGAGGAGCATGTACGGGAAGTGGTGGGGTTGTTCATGCGGGCGTATCGAGCCTGAAGGCCCTATCGCGAGCAAGCTCCTACAGGTCATGCGCAGTCTCTGTAGGAGCGAGCTTGCTGGCGAAAAAACCGATGAAGATCAGGCCTTGAGCGCCTTCTTCGGATAGATATCGTAACGGCTGGATTTGCCATCCAGCGCATGGCTCGGCTTGGGGCCTGCGATGCACGGCGCCTTGCGCGGGCGCTTGACCACCACCCGGTGGCTGGCCAGGGCCAGGGCGGCCTCCAGCAGTGCCGGGGCGTCCGGGTCGTCCCCGACCAGTGGGCGGAACAGGCGCATTTCCTTTTTCACCAGCGCGGTCTTTTCCCGATGCGGGAACATCGGGTCCAGGTAGATCACCTGGGGCGGCTCGCCCTCCCAATTGCGCATCACCTCGATCGAGTTGCCCTTGAGCAGGCGCATGCGCGCCACGATCGGCGCCACTTCGAAATCCTCTCCCGCCCGGGCCAAGCCGTCTTCGAGCAAGGCGCCGATCAAGGGCTGGCGCTCGATCAGGCTCATCTCGCAGCCGAGGCTGGCCAGGACGAACGCATCCTTGCCCAGCCCCGCCGTGGCATCCAGGATCCGCGGGCGCACGCCCTGGGTAATGCCCACCGCCTTGGCGATCATCTGCCCGCTACCGCCGCCATACAGCCGCCGGTGCGCCGCGCCACCCTCGACAAAGTCCACCCGCACCGGCCCTGGCGCGTCGGCGCCGAGCTGCTGCAGCTGCAAGCCCTGCTCGCCGACCTGCAGGGCGAACTCCGCCTCGTCGATCTGCAACGGCAGCCCCAGTCGCTCGGCCCAATGCGCGGCCTGCGGCTGGAATGCCTCGGCCAAGGCCTCGACTTTGATGCGGCAGGCCGCTGGTTGCTCACTCATCTGAAAACACGCTCAAAAAATTAATGATCGGCAAAAACTGCCGATAAAAGAACTATCCGGCATTTTGCCAGAGCTGAGCGTCGACCCGAGAGAAATGTCAGACATTCGAAGCCTATCCATTGGCGTCATATCGCCCCACGGCGATTACGGCCTAAAAAATTCCCAGGCACTGAGCGGCGTCAGCCATCTGTGGCAGGATTTTTTTGCCCAGGCGCTGGCCGAGCAACGCGGCGATGGCACGAAGGTCACTGACGACAATTCTCCGGTGGCCGTGGACGGCCCGACCGAACCCCATGGCGGCAGCGACCTGCTGGCGCAAATCGTTACCCAGCGTCATTGCGACGTCCAGGACACCGAGATCCGCCCGCCGGAACCGTTGTTCCTACCGATCGCCGAGTTCGAAACCGAGCTGCTGGACAAACCGTTTCCGCCGTTCCCGCCGGAAGAAATCGCCGCCCAGCAACACCAGCAAGACTTCGAAAGCGGCTGGGTACGCCCCATTGTCCTCAATGCCGGCCAGCCCCTGCCCGAGCCGGGCCCGGCGCCGCAACCGCGGCCGTTGCACCTGCCGATCGCCGAATTCGAACTGGAGCTGCTGGACAAACCCTTCCCGCCCTTCCCGCCGCAAGAGCTCATCGAGCAGCAGAAACAGTTCGATTTCGATACCGGCTGGGCGCGTCCGCTGATCCTGCAGAACCTGCGGATCGCCGCCTGACCTTCAACCAGCCGCGTCAGACACTCATTAGCCTGAGCGCAGCCAGCAACGACGCTTTCCCGCCCCGCTCAGCCCTTGAACAACCGATTGATCTGCCCGAACGGCAAAGCCTGGTCGGCAAAGTCGAAGCTGCCGTGGTCGCGGATTTCCTGCGCCGCCTGATAGAAGGCGCCATAGGCGGCCCGCGCCAGGGCCGAACCGACGCTGATCCGCTTCACCCCCAGCTCGCTCAACTGCGCCAGGGTCAATTTCAGGCCGCCCGACATCAGCACGTTGACCGGTTTGGGCGCCACCGCGCGGACCACAGCGATGATTTCCTCGGCCGAGCGCAACCCAGGCGCATACAGCACATCGGCGCCGGCCTCGGCATAGGCTTGCAGGCGGCGAAGGGTGTCCGACAGGTCCTGCCGGCCATGCAGCAGGTTTTCCGCCCGTGCCGTGAGCACAAAGGGAAAAGGCAATTGCCGCCCTGCGGCGACCGACGCCTCGATACGCTCGACCGCCAGTTTGAAGTCATAGATCGGATCATCGGCCCGGCCCGTGGCGTCTTCGATGGAACCGCCCACCGCCCCGCAGGCGGCCGCTTGGCGCAGGGTCCGGGCACAGCCTTCGGGGCTGTCGGAAAAACCGTTCTCCAGGTCCACCGCCACCGGCAGGCTGCTGGCGCCGACTATGGCGCGAACGTTGCCCAGGGTGTCCTCCAGGGACAAGGCACCTTCGGCGTCGGGGCGCCCCAGGGAAAAAGCGAAACCGGCGCTGGTGGTCGCCAGGGCCTCGAAGCCGAGGCTGGCCAGCATCTTGGCGGAGCCCGCGTCCCAGGGGTTGGGAATCACGAAAGCCCGATCACGCTCATGCAGGGCCTTGAAGGTTTGGGCACGAAGGGTTTGCGCATCCATTGGCGGACTCCTGGGCAGGGAAATGATCCCGCTCAGAGCAAGCCGAGTTGCTCCGCGGCGGGCTCTCTGTATAGCTCAGGCAAGGCCGGCAATCCAGGCAGGCGCTCCATCAGGCGCGCATGGAAACGCCGCGCCAGCTCGGCGGCCAGGCGGTTATCGGCGGTGTGCAGGAAGATGTAGGGGGTTCGCCCTTCCTCGATCCAGCCGGCGACCTTGTCGATCCAGGGCACCAGGAACGGATCGTTGGCCTCAAGCTCCGAATGACCGATAAAGCGCACCTGGGGAAACTGGGTGAAGGCGGCCGGGCGCGGCGGTACCTTGGGTTTCTTCGATTGCGCATGGAGCACCGACGGCTCGCTGGAAGTGCAACTGAACAAGGCGCGCGGGTCGAGGCAGATGCGCTCCACGCCACGATCCAGCAGCAGGCGGTTGAGCATGCGCTCGGCATCGCCCTTGGCGAAGAAATCCCGATGCCGGACTTCCACCGCCAACGGCCGCTCCAGGCCGTCGATAAAGCCCGCCAGTTCCGCCAGGCGCTGCGGTGTGAAGCTCGCGGGCAGTTGCAGCCACAGCGGCGAAACACGTTCGCCCAGCGGGCTGAGCAACTGCAGGAAGCTCTCGGCCGCGCCCAATTGTTCGCGCAGGTCGCCGCCATGGCTGATGTCGCCGGGAAACTTGGCGGTGAAGCGGAAATGTTCGGGCATGGTCTGCGCCCAGCGCTGCACCGTGGCCTCGGCGGGGCGCGCATAGAAGGTGGTATTGCCTTCCACGGCATTGAAGACCTGGCAATACAGGCCGAGAAAATCCGTCGGCCGCGCGCTTTCCGGGTACAGGTACTCACGCCAGGCGTTTTCGCTCCAGGAAGGACAACCGAGGTAATAAGGCAGCAACATCAGATGTGCAGGTCGAGACCCACCACTTCCATATCCCAATCGACGAAACCGGCGGTGGTCAGGTAGCTGGCCAGAGCGTTGGCGACGCTTCTTTTCATGGCGCGCTGGAAGATCATGTCCTGTGGACGGGCGGGAAGATTGCTGGTGCGCCCGGCAGAAGCCTGGGAGCGCGCCTGGGCAGGAGTCTCGGGTTGGACTTCGACGGCATCTGCGTCCTCGAGGGAGTCGTCCAGCAGCACGCTGCCTTTGCGAGGCTTGCGCTTGATGGGGTAGGACTGAGAGGAAATGCCGTCTATGCGCATAATCACATGCTCGATATCGATGATGGCAATTTAGCGGCACCTAGCCGACTACGCAAATGCCCGAGTGATAACTAGAACACAGAAAATGCAAAAGGTTTAAAAGCCATCGAAAACTGGCACGAAAACCTGACGATTGACACGCTCGCCACGCGGGCTCGTGATGGCGAACAGCTCTGCAGCGGGCTGTCAGCGCGCTTTTGGCGTCGCCACCTTGTCCCGCAGGTACACCGGTTGCGCCTCGTCCGCCGGGATCGCCTCGCCGCGCTCCCAGGCAAAGCGCGCCAGGGTCAGCAAATCTTCGGCGTGGGGCAGCATGCCCGCGTCCTGGCCACTGAGATTGACCCCGATACGCTCGGCGTAGCCCCAGCCGGTGCCCGCGCCGAACCAGTCGCCGCTGGCGTCCGCCGGCAACGCAGCGGCTTCCGGCGGCAGCACCGCTTCGGCCCCTGCCAGGCGCATCTCGCCCGCCACTTCGCGGTAGCAGCCCCAGTAGACCTCATCCATTCGCGCATCGATGGCGGCGGCCACCTGGGTCGCGCCGTGTTCGCGCAATGCGCGCTGCGCCAGCACCGCCAGGTTCGACACCGGCAGCACCGGGCGCTCCAGGGCGAAGGCCAGGCCCTGGACCACGCCGATGGCGATCCGCACACCGGTAAAGGCCCCAGGCCCGCGACCGAAGGCAATGGCATCGACGGCCTGCAGGCTGGTGCCGGCATCGGCCAGCAGTTTCTGGATCATCGGCAGCAGCTTCTGTGCATGCAGGCGCGGGATCACCTCGTAGTGGCTCGTCACCTTGCCGTCGTGCAGCAAGGCAACCGAGCAGGCTTCAGTCGCGGTGTCCAGGGCCAGCAAGGTGCTCATCGATGTTTCCATAAGGCAGAGGGAGTTGAAAAAAGTGACGCATTATAAACAGCAACGGCCCGCAAGCGGGCCGTTGAAGATCAAGCCGGTACGACTGATCAGCTCAGCGCTTCGAGCACCTTGCCGGTGATCGACTCGACCGAACCGACGCCCGCGATGTGGCTGTACTTCGGCTTGCCCTGGCTGGCGGCCAGGCTCTGGTAGAACTCCACCAGCGGCTTGGTCTGGGAGTGGTAGACCGACAGGCGATGACGCACGGTTTCTTCGGTGTCGTCTTTACGCTGGACCAGGTCTTCACCGGTGATGTCGTCTTTACCGGCGATTTTCGGCGGATTGTAGACGGTGTGGTAAACGCGGCCCGAGGCTTCGTGCACACGGCGGCCAGCGATACGCTGGACGATCTCTTCGTCGTCGACGGCGATCTCGACCACGTTGTCCAGCTCGACGCCGGCTTTGACCAGCGCTTCGGCCTGAGGAATGGTGCGTGGGAAGCCGTCGAACAGGAAACCCTTGGCGCAATCGGCCTGGCTGATGCGTTCCTTGACCAGGTTGATGATCAGGTCATCGGAGACCAGACCACCGGCGTCCATCACGCTCTTGGCTTTCAGGCCCAGCTCGGTGCCGGCCTTGACCGCTGCGCGCAGCATGTCGCCGGTGGAGATTTGCGGAATGCCGAATTTTTCGGTGATGAACTTTGCCTGAGTACCTTTACCGGCCCCGGGAGCTCCCAGCAGAATTACGCGCATCGATGTGCTCCTCAATTTTTTATTTAGAAACGCTCGGATTCGCCTCGTGGGGCCAATCTCGGAAATGGGATAGTGGCCGCCCAAACGGCCAAAGGCTGATCAAGATACACAGCCGACACAGCGCACACAAGCAGCCGAAAGTCGGAGCAACCCGCCGCCTTTATGCCCTGGCGACAGAGTATTGCTGGTCGCAACCCCATAACAAAGTGTCGCCTGGCGACGGTCGCCAGCCCTCTCGGGCCAGCGCTCGAAGTACTGTGCCAAGCCACTGAAAACCCCGGCAATTACCTTAGCCGGTATTGCGCAAACCGGCGGCAATCCCCGCCACAGACACCAGCAGCGCCTGTTCCACCGGGCTGTCCTGGGCGCCGTCCTGGCGTCGCGAACGGGCCAGCAGTTCGGCCTGCAATAGATGCAGCGGGTCCAGGTAGGTATTGCGCAGGCGAATGAACTCCAGGGTGTCAGGGCTATGTGCCAGTAACTGCGACTGACCGGTCAACCCCAAGACCACCGAACACGCCTGCGACAATAAGTCGCGTAAATGGGCACCCAATGGCAGCAGCGCCGGTTCGACCAATCGCTCATCGTAGGAACGGGCGATATCCGCGTCGGCCTTGGCCAGCACCATCTCCAGCATGTCGATGCGCGTGCGGAAAAACGGCCACTGTTCGCGCATCTGCCCCAGCAACTCGCCCTCCCCGCGCTCCAGGGCCTTGCTCAAGGCGGTTTCCCAGCCCAGCCAGGCCGGCAGCATCAGGCGGGTCTGGGTCCAGCCGAAAATCCACGGGATGGCCCGCAGGCTTTCGATGCCGCCGGCGCGCCGCTTGGCCGGCCGGCTGCCCAGTGGCAGGCGCCCCAGTTCCTGCTCCGGCGTGGACTGGCGGAAATACTCGACGAACTGCGGGTTCTCCCGCACCACCGCGCGATAGGCCTTCACCCCATCGTCGGCCAGTTCGTCCATCAGGTCGCGCCATGCCGGCTGCGGCAGGGGCGGCGGCAGCAAGGTCGCTTCCAGCACCGCCGCCAGGTAGAGATTGAGGTTCTGCTCGGCGATGTCCGGCAGGCCAAATTTGAAACGAATCATTTCCCCTTGCTCGGTGGTACGGAAGCGCCCCGCCACCGACCCCGGCGGCTGCGACAGGATCGCCGCGTGGGCCGGGCCGCCGCCACGCCCCACGGTGCCACCGCGACCATGGAACAGCAGCAGCTCGACCTGCTGCTCGCGGCAGATATCCACCAGTTTCTCCTGGGCCCGGTACTGCGCCCAGGCGGCAGCAGTGGTGCCGGCATCCTTGGCCGAGTCGGAATAACCGATCATCACTTCCTGCGGGCCCTGCGGGCGCGAACGATAGCCTGGCAGAAGCAGCAACTGCTCGATCACCGGGCCGGCGTTGTCCAGGTCGGCCAGGGTTTCGAACAGCGGCACCACGCGCATCGGCCGCAGCACGCCCGCTTCCTTGAGCAGCAGTTGCACGGCAAGCACGTCGGAAGCCGCGCCGGCCATGGAGATGACATAGGAGCCCAGCGAAGCCGCCGGGGCCGCGGCGACTTCCCGGCAGGTCGCCAGCACTTCGGCGGTATCGGCCGATGGCTTGAAGTAACCGGGCAGCAGCGGACGGCGACTGCCCAGTTCGCGCATCAGGAAATCGATGCGCTCTTGCTCGCTCCAGTCGCCGTAGCGGCCCAAGCCCAGGTAGTCGGTGATTTCGGTCATGGCCGCGGTGTGCCGCGAGGAGTCCTGACGCACGTCCAGGCGCACCAGGAACAGGCCGAAGGTCACCGCGCGGCGCAGGCAGTCGAGCAACGGACCGTCGGCGATCACGCCCATGCCGCATTCGTGCAGTGACTCGTAGCAGAGTTCCAGCGGGTCCAGCAGCTCGCGGTTGTTCTGCAGCACCTGGGCAGTCGCCGGCACGCTACCGCTCAACGAGGCCTGGGCCCAGTTGCGGGTGGCCCGCAGGCGCTCGCGCAATTGTTTGAGCACCGCGCGATACGGCTCGGCGCTGTCGCCGGCCAGTGCCCGCAATGTCGCGTTGGCTTGCTGCATGGACAGGTCGGCCGCCAGTTGATCGACATCGCGCAGGTACAGGTCGGCGGCCATCCAGCGCGCCAGCAACAGCACCTCGCGGGTCACCGCCGCGGTGACATTGGGGTTGCCGTCACGGTCGCCGCCCATCCACGAAGCAAAGCGAATCGGCGCCGCCTCCAGCGGCAAATGCATGCCGGTGGCCGCGTGCAAAGCCTGGTCGGCCTTGCGCAAATAGTTGGGGATGGCCTGCCACAGCGAATGCTCGATCACCGCGAAGCCCCACTTGGCTTCGTCCACCGGGGTCGGCCGGGTACGGCGGATTTCTTCGGTGTGCCAGGCCTCGGCGATCAGCCGCTGCAAGCGTGTCTGGATCTGCGCGCGCTCGGCCGAGGTCAGGTCGCGATGGTCCTGGGCAGCCAACTGCGCGGCGATGGCATCGTATTTCTGGATCAGCGTGCGGCGGGCGACTTCGGTGGGGTGGGCGGTCAGCACCAGCTCGATCTCCAGCCGTCCCAACTGCCGGGCCAGCGCCTCGGCACCATGGCCTTCGGCCCGCAGGCGCGCCAGCAGTTCCGGCAGCACCCGCGACTCGAACGGTGCCGGCTGCGTCTCCTCGCGACGGTGAATCAACTGGTACTGCTCGGCGATGTTGGCCAGGTTGAGGAACTGGTTGAACGCCCGCGCCACCGGCAGCAGCTCTTCCTCGCTGAGCTGGTTGAGGCTAGCGCTGAGTTCGGCATCCAGCGAACCGCGTCGGTCGGCCTTGGCACCCTTGCGAATCTGTTCGATCTTGTCGAGGAAACCCTCGCCATACTGTTCACGAATGGTGTTGCCCAACAGCTCACCCAGCAGGTGAACATCTTCGCGCAAGCGCGCATCAATATCGGTCATCTACCTGTTCTCCAGCGGACTCGGGGCTCCTGGTAAGCCCCAAGAGTGCCGCCAGCACATGGCTATTAGCAAGGGCGGTCTTGACGCGAACGGCTGCGGGCAACGCCGGAGCACGACGAAGCGCCTTTAAACCTTGCACGATGGAGCTAGTCTCAAGAGTAAGCCGCACAACGGCTTAGCGCCGGCACAGGCCGGTCACTCACCAAGCCCTGCCACAAGCAGGTGTTCATTGAGGTTGCCATGAAAATCCGTGAGCTCGCGCAACACTGGGAAGAAAACGCCAAGGGTCGCCTGACCCAGACCGGCTACACGATCTATCTGGATGTCGAAGCCGCCGCACGCCTGGCGGCGATTTCCGAGATGTACCCCAAACGCCGGACCGAGGAACTGCTCGGCGAACTGATCGGGGCCGCCCTGGAGGAACTCGAGACCAGCTTCCCTTATGTCCAGGGCCAGCATGTGGTCGCCACCGACGAAGAAGGCGATCCACTCTACGAAGACATCGGCCCTACCCCGCGTTTTCTCGCCCTGTCGCGGCGTTATCTGCACGATCTGTCGGCTCAGGCAGACGAGCAGAAACACTGATCCACGCCTGCATTTCTCACCGATAAGAGCGTTATTCCTGACCCCGGATCGGGTCAGGAGTACCCCTGCGCACGGCAAAAGTTCCTTATTTAGAGCCTTGTCCACACAGTCAGGAAATTTCCGGGCAATAAGCCATCTTCTCTGAACTATTCAAAAAAGCCTCGGGTCACAGCCAATAACCATCCCTGGAACGGCCGTTTCATTTTCAATGCCCCAGCCTTGTCGTCACTCAGCGTTACGGCGTCGGAACCGGGATGGATTTTGATGTTTTTCAGGAGTTATCCAATGGAGTTGAAGACCATGAAGATCAGCACTGCCAAATCCTCGTCAACCTCTCTGCGCGGGCTGAAACTGGCCGCGCTGGCTCTCGGTAGCAGCCTGGTCCTGGCCGGTTGCGCCGGTAATCCGCCAAGCGAGCAATACGCGGTGACGCAATCTGCGGTCAACAGCGCAGTCAGCGCAGGCGGTACCGAATTTGCCGCGGTGGAAATGAAATCGGCTCAGGACAAGCTCAAGCAAGCCGAGCTCGCCATGCACGACAAGAACTACGACGAAGCCCGGCGTCTGGCCGAGCAGGCCGAATGGGACGCCCGCGTCGCCGAGCGCAAGGCTCAGGCAGCCAAGGCCGAACAGGCATTGAAGGACTCTCAGAAAGGCGTTCAGGAACTACGTCAGGAAGGCATGCGCAGCGTGCAATGAGCCGCAGGCGCCGATTCCCACGTATTCGCAATCGATAAAAGGACGAAACCATTATGCGTAAACAACTGATGATCCCTGCCCTGTTGGCCCTGAGCGTAGCGCTGGCGGCATGCTCCACCCCGCCTAACGCCAACCTGGAAAACGCCCGGACCAACTACTCCGCCCTGCAGGCCAACCCGCAGGCCACCAAGGTGGCGGCCCTGGAGACCAAGGACGCCAGCGAATGGCTGGACAAGGCCGACAAGGCCTACCTGAACAAGGAGGACGAAAAGAAGGTCGACCAACTGGCCTACCTGACCAACCAGCGGATTGAAGTGGCCAAGCAGACCATCGCCCTGCGCACCGCGGAAACCCAGCTCAAGGACGCCGGCGACCAGCGCGCCAAGGCGCTTCTGGATGCCCGTGACGCACAGATCAAGCAACTGCAATCGAGCCTCAACGCCAAGCAGACCGACCGCGGTACGCTGGTGACCTTCGGTGACGTACTGTTCGCCACCAACAAGGCCGACCTGAAATCCAGCGGCCTGGTCAACATCAACAAGCTGGCGCAGTTCCTGCGCGACAACCCTGACCGCAAAGTGATAGTCGAAGGCTACACCGACAGCACCGGCAGCGCGGCCTACAACCAGTCGCTGTCCGAGCGTCGCGCCACTTCGGTACAGGTCGCCCTGATCAAGATGGGTGTCGATCCGGCACGCATCGTCGCCCAGGGTTATGGCAAGGAATATCCGGTTGCCGACAACGGCAGCGTTTCCGGACGCGCCATGAACCGTCGTGTGGAAGTGACCATTTCCAACGACAACCAGCCGGTCGCGCCACGTTCGGCCATCAGCGCCAACTAAGCCCGGCCCCGCGCGATAAACCGCGCAGCCAATAAAAAGCCCCGCCTTGATCGGCGGGGCTTTTTTATCCGGCAACCGGATCGCGGCTCGCGCTGGTATGCCGACCGGTCACTGCTCCAGCTTCGGGGTTTCCTGGCCCATGCAGCGCACGGCGCGCTTCTTGTTGTTGATCAGCACGCCCGTCAGCCCCTTCTGCTCGGTGTCAAACAGCACCAGCACGCCATCGATGCATTGCGCCACCTCGGCCGCCGGCTCCAGGGACACCTTGTAGTCTTCGCCGGGCACGGTCTTGAGCATGGTGAAATCGTTGAGCAGCAACGCATCCTCCGGCTTGGCGAAATGCAGGTAGCCGTAGTACCACAGGCACGCCACGGTGCCGAGGATGCTGCAGATACCGGTGATGATCAGGGGGATGGCGTTACGTTCTTCGCTCATTGCGGACTCTCTGGAGGTTCTACGACTGGATTCAAAGGTGTGGGGTAATTGGGGATTTCGCCCAGGCGGCGCAGGCCGTTGAAATGCTGCGGGTCCTCAAGGTAACGCAACATCACCTGGCGCCAGACCGGGTCGGCGAAGGTCTGCACATGACCGCCTCGGGTCAGTTGCAGCACCCTGGGCGGGGGCGCAGCTTGATACAGACGGATGCCGTTGGAAAGCGGTACGAGGGAATCGTCGATACTGTGGTAGATCAGCTTGGGCACGCTATCCAGGCGCGCCATGGCCTTGATCGCACTGTCGCCATCGGGCACCAGCCACGACAGCGGCACCTGGAACGGCCAGGTCATCCAGGACGTACTGAGGGCAAAACGGCCCACCTCGCGGTAGCTGGCCGGTACCCCGTCGAAGACAATGGCCTTGAGCTGGCGCTGGCGTTCCGGATGCTGCTCCACCAGATAGTGGATGGCCAGGGCGCCGCCCAGGCTCTGGCCCAGGACGATCAGCGGCTTGCCCTGGACCTCGGGCGCCCGGTCCAGCCACTGGAAGGCCGCGTCGACGTCCTGGTAGATCGCCGGCAGGCTCGGTTTGCCTTGCGACACCCCGTAGCCACGGTAGTCCACCAGCAGCACCTGGTAGCCCTGCTCCGGCAACCACCAGCTGCCGCCGAGGTGCCCGGACAGGTTGCCGCCATTGCCGTGCAGGTGCAGCACCGTGCCCTTGACCGGCACCCCGGCCTTGGCCGGCAGCCACCAGCCGTGCAAGCGCGTACCGTCGGCGGCGGTCAGGGTGACGTCGCGGTAGTCGAGCCGGGCCTTGTCCGGGGTGAACGGCAGGCCCCGCTCGGGATAGAACAGCAGCGAGCTGCAACCGCTCAGGGTCAGCAGCAGGCAGACAATGCTGAGGACTCGCATCCGTTTGAAGCCTTATGCCGAGGGTGAAAAACGCCCCCTGTAGGAGCGAGCTTGCTCGCGATACGTGGTGTCAGGCACACCGCCATCGCGAGCAAGCTCGCTCCTACACAGGGGGTGGTTACAGGATGTTCGAGTAATCCGCCTCGATCCGGTCCAGGCTCAGGTGATTGAGGAAGTTGGAGAAGCACATCCAGGCCGACAGCGCGTTCATGTCGCGGAACTGGTCCGGCAGGTACTTGGGCGGCACCACCAGGCCTTCGTCGACCAACTGGCGCAGGGTCCGCATGTCCTCCAGGGTGGTCTTGCCGCAGAACAGCAAAGGTATCTGCTCGAGCTTGCCCTTGCGCACGGCCAACTGAATGTAGTTGTAAACCATGATGAAGCCCTTGAGATAGGACAAGTCTTTGGTGAATGGCAGGCCCGTCGGCACCGAACCGCGGAACACCCGGCTGGCATTGCCATAACTTTCGGCCATTTCGAAACCCTGCTCGCGGAAGAACTCGAACACCTGCATGAAGTCCGCGCCCTCCTCCACCATGTGAATGGCGCGAGTGCGGTTGGTCAGCTTGCGCAGACGGCTCGGGTAGGAGGCGAAGGTAATGATCTCCATCAGGATCGCCAGGCCTTCCTGGGTCACGGTCGACGAGGGCGGCCCCTTGGACAGGAAGGTGCAGATCGGCTGGTTCAGGCCGTTGAGGGTAGTGCCCACGTGGACCAGGCCTTCGTGGACTTCCAGGGCGCGCACATCGCGATCGTTGAACAGCGCGTCGGCGCGGATCTTGATGTAGTCGGCGCCGGCCGCCGCGTCCGCGACTATGCCATCGGACTCGAAGACCCGGATGGTTTCCTCGGCCTCGCCGAACACCTTGTTCAGCCGGCTTTGCAGCAGGTTCACCGCTTCCTTGGCGCTCAGGGTCTTGGGTTCGTCCTTGAGATCGCCACGGCCGTCGATATTGTTCAGGTAATCCGAGAGCATCAGGCCCAGGTCGGCCAGGGTCGGGTCGCCGGCATGAAAGGCGTCGGAGGCCGCGCCGTAGAGTTCCTGGGAAATCAGCCCGAAGTCCTCGGTGCCACGGGCCTCGAGCATCCGCACCACCATGCGGTACTCCTTGCACATGCGCCGCATGATCTGCCCCACCGGGTTGAACTGGCCCAACTGGCGGGTGATGTCACGTTCGATGTTCTGGAACTCCAGTTTCACCGCGCTGGAGTCGAAAGACAGCGGCCGGCCTTCGTAATAGGCGCGGTCCACCGCCGGCATTTCCTTGCCATTGGCCTTGAGGAAACCTTTGCGGATGTTGTCATCCCACTTCACCGCATCCAGTACGCGGATCGGCGTCTGTGCCAGCACAATGCGATCGGACAAGGTGCGTATCGTCTGCTGGTAATCGTCCACCCCAAAACTCCCGTTAAAACGTCTGTACTGCGTTTACTTGCCTGCCCGCTGGAAGCGCGCCGCCTCGACGAACACGTCGGAGTTGGCGGGATCGTCCAGATAGGCGAAAACCTGTGGCAGCGCGCTGTCGATCAGCACGCCCTCGCCGTCCTTGGTGTCGAACGGTTCGCCCCGCAGGGCGTTCTGCCCGCGGGCCTGATTGATCTGCTCGAGATCGAGCTGGTAGAGCACCAGCTCGTGTTCGTCGGTCAACTCGAAACCGGCGATGGTGAAGTGCCCACCGAGCGCCTGGGGCACCGCCGCCGAGAGATACCAGCGGCTGCCGTGGCGGGAAACGGTGAACTCGTAAGTATCGTGCTGCTGCGGCTTGGCCTTGACGGAAGTGACGGCCTTGTAGCGGTTATTGCCGATGCGGCTCAGTTGCAGGGTGAGCGGTTCGCCCCAGGCATTCTTGCTGGTCCATTTGCCGAGCAGCGCCGCGGGCGCCGCCTGATCGGCCGGCAAGGGTTCCTTGAAGGACACCAGGCAGCCACTGAGCAGCAGGAACGACAAGGCGATCACAACGCGCCAGGCTTTCATTCAACACTCCCTATCAGCAGTCGACCCGTAGCCGCTAGCGCAGCCTGCATTCGGGCGGGCGGATCACACCGAGGCCAATACCAGGTGCATGTACCGGGTCAGAATGCCCAGCATGTCTTCGTCGGCCAGAGGCTCTGCCCCGTTGAGCAGGCCCTGATATTCCATCCGTCCGATTATAGACGTCAACACTTTGGCATCCTGTTGCGGCTCGCGGGAACCCAATACCTGGAAAAACTGGCAGGTGCCCTGCAGCAGGATCTGCTGGTGGGAACGTACCAGCAGCGCCAGGCGCGGGTTAAGCAGCGCTTCCTGGCGAAACGCCTGCTCGGCCATCAGATGCTCGCGGCGGTTGTGCAGTTGGCGCTGCACGTAATCGGCGGTCAGGCGGGCAATGTCATCGGCCAGTTGCGCGCGGGACTCCGGGCTGCCGTCGCCATAGGCGACCATCTCCCGCAGCAAGCCCTCGTTGTTGGCCCACAGCTTGGCCATGAAGGCGGCGCTGCGCTCGACGTATTGGGCAAAGGTATCGGTGAGCAGGTCATCGATATCCTTGAAGTAGTAGGTAGTGGCCGACAGCGGCACACCGGCTTCGGCGGCGACCGCGCGATGACGCACGGCGCGCACGCCATCGCGCACGACGATGCGCATGGCCGCGTCGAGAATATCCTGGCGACGTTGCTCACTGCCCTGTCGGCTGGCCTTGCGACCCTGGTACTGAACACTTTCAGCGACCGCAGTGGCGATGCCAGCTGCACCTTCTTGAGCAATTGCACGGTTCACGACAGGTATTCCTCTCACATAAAAAATGAAAAAAGCAGTACGTCAGTGCCACACAGACAATAAAAAGCCGCCTGTTAGCGGCGGCTTTTTATTCAACATATTTACGCTTGCGGCCGCATGTGCGGGAACAGGATCACGTCGCGGATCGACGGGGAGTTGGTCAGCAGCATCACCAGGCGGTCGATGCCGATACCTTCACCGGCGGTCGGCGGCATGCCGTACTCCAGGGCGCGAACGAAGTCGGCATCGTAGTGCATGGCTTCGTCGTCCCCGGCGTCCTTGTCGGCCACCTGGGCCATGAAACGCTCGGCCTGGTCTTCCGCGTCGTTCAACTCGGAGTAGGCGTTGGCGATTTCGCGGCCACCGATGAACAGCTCGAAACGATCGGTCACGTTCGGGTTCTCGTCGTTGCGACGGGCCAGCGGCGAGACTTCGAACGGGTACTGGGTGATGAAGTGCGGCTGCTCCAGCTTGTGCTCGACCAGTTCTTCGAAAATCATCACCTGCAGCTTGCCCAGGCCTTCGAAGCCGAGCACCTTGGCACCGGCCTTCTTGGCGATGGCGCGAGCCTTGTCGATGTCGTTCAGGTCCTCAAAGGTCAGCTCGGGGTTGTACTTGAGGATCGAGTCGAACACCGACAGGCGGGCGAACGGCTCGCCGAAGTGGAACACCTTGTCGCCGTACGGCACGTCGGTGCTGCCCAGGACCAGCTGCGCCAGTTCGCGGAACAGTTCTTCGGTCAGGTCCATGTTGTCTTCGTAGTCGGCGTAGGCCTGGTAGAACTCCAACATGGTGAATTCAGGGTTGTGCCGGGTCGAAACGCCTTCGTTACGGAAGTTGCGGTTGATCTCGAACACTTTCTCGAAGCCACCGACCACCAGGCGCTTGAGGTACAGCTCCGGCGCGATACGCAGGAACATTTCCATGTCCAGGGCGTTGTGGTGGGTCTCGAACGGCTTGGCCGCCGCACCGCCGGGAATGGTCTGCAGCATCGGCGTTTCCACTTCCAGGAAATCACGCTTCATCAGGAAGCTGCGGATATGGGCGATGACTTGCGAACGCACGCGGAAGGTTTCGCGTACGTCTTCGTTGACGATCAGGTCGACGTAGCGCTGGCGATAGCGCTGCTCGGTGTCGGTCAGGCCGTGGTGCTTGTCCGGCAGCGGACGCAGCGACTTGGTCAGCAGGCGAACCTGGGTCATCTCGACGTACAGGTCGCCCTTGCCGGAACGAGCCAGGGTGCCTTCGGCGGCGATGATGTCGCCCAGGTCCCAGGTCTTGACCGCGTCCAGGGTTTCTTCCGGCAGGGTCTTGCGGTTGACGTAGACCTGGATCCGCCCGGTCATGTCCTGGATCACCATGAACGAGCCACGGTTGAGCATGATGCGACCGGCAACCTTGACCGGGATTGCAGCCTCGGCCAGCTCTTCCTTGGTCTTGTCCGCGTATTGCTTCTGCAGGTCGTTGCAGTAGTTGTCGCGGCGGAAGTCGTTCGGGAAGGCATTGCCCTTGGCGCGCTCGGCAGCAAGCTTTTCCTTGCGCAGGGCGATCAGGGTGTTTTCTTCCTGTTGCAGGGCCTGGTCGAGTTGTAGGTCGCTCATGTCTTTAAATTTTCCATCACAGGTACGTTGCCCCTTGCCTGTGGCAAGGGATCGCGGGCCAGCCTCGCTCCTACAGAAGCGCGCCGTGCCCGCGGCATGGGTGTCGCGGCTTACAGCCCCGATTTCAGGCTGGCCACCAGGTATTCGTCGATGTCGCCGTCGAGCACCTTGTCGCAGTCACTGCGTTCGATGTTGGTACGCAGATCCTTGATCCGCGAGGCATCGAGCACGTAGGAGCGGATCTGGTGACCCCAGCCGATGTCGGACTTGGTGTCTTCCAGCGCCTGGGAAGCGGCGTTGCGCTTCTGCATTTCCTGCTCGTACAACTTGGCCCGCAGCATCTTCATGGCGGTGTCCTTGTTGGCGTGCTGGGAACGTTCGTTCTGGCAGCTGACCACGGTGTTGGTCGGTACGTGGGTGATACGCACGGCCGAGTCGGTGGTGTTTACGTGCTGGCCACCGGCACCTGAGGAACGGTAGGTGTCGATGCGCAGGTCCGCCGGGTTGATCTCGATTTCCACCTTGTCGTCGATCTCGGGCGAGACGAATACGGCCGAGAACGAGGTGTGGCGGCGAGCGCCGGAGTCGAACGGGCTCTTGCGTACCAGGCGGTGCACGCCGATCTCGGTGCGCAGCCAGCCAAAGGCGTACTCGCCCTTGATGTGCACGGTGGCGCCCTTGATCCCGGCGACTTCGCCTTCGGACAGTTCCATGATGGTGGCGTCGAAGCCACGCTTGGAGGCCCAGCGCAGGTACATGCGCAGCAGGATGTTGGCCCAGTCCTGGGCTTCGGTGCCGCCGGAGCCGGCCTGGATGTCCAGGTAGGCGTTGTTCATGTCCATTTCGCCGCTGAACATGCGACGGAATTCCAGCTTGGCCAGGGCCTCGTCGAGACGGGTCAGTTCGGCGACCACATCGCCTACCGCGCCTTCGTCGTTCTCTTCGACGGCCATCTCCAGCAGATCGCGGCAATCGGCCAGGCCACCGGACAACTCGTCCAGGGTCTCGACGATCTGTGCCAGCGCGGAGCGCTCGCGGCCCAGTTCCTGGGCGTATTCAGGCTTGTTCCAGACGTTCGGATCTTCAAGCTCGCGGTTGACCTCGGTCAGACGCTCATGCTTTTGATCGTAGTCAAAGATACCCCCGAATAGTTTCGGAGCGCTCGGACAGGTCCTTGATAGTGTTAAGGATCGGGTTGATTTCCATGGCAGGCAGCACTCGTTGGCGAACTTTTGAAAGCCGGCGAGTATAACGTAATCAAGCTGGTGCGGCAGCCCGCCTGGCGGCTTTAGGCCCCCGCGGTGGCGGTTTTTTTCACTCGATCCCCACCTGATTGCGACCATTGTGCTTGGCCAGATACAGGCCTTTGTCGGCGGCCGAGATCAATTGCCGGCAACTGGTGCTCGGCTGCGGCGTCATGGTGGACAGACCGATGCTGATGGTCAGGCTCGCCCCTTCGGTCGGCGCGATATGCGGAATCTTCAGCGCGGCCACGGTTTGGCGCAGTTTCTCGGCCACCAGCCGCGCCCCGCCGGGAGAGGTGTTCGGCAGCACCAGGGCAAACTCCTCCCCGCCATAACGCGCCGGCAGATCCGACGGTCGGCTGCTGGCTTCGCGGATCGCCGTTGCCACCTTGCGCAGGGCTTCATCGCCTTCCAGATGACCGAAGTTGTCGTTGTAGGACTTGAAATAATCGACATCAATCATCAGCAGCGACAACTGAGTCTGGTCGCGCATCGCCCGGCGCCATTCCAGCTCCAGGTACTCGTCGAAATGCCGGCGGTTGGACAGGCCGGTCAGGCCATCGGAGTTCATCAGGCGCTGCAGCACCAGGTTGGTATCGAGCAGTTGCTGCTGGCTGACCCGCAGCGCGCGATAGGCCGCATCGCGCTGCAACAGGGTCATGTAGGAACGCGAGTGGTAACGGATGCGCGCCACCAGTTCGATATTGTCCGGCAGCTTGACCAGGTAATCGTTGGCCCCGGCGGCGAAGGCCGCACTCTTGATCAGCGGGTCTTCCTTGGTCGAAAGCACGATGATCGGAATGTTCTGGGTCGCCGGGTGGTTGCGGTACTCGCGCACCAGCGTCAGCCCGTCCAGGCCCGGCATCACCAGGTCCTGCAGGATCACCGTCGGCTTGATGCGGATCGCCTGGGCAATGGCCTGGTGCGGGTCGGCACAAAAGTGGAAGTCGATGTTTTCTTCATTCGCCAACCCACGCCGCACAGCCTCACCGATCATTGCCTGGTCGTCGACCAGCAGCACCATCGCAGCATTTTCATCGGTTTTAAAATCGTCGAGCTGTAAATCATTCATGGGTTGTCACCTGAGTTGCTACCTGGCCAGGACAGCTGCGTTTGTCGGTCATTTGGCAAATATCTCCAGCAATCGTGGAGCGATCTTGTCCAGTGGGCGAATCTCTACGGCAGCGTCGATGGCAGCGGCCGCCTTGGGCATGCCATACACCGCACTACTCTCCTGGTCCTGGGCGATGGTCAGATAACCCTGGTCGCGCATCAGTTTCAGGCCCTGGGCGCCATCGCGGCCCATGCCGGTCAGCAGTACGCCGACCGCATCGCCATTCCAGTAACTGGCGACACTTTCAAAAAACACATCGATCGATGGCCGATAGATCTCGTTTACCGGCTCGGCGGTGTAGGCCAGGGTGCCGTTCTTCAACAGCCGGATATGGTGGTTGGTCCCGGCCAGCAGTACCGTACCGCTCTGCGGTGGCTCGCCTTCGCGGGCCAGGCGCACCTTGAGCCTGGAGGCGCTGCTCAGCCATTCGGCCATGCCCGCGGCAAACACCTGGTCGACGTGCTGCACCAGCACGATGGCGGCCGGAAAGTCGGCGGGCAACCCCTTGAGCAACACTTCCAGCGCCGCCGGGCCACCGGCGGACGAGCCGATCGCCACCAGGCCCTGGCGTTGCGCCATGGTGCGCATCGGCACCGGTGCCGAACGCACGTGGCTGCCACGCTGCTGGCCGATCAGCCAGCCGATATTGAGGATCTTGCGCAGTAAAGGCGCCGCCGCTTCCTGCGCATTGCCGGCCCCCAGGGCCGGTGTATCGACCACGTCCAGCGCGCCATGTCCCATGGCCTCGAACACCCGATGCACGTTCTGCTGGCGGTCCACCGTGACGATCACGATAGCGCAAGGGGTTTCGGCCATGATCCGGCGGGTCGCCTCCACGCCGTCCATCACCGGCATGATCAGGTCCATCAGGATCAGGTCGGGCGTCAGCTGCGCGCAGTACTCGACTGCCTCGGCGCCATTGGTCGCGACCCACACCACTTCATGCGCGGGTTCGAAGGCCAGGGCCCGGCGCAGGGCCTCCACGGCCATGGGCATGTCATTGACGATCGCGATTTTCATGCCCGCGCTCCTCCAATCAGCTCCACCACCGCATCCAGCAGGGCGTCATCATGGAAACTGGCTTTGGCTAGATAATAGTCGGCCCCGGCATCCAGTCCACGGCGCCGGTCCTCTTCGCGATCCTTGTAGGAAACCACCATCACCGGCAACGACTGCAGGCGATTGTCACGGCGCAGGAGTGTGACCAATTCAATCCCATCCATTCGGGGCATATCGATGTCGGTGATCAGCAGGTCGAAGTCTTCCGAACGCAAGGCGTTCCAGCCATCCATGCCGTCGACGGCGACCGCTACGTCATAACCACGGTTGAGCAAAAGCTTGCGTTGCAGCTCACGCACGGTGAGCGAGTCGTCGACCACCAGGATGCGCTTGCGCGCCGTCTCGGCCTGATGGCGGTTGTGCCGGGCGATGCGTTCCAGGCGGCCGGTATTGAGCAGCTTGTCCACCGAACGCAGCATGTCCTCGACGTCGACGATCAGCACCACCGAGCCGTCATCGAGCAAGGCTCCGGCGGAAATGTCCTGGACCTTGCCCAGGCGGTCGTCCAGCGGCAGCACCACCAGGGTCCGCTCGCCGATGAAACGCTCGACCGCCACGCCGTAGACCGCGTCGCGCTCGCGAATCACCACGACCTTGAGCGTGGATTCATTGTTCTGCCCCGCCGGGCGTTGCAGCAACTGGCTGGCCGCGACCAGGCCGACGTGGCGGCCTTCGTGCCAGAAATGCTGGCGTCCTTCCAGCTGGACAATGTCGTCGGGCTCCAGATCGCACATGCGTTCGATATGCGCCAGCGGGAAGGCATAGGCCTCTTCGCCGACCTCCACCACCAGGCTGCGCACAACCGACAGGGTCAGCGGCACTTCGAGGTGGAAACGACTGCCCTGCCCCGCCACCTGCTCCAGCTGCACCGCGCCGCGCAGTTGGCGCACCATGTGCTGCACCGCGTCCAGGCCGACGCCGCGCCCGGAGACTTCGGTGACCTTGTCCCGCAGGCTGAAGCCCGGCAGGAACAGGAAGGTCAGCAGCTCTTCTTCGCTCAGCTGGGCAGCGGTCTCGGCCGGGGACAACTGGCGCTCGACGATGCTCTGGCGCACCCGCTCCAGGTCGACGCCATTGCCGTCATCGCTCAGCTCCAGCACCAGCAGCCCGGCCTGGTGGGAGGCGCGCAGGCGAATCAGGCCCTCGGCCGGCTTGCCCGCCAGCAGCCGCTGTTCGGGCGTTTCGATGCCATGATCGACCGCGTTGCGCAGCAGGTGGGTCAGCGGCGCCTCGAGTTTTTCCAGCACGTCACGATCGACCTGGGTCTTCTCGCCCTCGACCTCCAGGCGAACCTGTTTGCCCAGACTGCGCCCCAGGTCGCGAACCATCCGCACCTGGCCCACCAGCACATCGGCGAACGGCCGCATGCGACAGGCCAGCGCGGTGTCGTAGAGCACCTGGGCGCGCTGGCTGGCCTGCCAGCCGAATTCATCCAGCTCGGCGGTTTTCTCCGTCAGCACCTGCTGGGATTCCGCCAGCAGGCGTCGCGCATCTTCCAGAGCTTCGAGGGCCTCCAGGCCCAGCACCTGCTCCTTGAGATGCCCATTGAGGTTTTCCAAAGCGCGCAGGCCGTTGCTCTGCAGGCGTTTGAGGCGCTGCAGGGCCGCCAGGTAGGGCTTCAGGCGCTGGGTTTCCACCAGCGACTTGCTCGACAGGTCGAGCAGGCTGTTCAGGCGTTCGGCCGTGACCCGCAACACCCGTTCGCCCCCCTCGGCGAGCTTCTTGCCCTTGTGCGTAATCGCCGCGGCTGTCTCTTGCAGCGTTTCCTGCAATACCTCCTGCGGCATCTCGAACGGCGGGACCTGTGGTTCGGGTTCGACCCGCGGGGCTTGCAGTTGCAGCTCGGCCATGGGCAGCAGGTGCGGCTCGATCCCGGGCAGGACAACGCCCGCAGGCGCCGCGCCCGACGAGCCGACCAACTGCTCCATGAGCGCCACGTAGGCGGCAATGTCCTGCTCACTGACCTCGCTGCCCGGCGTGGCGATGCGCATCAGGAAATCGGTGCCCTGCAGCAGCGCATCGATATGTTCGGGACGCAGGTACAGCCGCCCTTCCTGGGCGCTGACCAGGCAATCTTCCATCACATGGGCCACGCTGACCCCGGCGTCGACCCCGACGATCCGCGCCGCGCCCTTGAGCGAGTGGGCGGCGCGCATGCAGGCTTCCAGCTGGTCGGCCTGGGTCGGATTGCGCTCCAGCGCCAGCAGGCCGGCACTGAGCACCTGGGTCTGGGCTTCGGCTTCCAGGCTGAAGAGTTCGAGCAGCGAGGCGTCGCGCATTTGATCGGGGGTCATGTCAGGCTCCGGGTCACGGCGGACAGCAACTGCCCTTCATCCAGCCAACGCAGGCTGCGGCCCTTCCATTGCAGGACGCCACGGGTGTACTTGGCACTGGCCTGCTGGCCGGAAACCGCGGCGGCGTCCAGGGTGCGCTCGTCGATGGCATGGATGCCCTCCACCTCGTCCACCGGCACCACCACCGGGCCGCCCTGGGCGGCGATGATCAGCATCCGCGGAATCACCCGCGCGCCCGACACGACCGTGCTGGTGGTGTCCAGCCCCAGCAGCTCCACCAACGACAGGCACGCCACCAGCGCACCACGCACATTCGCCACGCCCAGCAAGGCTCGCGAGCGCTGGTGCGGCAAGGAATGGATCGGCTGCAGCGGCGCCACTTCCACCAGGCAACGGGTGGCAATGCCCAGCCATTCCTCGCCCAGGCGGAACATCAATAACGAACGGGTGACGACATCCGTATCGGCCTCGACCGCTTGCTCATGGCGCTCCTGCTGCAACGCATAGCGGTCGAGCAAGCGGGTGGCCGCGGCGGAATACACCGAGCAATTGCGGCAATGCACATGCCCGGCCAGCAACGGGCAACTCTTGTCGCCGTGGATACCGATACGGTTCCAGCAATCGTCGATGGCCTGTGCATCTTCGTGGGTCACGTTCAACGAAACAGAGCCGCTCATGATTTACGCTCACTGTCTGCTGCACGGCCGCTGCGGGCCGCGCGCTCCTGCAATCGACGGGCACCGGCGACGTCGCCCTGGGAAGCCAGCAAGGCGGCCAGGTGCGCCAGCGCTTCGGCGTGCTGCGGATCCAGGTACAGGGCCTTGCGATAGAAGCCCTGGGCCTCCAGGGCGCTGCCCGCCACGTCGCTGAGCAGCCCCAGCCAATAGAACACCTGCGCCACCGGTTCGTGGGTGTCCAGGTAATGCTCGCAAGCCACCCGGGCCTCTGCGCTTTTGCCTTCGTTGGCCAGGGCCGCGATGCTCGCCAGCAACGTCGTGGCATCGCTGGCCGGCCTGGTCGGCGCAGGGCGCTGGCTCGCCACCGCACTGGAAAACGGCCGGCTGCGCGCGGGCGGCGCGATGCCGCGCACCGGCTGGCGCACCGGCAATGCGCTTGGTACGAAGGCCGGTGCCGGTGCCGGCGCGGGCTCGGGTTCGTTATGCCGGCTGAAGGCAAAGGACTGGGCAATACCGATCGAGCGCATGCCCAGGCGGCCCAGCAGGCTGCCTTCGGCCGGGCCGATGAACAGCACGCCGTCGACATGCGTCAGGCGCTTGAGCACTTCGAACACCTGGCGCTGGGTCGGCTGATCGAAATAGATCAGCAGGTTGCGACAGAAGACAAAATCGTAGGGCGGCTCATTGGCCAGCAAGGTCGGGTCCAGCAGGTTGCCGACCTGCAGGCGCACCTGCTCGCGCACCCGCTCGCTAAGGCTGTAGCGCTCATCTTCGGCGGTGAAATGCCGTTCGCGAAAATCGCTGTGCTGGCCGCGAAAGGAGTTCTTGCCATACACCGCCTGCCTGGCCCGCTCGACCGACAGCGGGCTGACATCGAACCCCTCGACCTTGAACTGATGAGGGGCCAGCCCGGCATCGAACAGGGCCATGGCAATCGAGTATGGCTCTTCGCCGGTGGAGCACGGCAGGCTGAGGATGCGCAAGGCGCGCATGCCCTTGAGTTGGGCAAGGCGCGAGAGGGCGAGTTTGGCCAGGGTCGCAAAGGATTCCGGGTAACGGAAAAACCAGGTTTCCGGAACGATCACCGCTTCGATCAGGGCCTGCTGTTCATCCCGCGAGCCTTGCAGGGTCTGCCAGTAATGGTCGGCGCTGGGCGCCTGCTGGGCGATGCTGCGCTGGCGCACCGCGCGCTCGATGATCGCCGGGCCCACCGAGGCCACATCGAGGCCGATGCGCTCCTTGAGAAAATCGAAAAATCGCTGGTCGCTGCTCATGACGACTCCCCGAGCAACGCCGGATCCAGCGGCGGCGAGGGAAACAGCAGCGCACGCACCTCGGCATCCAGCAGATCGTCGACACGCACCCATTGCAGCAGGCCCTGGGCATCTTCGTAGACCGGGCCCAGGTACGGCGCATTGCGGTTATCCAGGCCGTAGGCCTTGAAGTCCTGCGGGTTGCAACGCAGGGTGTCAGTGGCCTGCTCGAGGATCAGCCCCAGCAACTGCGCGGGCTGTGCCGTCTGCGGGCGGTAATGCACCAGCACCAGGCGGGTGCTGGTGCGCTCCTGCGCCGGCTCGCCAAAGGTCAGGGCACTCAGGTCGAGCACCGGCACCACCGCGCCGCGATGGGCGAAGACCCCGGCCACCCAAGACGGCGCCCGGGGAATCGGCTTGAGTTGCAGGCGCGGCAATACCTCGACCACCTCGATGGCCTGCAAGGCGTAACGTTCGGTGCCGATGCGGAACACCAGGAACAGCGCGTCTTTCGTCGCCGTCCCTGCGCCGCCTTTCGCTGCGAGCTCGTTCATCAGACTTTGAAACGCGAGACGCCGCTGCGCAGCCCCACCGCCACCTGGCTCAGTTCATCGATGGCGAAACTGGCCTGGCGCAGCGACTCGACGGTCTGGCTGCTGGCATCGCCCAGTTGCACCAGGGCGTGGTTGATCTGCTCGGCACCGGTGGCCTGGGCCTGCATGCCCTCGTTGACCATCAACACCCGCGGCGCCAGGGCCTGGACCTGGTGGATGATCTGCGACAGCTGCTCGCCGACCTGCTGCACCTCGGCCATGCCGCGGCGTACTTCTTCGGAGAACTTGTCCATGCCCATGACCCCGGCCGAGACCGCCGACTGGATCTCCCGGACCATTTGCTCGATATCGTAGGTGGCGACCGCGGTCTGGTCCGCCAGGCGCCGCACTTCAGTGGCCACCACGGAAAAGCCGCGCCCGTACTCGCCGGCTTTCTCGGCTTCGATCGCGGCATTGAGCGACAGCAGGTTGGTCTGGTCGGCGACCTTGACGATGGTCACCACCACCTGGTTGATGTTGCCGGCCTTCTCATTGAGGATCGCCAGCTTGGCGTTGACCAGGTCGGCCGCGCCCATCACCGAATGCATGGTTTCTTCCATCCGCGCCAGGCCCTGCTGGCCGGAGCCGGCCAGCACCGAAGCCTGGTCGGCGGCGGTGGAGACTTCGGTCATGGTGCGCACCAGATCGCGAGAAGTGGCCGCGATTTCCCGGGAGGTCGCACCGATTTCGGTGGCGGTCGCCTGTTGCTGCTTGGAGGTGGCGGCGATCTCGGTGACCGAGGTGGTGACCTGGACCGAGGAACGCTGCGCCTGGGACACCAGGGAGTTGAGCTCGGTCATCATGTCGTTGAAGCCGGTTTCCACGGCACCGAATTCGTCCTTGCGCTCCAGGTTCAGGCGGCTGGTCAGATCGCCCGTGCGCATGACGTCGAGGATCTTCACGATACGGTTCATCGGCGCCATGATCGCACGCATCAGCAACAGGCCGCACAGGCCCGCCGCCAGCACCGCCACCAGCAGGGAAACGCCCATGGTGACTTTGGCCGCGGCCACCGCATCGTCGATCTGCGAGGCGGCCGAATCGGCGACCCCCTTGTTCTCGTCGATGATGTCGTTGAGTTTCAGCCGACCGGCGATCCAGGTGGGCGTCAACTGGTCATGGAACACACGGACAGCCTCGGCTTCCTGATTACGCCGATGCAGATCCAGGACCATGGCCTGGATCTTGAGAAATTCCTGATGGTGTTTTTCAAACTCGTTGAACTCCTGCAGGTCGGCCTCACCGCGAAGCGTGTCCTTGTAGCTGGCCATGTATTTCTGCAGGCGTTGCTCGAAGCTTTTGAAATCGGCCTCATCCTTGGCACTGACGCCCTTGCCTTCGTTCAGGCCGATGATTTCCTGGGTATGCAGGAAACTGTCGACCCACGAACCGCGAATCATCGAACTGAAATAGACCCCGGGAATGGCATCGGAGCGCATGCGGTCTTCGCCGGCCTCGATCTTCAACAAACGGGAGTACGAGGCTATGACCATCAGCAGCATGATGGTGATAATCACCGCAAAGCTCGCCAAAATGCGTTGGCGCAACGTCCAGTTCTTCACAGTCAGTCCTCGGGGCCATTCAAATGGTGGGGAGTATAGCCGAGGGCGTGCCATCATTTATCAGCGTATTGCGCACCACGTCTCACTCAGAGCGAAAGGCAGGGTCCGCTCTGGAGGGCTACTTTCCGCCAGATGACTCGAGCGCCGCCAGTGATGATCCGGCACAAGCAGAGGGCATTTCAGCCATCAAAGAGGGCGTGCGAAGCTTTCTCCAGCGCACGCCCGATTGGCGTCAAAGATTGGCCTGGCGCACCTGTTTTTCCAGTTCGAGTTTCAACCCCGGCTCCAGCTTGAGTTGACGCGCCAGCTCATCCAGATATGCCTTTTCCATGAAGTTTTCCTCGTCCACCAGCATCACGCTGGCGACGTACATTTCGGCGGCCATTTCCGGGGTGCCGGCGGCACGCGCCACATCCGCCGGGTCCAGGGGTTTGTTGAGTTCGGCGTGCAACCAGTGCTGCAGCTCCTGATCGTTGTCCAGCCGGGTGAACTCACCTTCGATCAGGGCGCGCTCGCGCTCGTCGATATGACCATCGGCCTTGGCCGCTGCCACCAGCGCCTTGAGGATCGCCTGGCTGTGCTGTTCAACCTGCTGCGCGGGCAGGCGGTCGAGGGTCTGCGGCTCGCTTTTCGGCGCGCCGGCCTGCTGCGCCTGCCAGTTGCCGTAGGCCTTGTAGGCGATCACGCCCAGCGCCGCCAGGCCGCCATAGGTCAGCGCCTTGCCGCCGAATTTGCGGGCTTTTTTATTGCCCAGCAACAGGCCCATGGCGCCGGCCGCCAACGCCCCGCCGCCAGCACCGGACAACAGGCTGCCGAGCCCGCCGGAACCGCCACCGAGCAACCCGCCCAGCGCGCCCTTGTCGGCAGCGGATGCCTTGTTCTGCTGCGCTCCGGCCTTGTTCTGCAACAGGTCCTGGCCAGACTTGAGCAATTGATCGAGCAATCCACGGGTGTTCATCCAAACCTCCAGCAACTTGAGTTGATCGAATCAATAAGGCCACCAGCCTAGATCGAAGTGCCCCGATCCTGGGCTCGAGTGTGCTTCCAGATGTTGCTTCGCCAGTCTCGGTCGTATGCCTGGGCAGCCCTTCGATTAAAAAGATATACACTCGAAAAAATCGATAAAACCGCCTGACCGGTGATTGCCCATGATGACTTTGCGCCAGATCCGTCACTTCATCGCCGTGGCCGAGACCGGCTCGATCTCGTCCGCCGCCCAGGCGGTGTTCATTTCCCAGTCGACCCTGACCCTGGCGATCCAGCAGCTCGAACAGGAAATCGGCGTCAGCCTGTTCAACCGCCATGCCAAAGGCATGACCCTGACTCACCAGGGCCACCAGTTCCTGCGCCAGGCGCACCTGATCCTGGCCACCGTCGACAACGCCAAGCGCAGCCTGCAACAGAGCACCGACCAGGTGGCCGGCCAGTTGATCGTCGGCGTGACCAGCCTGGTCGCCGGTTACTACCTGGCAGACTTGCTCACGCGTTTCCAGCGCGCCTACCCCAATGTGGAAATCCGGGTGATGGAGGATGAGCGTCCCTACATCGAGCACTTGCTGGTCAGCGGCGAAATCGACGTCGGGGTGTTGATCCTTTCCAATCTCGAGGACCGCCACGCCCTGCAGACCGAAGTGCTGACCCACTCCCCCCACCGCCTGTGGCTGCCCGCCCAGCACCCGCTACTGGAACACGACAGCATCAGCCTGGCGGATGTCGCTCGCGAGCCGCTGATCCAGCTCAACGTCGATGAAATGGACCGCAATGCCCAGCGCCTGTGGTCCGGCGCCGGCCTGCAACCGCGCATCACCTTGCGCACCGCCTCCACCGAAGCGGTGCGCAGCCTGGTGGCGGCCGGGCTTGGGGTGTCGATCCAGCCGGACATGACCTATCGCCCCTGGTCGCTGGAGGGCGACATCATCGAGGCCCGGCCCATCGCCGACCTCAGCCAGACCCTCGATGTCGGCCTGGCCTGGCGCCGGGGCACGGCGCGCCCGGCACTGGTGGACCCGTTCCTGACCGTGGCTCGTGAACAGCCCCACGGCGGGCGCAAGCCATCTATTTAATCGAACGCTGCATTCAGTATTTGGTATTTGTCGAGTACCGGCCCCGCCACTAGTCTCTGATCATCCGTCCAGAGAGGGCCGGGCCTCCGTCACTGGAGAGCACCATGGCCATACAAGAAAAGAGAACCCGGAAAATGGCTGGCGCGCAGACTCCGTTGTCCACCGCATTGTTGATCGATGGCGAATTGGTCGCTGGCCAGGGGCTTGTCGAGCCGATCCTCAACCCGGCTACCGGCGAAGTGCTGACCCGGATCGCCGAGGCCAGCAGCGAACAGGTGGAAGGCGCGATCCTCGCCGCCCACCGCGCCTTTACCGACTGGTCGCGCACCACGCCCCAGCAACGCTCGAACATCCTCCTGGCGATTGCCGATGCCGTGGAAAAGCAGGCCGACCACCTGGCCCGCCTGGAATCGCTGAACTGCGGCAAGCCGCTGCACCTGGCGCGCCAGGACGATCTGGGCGCCACCGTCGACGTGTTCCGTTTTTTTGCCGGCGCCGTGCGCTGCCAGACCGGCCAGCTCGCCGGCGAGTACCTGCCGGGCTACACCAGCATGGTGCGGCGCGACCCTATCGGCGTGGTGGCGTCGATCGCGCCGTGGAACTACCCGATCATGATGGCCGCCTGGAAGATCGCCCCGGCCCTGGCCGCCGGCAATACCCTGGTGTTCAAGCCGTCGGAGCATACCCCGCTGTCGATCCTGGCCCTGGCGCCGACCCTGGCCGAACTGCTGCCGCGCGGCGTGCTGAACATTGTCTGCGGCGGTGGCGAAGGCGTGGGCAGCCACCTGGTCAGCCACCCCAAGGTACGCATGGTGTCGCTGACCGGCGATATCGTCACTGGGCAGAAGATCCTCCAGGCCGCCTCGAAAACCCTGAAACGCACGCACCTGGAACTGGGCGGCAAGGCCCCGGTGATCGTCTGCAACGACGCCGACCTGCAGGCCGTGGTCGAGGGCGTGCGCAACTACGGCTATTACAACGCCGGGCAGGACTGCACCGCGGCCTGCCGGATCTATGCCCAGGGCGGGATCCATGACCGTCTGGTGGCCGATCTGGGCGCCGCCGTGAGCAGCCTGCGGTTCGCCGGCAAGCGCGATGCCGACAACGAGATCGGCCCGCTGATCAGCACTCGCCAGCGCGACCGCGTGGCCAGCTTCGTCGAACGCGCCCTGGGCCAACCGCATATCGAACGGGTGACCGGCGCGGCGGTGCATTCGGGCGCCGGCTTCTATTACCAGCCGACCCTGCTGGCCGGCTGTCGGCAGCAGGATGAAATCGTCCAGCGCGAAGTGTTCGGCCCGGTGGTCACCGTCACCCGTTTCGACGAGCTGGCGCAGGCAGTGGACTGGGCCAACGACTCGGAATACGGCCTGGCCTCATCGGTCTGGACCCAGAACCTGGACAAGGCCATGCAGGTGGCGGCCCGCCTGCAATACGGCTGCACCTGGATCAACAGCCATTTCATGCTGGCCAGCGAAATGCCCCACGGCGGCTTGAAACGCTCCGGCTACGGCAAGGACCTGTCCAGCGATTCGCTGCAGGACTACAGCGTGGTGCGGCACATCATGGCCCGCCACGGCAATGACCTGGAATAACGGCACTAAGCTAATAACAAGCCCTTAGGGCGCGCTCCACCACGTTCACAACTGCCCCGACCATAATTTGAAGAAGAGGGTTTCCCCATGTTCGTGCACAAGACCGCACTGCTCAGTGCAATCACCACCGCCCTGCTGGCCAGCGCCAGCCTCCAGGCCGCCGAACCGCTCAAGGCCGTCGGTGCCGGCGAAGGCCAGCTGGATATCGTGGCCTGGCCCGGCTACATCGAACGTGGCGAGAGCGACAAGAACTACGACTGGGTCACCGGCTTCGAGAAGGAGACCGGTTGCAAGGTCAACGTCAAGACCGCGGGCACCTCCGACGAGATGGTCAGCCTGATGGCCAAGGGCGGCTACGACCTGGTCACCGCGTCCGGCGACGCCTCCCTGCGGCTGATCGTCGGCAAGCGCGTGCAGCCGATCAACACCGCGCTGATTCCCAACTGGAAAAACCTCGACCCGCGCCTCAAGGACGCGCCCTGGTACGTGGTCGACAAGCAGACCTACGGCACGCCCTACCAGTGGGGCCCGAACGTGCTGATGTACAACACCAAGGTCTTCAAGCAGGCACCGACCAGCTGGAGCGTGCTGTTCGACGCGCAGAACCTGCCGGACGGCAAGCCCAACAAGGGCCGCGTGCAGGCCTATGACGGGCCGATCTACATCGCCGATGCCGCGTTGTACCTCAAGAGCACGAAACCGGAACTGGGGATCCAGAACCCCTACGAACTGACCGAGGCCCAGTACAAGGCGGTGCTCGACCTGCTGCGCGCCCAGCAACCGCTGATCCACCGCTACTGGCACGACACCACGGTACAGATGAGCGACTTCAAGAACGAAGGCGTGGTCGCCGCCAGCTCCTGGCCGTATCAGGTCAACGGACTGATCAACGAGAAACAGCCGATCGCCTCGACCATTCCCAAGGAAGGGGCCACCGGCTGGGCCGACACCACCATGCTGCACAGCGAGGCCAAGCACCCCAACTGTGCCTACAAATGGATGGACTGGTCGCTCACGCCGAAGGTCCAGGGCGACGTCGCTGCCTGGTTCGGCTCGCTGCCAGCCGTGCCGGCGGCCTGCCAGGAAAGCCAACTGCTGGGCGCCGAGGGCTGCAAGACCAACGGCTTCGACCAGTTCGACAAGATCGCCTTCTGGAAAACCCCGCAGGCCGAGGGCGGCAAGTTCGTGCCGTACAGCCGCTGGACCCAGGACTACATCGCAATCATGGGCGGCAGGTGAGTTCCCTGTAGCCGCTGCCGCAGGCTGCGATAAGGCCGAAGGCCTTCAGCGATCTCAAGATCCTGCGCCCCCTTCGGGGTCGATCGCAGCCTTCGGCAGCGGCTACAGGTTCCTGCGCTCTTCGCCAAACCTGATTCCGCGCTTTCCCGGAGCACCGCACCATGACGCTTGCAGTCCAGTTCACCAACGTTTCCCGGCAGTTTGGCGAGGTGAAGGCCGTTGACCGGGTGTCCATCGATATCCAGGACGGCGAGTTCTTTTCCATGCTCGGCCCTTCCGGCTCGGGCAAGACCACCTGCCTGCGCCTGATCGCCGGTTTCGAACAGCCGAGCGCCGGCTCGATCCACATCCACGGGGCCGAAGCCACCGGGTTGCCGCCCTATCAGCGCGACGTCAACACCGTGTTCCAGGATTACGCGCTGTTTCCCCATATGAACGTGCGCGACAACGTGGCCTACGGCCTGAAAGTCAAAGGCGTCGCCAAGGCCGAGCGCCTCAAGCGCGCCGAAGAAGCCCTGGCCATGGTCGCCCTGCAAGGCTACGGCGAGCGCAAGCCGGTGCAGCTGTCCGGCGGCCAGCGCCAGCGCGTGGCCCTGGCCCGGGCGCTGGTCAATCGGCCGCGGGTCCTGCTGCTGGACGAACCCCTGGGGGCGCTGGACCTGAAGCTGCGCGAACAGATGCAAGGCGAACTGAAGAAGCTGCAGCGCCAGCTCGGCATCACCTTCATCTTCGTCACCCACGACCAGACCGAAGCCCTGTCGATGTCCGACCGCGTGGCGGTGTTCAACAAGGGCCGCATCGAGCAGGTCGACAGCCCGCGCAACCTGTACATGAAACCGGTCACCACCTTCGTCGCCGAGTTCGTCGGCACCTCCAACGTGATTCGCGGCGAGCTGGCCGAACGCCTGAGCGGCAGCCAGCGGCCCTTCTCGATCCGCCCGGAACATGTGCGTTTCGCCGAAGGCCCGCTGCCCAGCCATGAGATCGAAGTCAGCGGCCTGCTGCACGATATCCAGTACCAGGGCAGCGCCACCCGCTACGAACTGCAACTGGACAACGGCCAGACCCTCAGCATCAGCCGGGCCAACGACCAATGGCTGGACAGCGGCGCCCAGCACCAGACCGGGCAACGCCTCAGCGCGCGCTGGGCCCGCGCCGCGATGATCCCGCTGGCCGATACCCTGGTGAGCGGGGTGTGACATGAGCACCCTGGCGATCACTTCCCAAAGCCCCGGCGGCTCGCCGCTGCGGCGCTTTTCCAACCTGCTGTACCGACGGCCGAACCTGTACCTGGCGCTGCTGCTGGTGCCGCCGCTGCTCTGGTTCGGCGCGATTTACCTGGGCTCCTTGCTGATCCTGCTCTGGCAGGGCTTCTACACCTTCGACGACTTCACCATGGCGGTCACCCCGGACCTGACCCTGGCCAACTTCGCCGCGCTGTTCCAGCCGTCGAACTTCGACATCATCCTGCGCACCCTGAGCATGGCCATCGCCGTATCGCTCGCCAGCGCCGTGGTCGCCTTCCCCATCGCCTACTACATGGCGCGCTACACCAGCGGCAAGACCAAGGCGTTCTTCTACATCGCGGTGATGCTGCCGATGTGGGCCAGCTACATCGTCAAGGCCTACGCCTGGACCCTGCTGCTGGCCAAGGGCGGCGTGGCCCAGTGGTTCGTCCAGCACCTGGGGCTGGAGCCGCTGCTGCAGTTCATCCTGGGGATTCCCGGGGTCGGCGGCAGCACCCTGTCGACCTCGCACCTGGGGCGCTTCATGGTGTTCGTCTACATCTGGCTGCCGTTCATGATCCTGCCGATCCAGGCCTCCCTGGAACGCCTGCCGCCGTCCTTGCTGCAAGCCTCCGCCGACCTCGGCGCCAAGCCGCGCCAGACCTTCATGCAGGTGATCCTGCCGCTGTCGGTGCCGGGCATCGCCGCCGGCTCGATCTTCACCTTCTCCCTGACCCTGGGCGACTTCATCGTGCCGCAGCTGGTGGGCCCGCCCGGCTACTTCGTCGGCAGCATGGTCTACGCCCAGCAAGGGGCAATCGGCAACATGCCGATGGCCGCCGCCTTCACCCTGGTGCCGATCGTGCTGATCGCCATTTACCTGTCCATCGTCAAACGCCTGGGGGCCTTCGATGCGCTCTGACTCAGCCAAGCACGGAGAACACGCCTCGTTGGGCCTGCGCCTTGCCGCGTGGGGCGGGCTGCTGTTCCTGCATTTCCCGATCCTGATCATCTTCCTCTACGCCTTCAATACCGAAGACGCAGCCTTCAGCTTTCCGCCCCAGGGCTTCACCCTGAAGTGGTTCAGCGTGGCCTTCGCCCGCCCCGACGTACTCGAGGCCATCAAGCTGTCGTTGCAGATCGCCGCCATCGCCACCCTGATCGCCATGGTCCTCGGCACCCTGGCCTCGGCGGCGTTGTACCGGCGGGACTTCTTCGGCAAACAGGGCATTTCGCTGATGCTGATCCTGCCCATCGCCCTGCCCGGGATCATCACCGGCATCGCCTTGCTGGCAACCTTCAAGACATTGGGGATCGAGCCGGGGATGTTCACCATCATCGTTGGCCACGCGACCTTCTGCGTGGTGATTGTCTACAACAACGTGATCGCCCGCCTGCGCCGCACCTCCCACAGCCTGATCGAAGCCTCGATGGACCTGGGCGCCGACGGCTGGCAGACCTTCCGCTACATCATCCTGCCGAACCTCGGCTCGGCGTTGCTGGCCGGCGGCATGCTGGCGTTCGCCCTGTCGTTCGACGAAATCATCGTCACCACCTTCACCGCCGGCCATGAACGCACCCTGCCGCTGTGGCTGCTCAACCAGCTCAGCCGGCCGCGGGACGTACCGGTGACCAACGTCGTCGCCATGCTGGTGATGCTGGTGACCATGCTGCCGATCCTCGGCGCCTATTACCTGACCCGCGGCGGCGAAAGCGTGGCAGGCAGCGGCGGCAAATAAAACCGGCTTGGAACCCGGGTCTGTAGGAGTGAGGCTTGCCCGCGAAGAGGCCGTCACCTTCAACATTGACGTTGGCAGACACCACGAATTCGCGGGCAAGCCTCGCTCCTACGGAGGCTCGTTTCCATAGAAAAACAATAGATTCGAAGAGGACATGACCATGCAAACCAAACTCTTGATCAACGGCCTACTGGTCAGCGGCGAAGGCCCTGCCCAGCCGATATTCAACCCCGCGCTGGGCAAGGTGCTGGTGGAAATCAACGAGGCCAGCGAAGCCCAGGTCGATGCCGCGGTGCGCGCCGCCGACGCGGCGTTCCAGAGCTGGTCGCAAACCGTGCCGAAAGAACGCTCGCTGCTGTTGCTCAAGCTGGCCGACAGCATCGAAGCCCACGGCGAGGAGCTGGCCCGGCTGGAGTCGGACAACTGCGGCAAGCCGCTGAGCGCGGCCTTGAACGACGAGATCCCGGCGATTGCCGACGTGTTCCGTTTCTTCGCCGGCGCCAGCCGCTGCCTCAGCGGTTCGGCCGGCGGCGAATACCTGCCGGGGCACACCTCGATGATCCGTCGCGACCCGGTGGGGGTGATCGCCTCCATCGCGCCGTGGAACTACCCGCTGATGATGGTCGCCTGGAAAATCGCCCCGGCCCTGGCCGCCGGCAATACTGTGGTGCTCAAGCCCTCGGAGCAGACCCCGCTGACCGCCCTGCGCCTGGCCGAACTGGCGGCGGCGATCTTTCCCGCTGGCGTGCTGAACCTGGTGTTCGGCCGCGGCGCCACCGTGGGCCAACCGCTGGTGACCCATCCGAAGGTGCGCATGGTGTCGCTCACCGGCTCCATCGCCACCGGCTCGAACATCATTTCCAGCACCGCCGACAGCGTCAAACGCCTGCACATGGAACTGGGCGGCAAGGCACCGGTGATCATCTTCGACGACGCCGACATCGACGCCGCCGTGGAAGGCATCCGCACCTTCGGTTTCTACAACGCCGGCCAGGATTGCACCGCTGCCTGCCGCATCTATGCCCAGGAGGGTATCTATGAGCGCTTCGTCGAGAAGCTCGGCGCGGCGGTCGCCAGCATCAAATACGGCCTGCAGGGCAACCCGGACACCGAACTGGGCCCACTGATCAGCGCCCAGCACCGCGACCGCGTGGCCGGCTTCGTCGAGCGCGCCATCTCCCAGCCGCACATCCGCCTGGTCACTGGCGGCAAGGCGGTGGACGGCAACGGCTTCTTCTTCGAACCGACGGTGCTGGCCGACGCCCGGCAGGACGACGAAATCGTCCGCCGCGAAGTGTTCGGGCCGGTGGTCTCGGTCACCCGCTTCGCCGACGAGGCCCAGGTCCTGGGTTGGGCCAACGACTCGGAGTACGGCCTGGCGTCCTCGGTATGGACCGCCGATGTCGGCCGCGCCCACCGCCTCTCGGCGCGCCTGCAATACGGCTGCACCTGGGTCAACACCCACTTCATGCTGGTCAGCGAAATGCCCCACGGCGGGCAGAAGCTCTCCGGCTACGGCAAGGACATGTCCATGTATGGGCTGGAGGACTACACCGTCGTGCGCCATGTGATGTTCAAGCACTGACCCCGGGCAGCACGCCCTGCTAGAAACAGTTGCCGTCGGTTTCCTGGCAAAACTCGTAGGGCGTGTTGCTGATGAACCAGTCGAGCCAATGGTGTTGCCAATCCGGCCACTGAATGATGTAGGTCTTGGTGGCCTTGATGAACTCCAGGCCAAAGATGCTGATGCTGTTGTCGTCCTCATACATCCGCAGGTCCAGCGTCCAGTCCCGGATCAAGGGCGTGCGGTAGACCCGATCCGGGTCCTCAAGGTCGATGATCTGCAGATAGCCCTTGCCGCCGAAAGGCACCAGCAGCCCCCCGGCCGAGGCATGCTGCAACAGGTAACGACCGGTGGGGCTGGTCGTCGAATAGGGCTCGCGTTCGAGCACTGTGTAGAGCGCACTGGCGAACACCAGTACACAGGCTCCCAGCAGGCCCCCCACGACCGCCAGGGTCTTCTTGTACTTCATCGCGCGCACGCCGAAAAACCGCAATTCATTTGCCCGATCTCCTTGAAAGGCGGCTATTGAACGAGGTCTGGCCAAGCCGATCAAGTTGCGGCACCATCCGCCGCCACACAGCGCCTGGCTCCGCAGCCCGCGGCGCTGAAACTCCTCCGGCAGCCAGGATGCGCCCATGCCCTCGCGAATCGTCAGCTTGATGCTGCAAGTGGCCGTCTGGCTGGTGCTGCCGTTCGCCGCCCTGCAACTGGGGCTGGTACTGACCGGCGCCGTCGCCGCGCCTTTTATCTCGGCCCTGGCGATCCCCACCGGGGTCCTGTCCCTTGTGCTGCTCCAGATCAGCCTGGTGTATGCCGCCGCCAAAGGCTGGCACGCCTGCCGCATGCCGGCCCACTATCGCTGGCTGGGCCTGTGGCTGGGCTGCGTGCTGGTGCTGTGTGCCGTGCCGTGGCTCATGCCCTTGAGTCAGTAGGAGCCCACGAATCACTGATGCCGTTCATCCAACCGGCCGACCTGGTGCCAACCCGCTGAAAATCAGGGCAACCTGAGGTACAGATGGATGTCCTCGGGCTCCAGGCGATACAGCTCTGGATCGGGGGCCGCCAACAGCTCGCAGCCCAGACGGCGATAGAAATCCACAGTGTTGCGCGACGGCGTGGCCGAGACATACAGCCCCTCGCCGCCCATGCGCCGTGCCTGCTCGGCGGCCAGGCCGAACAAGCGCTGGCCCAGGCCGCGCCCGCGATACGCCTGGCTGACATGCAGGAACTTCAACTGCCGCAACCGCAGGCCGGCGTTGTGGATCACCAGGCAATCGACCACCGCGGCGGCCACCAGCCGGTGTTCGTCGAACACCCCATACAGCCAGCCGCCGCGCTGTTCACACGCCTGCAAGACCCGCGCGTCATGCTCGGCTTCGCCGGGCGGCCAGCCGGTCACCACCTCGCGCTGGGGATAACCCAGCAGTTGCCCGTCCTGCAGGCGGTAGAACGCCTCGATCAGCTCTGCACGATCAATCAGTTTGAACAGCGGGATGTCTTGCGAGGTCAAAAGGCGTTCATTGAGCATGTGGGTTTTCCTGAAGCCGTCCGTGGTTTTACGTATCGATACACGCGGGGCATTTTTTGCCTCGGGCGAACCGATTATTCTATCCGCCCGCTGTTAAAAGTCCGTTGTGTTTGGCCGAAGGCATGACCGAACCTCCATTTCCGATCCAGCGCAGCCAGGAAGGGCTCGGGATCTCCTGACAAGGTTCACTTATGCATCGCAGGCATCTTCTGAAAGCATCCATGGCGCTGGCCGCCTACACCGGCCTGTCAGCCACGGGTCTGCTGGCCACCCGGGCCTGGGCGGGCGCCGCCGACGGCGAGGCGCAGGCCTTCGATTTCGAGATTCTCAAGGCCCGGGCCAAGCAGTTGGCCGGCAAACCCTACGTGGACACCAAGCAGGTGCTGCCGCCGACCCTGGCGACCATGACCCCGCAGAACTTCAACGCGATCCGGTACGACGGCAACCACTCGCTGTGGAAGGAGCTGAACGGCCAGCTGGACGTGCAGTTCTTCCACGTCGGCATGGGTTTCAAGCAGCCGGTGCGCATGCACAGCGTCGACGCCAAGACCCGGCAGGCGCGGGAAGTGCATTTCCGCCCGTCGCTGTTCAACTACCAGAACACCAGCGTCGACACCGCGCAGCTCAAGGGCGACCTGGGTTTTGCCGGCTTCAAGCTGTTCAAGGCCCCGGAGCTGGACAGGCACGATGTGGTGTCCTTCCTCGGCGCCAGCTATTTCCGCGCGGTGGACAAGACCGGCCAGTACGGCCTCTCGGCCCGCGGGCTGGCGATCGACACCTACGCCAAGAAGCGCGAAGAATTCCCCGACTTCACCCAGTTCTGGTTCGAGACCCCGGACAAGGACAGCACCCGTTTCGTGGTCTATGCCCTGCTCGATTCGCCCAGCGCCACCGGCGCCTACCGCTTTGACATCGACTGCCAGGCCGAGCGCGTGGTGATGGACGTCGATGCGCACGTCAACGCCCGCACCGCCATCGAACAACTGGGCATCGCGCCGATGACCAGCATGTTCAGCTGCGGCACCCATGAGCGGCGCATGTGCGACACCATCCATCCGCAGATCCACGACTCGGACCGCCTGGCCATGTGGCGCGGCAACGGCGAGTGGATCTGCCGTCCGCTGAACAACCCGGCGACCCTGCAGTTCAACGCCTTCGCCGACAAGGACCCGAAGGGTTTCGGCCTGGTGCAGACCGACCATGAGTTCGCCAACTACCAGGACACCGTGGACTGGTACAGCCGGCGCCCGAGCCTGTGGGTCGAGCCGACCACCGCCTGGGGCGAAGGCTCGGTCGACCTGCTGGAGATCCCCACCACCGGCGAGACCCTGGACAATATCGTGGCCTTCTGGACCCCGAAAACACCGCTGGCCGCCGGGGATTCGCTGAACTACGGCTACAAGCTGTACTGGAGCGCCCTGCCACCGGTGGGCACGCCGCTGGCGCGGGTCAACGCCACCCGTTCGGGCATGGGCGGCTTCGTCGAGGGCTGGGCCCCGGGCGAGCATTATCCGCCGGTCTGGGCCCGGCGCTTCGCCGTGGACTTCAACGGCGGCGGGCTGGAGCGGCTGCCGGAGGGCACCGGCATCGAGCCCGTAGTCACTGCGTCGAACGGTCAGGTCAAGGATTTCCACGTGCTGAAGCTGGACGAGATCCAGGGTTATCGCGTGCTCTTCGACTGGTACCCGACCAACGACAGCGTCGATCCGGTGGAACTGCGGCTGTTCATCCGCAGCAACGATCGCACCCTGAGCGAAACCTGGCTGTACCAGTACTTCCCGCCGGCACCGGACAAGCGCAAGTACAGCTGAGCAAGCACTATCGCCTGTAGCCGCTGCCGCAGGCTGCGATGGGCCGCGCAGCGGACCCAGGCTCTTCAGTCGATCCGCGTCGCCTGATTTGCGACCGGTTCCCGGTCGATCGCAGCCTGCGGCAGCGGCTACAGGTTGCCCGCCAGCACAAAAAAACCGGCCCTCACAGGCCGGTTTTTTGGTGCCTCCGCGCAGCTCACTCGCGCAGATCCGACTCGTGAATCGGTTGGTCGCGATGGGTCGCGCGCTGGTACTGCGCCGGCCAGATCGCCTTGTGCCCGCTCAGATCGTCGTCGGCATGCAGCGGCCAGTACGGGTCGCGCAGCAGCTCCCGGGCGAGGAAGATGATGTCGGCCTGGCAGGTGCGCAGAATATGCTCGGCCTGGGCCGGCTCGGTGATCATGCCCACGGTGCCGGTGGCGATCCCCGACTCCTTGCGCACCCGTTCGGCGAAGCGGGTCTGGTAGCCCGGGCCGGTGGGGATTTCGGCATTGACCGCGGTGCCGCCCGACGAGACATCGATCAGGTCCACCCCCAGTGCTTTCAGGCGGCAGGCCAGCTCGACGGTTTCGTCCGGATTCCAGCCGTCCTCCACCCAGTCGGTGGCCGACACCCGGACAAACAGCGGCAATTCTTCCGGCCAGACCGCCCGCACCGCCTCACACACCTGCAGGACCAGGCGAATGCGGTTATCGAAGGAGCCACCGTACTGGTCGCGACGCTGATTGCTCAGGGGCGAGAGGAATTGATGCAGCAGGTAGCCATGGGCGGCATGCACTTCGACCACCTTGAAACCGGCGACCAGGGCGCGTTTGGCCGAATCGACGAAGGCCTGGACGATCGCGGCGATCTGCCCTTCGTCGAGCTGGGTCGGCGGCGTGTGTTGCGGGTCGAAGGCAATCGGCGAAGGGCCAACCGGGACCCAGCCGCCCTCCTCGGGCTTGACGCTGCCATGCTTGCCCAGCCATGGCCGATGGGTGCTGGCCTTGCGTCCGGCGTGGGCCAGCTGGATGCCGGCGACCGCGCCCTGGGCGGTGATGAACCGGGTGATGCGTTGCAAGGGTGCGATCTGTTCGTCGTTCCACAGGCCGAGGTCCTGGGCGGTGATGCGCCCGTCGGCGGTGACCGCCGTGGCCTCGGTGAAAATCAGTCCGGCGCCGCCCACGGCACGACTGCCAAGGTGCACCAGGTGCCAGTCATTGGCCAGTCCATCTACGCTGGAGTACTGGCACATGGGCGATACCGCGATGCGGTTGAGTAAGGTCAATTGACGAAGGGTATAGGGCTCAAGCAGCAGACTCATGGGGCACCTCTCGATCAGTGGTCAGGCTCCAGGGTTCTGTTTGAAAAGTCGACGAGTGACTGGAAAGGAACAGCGCCCGCCCCCGCGGGAGAAAAAGGACAAAACGTCACAAGGCCAATCAAGCAGTGTTTAGAGCCTAGTCGACAACGGCGCGACCAGCAGGGTTCCGATGCACTTTGTCAGTGCCCGGCCTGGTACACCGCAGCGTCCTCTTCGCCGGCAAGCCTGGCTCCTACAGAAGCAGCGCCCACCGTTCGTAGGAGCGAGGCTTGCCCGCGAAAGCGTCCGCGCGGGTCAGCGCGGTTCGATATGGGCGATCATCAGTTGCACCGTTTCCTGGCCGCGGAACTCGTTGAGGTCCAGCTTGTAGGCCAGCTCCACCCAGCGGATGGTCGGGTTCGGCCAGATATCGCGGTCGATGCCGAAGGCAATGCCGTCGAGTTTCACCGAACCGCATTCGCTGCGCAGCACCACCTTGAGGTGGCGCTCGCCGACGACGCGCTGCTCCACCAGCTGGAACACGCCATGGAACAGCGGCTCGGGAAAGTGCTGGCCCCAGGGTCCGGCATGGCGCAGGGCGCGGGCCAGTTCGAGGTGGAACTCTTCCACCGCCAGGGTGCCGTCCGACAGCAGGCGCCCGGTCAGGTCTTCCTCGCGCAGTTGGCGGCGCACCTCGGTATCGAAGGCCTCGGCGAAGGCCGGGAAATTCTGCTCCGGCAGCGACAGGCCGGCGGCCATGGCGTGACCGCCGAACTTGCTGATCAGGTCCGGATGTTTGGCCGCCACCGCGTCCAGGGCATCGCGGATATGAAAGCCCGGCACCGAACGCGCCGACCCCTTGAGCATGCCTTCGCCGGCGTCGGCAAAGGCGATGGTCGGCCGGTGGTAACGCTCCTTCAGCCGCGAAGCGAGAATCCCGATCACCCCCTGGTGCCAGTCGGGCTCGAACAGGCACAGGCCGAACGGCATTGATTCCACCGGCAAGTCCTTGAGCTGGGCCAGGGCTTCGCGCTGCATGCCCTGCTCGATGGATTTGCGGTCCTGGTTCAACTCGTCCAGCTGGCTGGCCATTTCCCGCGCCAGGGCCATGTCATGGCTGAGCAGGCATTCGATGCCCAGGCTCATATCGTCCAGGCGACCGGCGGCATTCAACCGTGGGCCGAGGATGAAGCCCAGGTCGGTGGAGGTGATGCGCGACGCCTCGCGCTTGGCCACTTCGAGGATCGCCTTGATCCCCGGCCGCGCGCGCCCGGCGCGAATCCGCTCCAGCCCCTGGTGCACCAGGATGCGGTTGTTGGCGTCCAGCGGCACCACGTCGGCCACGCTGCCCAGAGCCACCAGATCCAGCAGCTCGCCGATATTCGGCTGTGGCTTGGCTTCATACCAGCCAAGGCTGCGCAGGCGGGCGCGCAGCGCCATCAGCACATAGAAGATCACCCCGACGCCGGCCAGCGCCTTGCTCGGGAACTCGCAGCCGGGCTGGTTCGGGTTGACGATGGCGTCGGCCGCCGGCAACTCGTGGCCCGGCAAGTGGTGGTCGGTGACCAGCACTTTCAGCCCGGCCGCCTTGGCCGCCGCCACGCCCTCGACACTGGAGATGCCGTTGTCCACGGTGATCAGCAGTTGGGGCTTGCGCTCCAGGGCCACCGCGACGATTTCCGGGGTCAGGCCGTAGCCATATTCGAAACGGTTCGGCACCAGGTAATCGACATGGGCCGCGCCCAGCAGGCGCAGGCCGAGCAGCCCCACGGTACTGGCGGTAGCGCCGTCGGCGTCGAAGTCGCCGACGATCAGGATGCGTTCGCGCTGCTCCAGCGCCGTCACCAGCAGGTCCACCGCAGCCTCGATGCCCTTGAGCTGCTGGAACGGGATCAGCCGCGCCAGGCTCTTGTCCAGCTCGGCCTCGGACTGCACGCCACGGGCGGCGTACAGGCGGGTCAACAACGGCGGCAGATCACCGAGAAACGGCAGGGTGGCGGGCAACTCACGAGGTTCGATACGCATGGGGTGACAGAAGCTTCTCTTCGATACGGGGGATACGGCGAAACAACGCGGCGTGGCGAACTCAGCGTTCGCCCAACAGCCATTCCAGCTGGACTTCGTGCTGGCCGCGATCGTCGGTGACGAAGATCGTGCCTTCGCTGATCATCACGTCCCACTTGATAACGCGCGGCATGTCCTTGGCCAGGACTTCCAGGACGTCCTGGGGCACGCCGGCGATATTGAGGTTCTTCAGGTTCTTCACCGCGTCCACTACGCGGGTCTGCCACACGCGCAGGCTGCCGTAGGCCAGCAGGCTGGTGCGCTCGGTACGGCGCGAACACCAGGTCAGGCGCTCGGCGTCCGGCTGGCCGACTTCGATCCAGTGCAGCACGCGGTCGTCCAGGCTTTTTTCCCACAGGGCCGGCTCATCCACTTCCGACAGGCCACGACCGAACGACAGGTGTTCGTTGTACCAAAGGGCGTAGGCCAGCAGACGCACGGTCATACGCTCTTCAGTTTCCGACGGATGGCGGGCGATGGTTTGCTTGACGCTTTCGTACACCCCGCGATCGAGGTCAGTCAGGTTCAATTCAAACTTGTAGGTGGTAGACGGCTGGGCCATGGACGGGGCTTCTTGATACGAGGAAAGGCGGCAAGTCTAACCGATGCACGCGCCAATCCACGAATCGCGCACCATCATCCTTTGGCGAGGGAGCGCCGGGCTATGTTAAAACGCTCTACCGTCCAATCTTTGTCCTACAAGGATCTTCCATGCCGCTTACCGCCAAACCCCTTGCCGGCCTGAAAGTCGTCGAACTAGGCACCCTGATCGCCGGCCCGTTCGCCTCGCGCATCTGCGCCGAATTCGGCGCCGAGGTGATCAAGGTCGAATCGCCGGACGGCGGCGACCCGCTGCGCAAGTGGCGCAAGCTGTATGAAGGCACATCCCTGTGGTGGTTCGTCCAGGCGCGCAACAAAAAGTCCCTGACCCTGAACCTCAAGCACCCGGACGGCCTGGAGGTGCTGAAGAAGCTGTTGGCCGAGGCCGACATCCTGATCGAGAACTTTCGCCCCGGGGTCCTGGAAAAACTCGGCCTGGGCTGGGACACCCTGCACTCACTCAATCCCAAGCTGGTGATGGTGCGCCTGTCCGGCTTCGGCCAGACCGGGCCGATGAAGGACCAGCCCGGTTTCGGCGCGGTCGGCGAATCCATGGGCGGGCTGCGCTACATCACCGGTTTCGAGGACCGTCCGCCGGTGCGCACCGGCATTTCCATCGGCGACTCGATTGCCGCCCTGTGGGGCGTGATCGGCGCGCTGATGGCCCTGCGGCACCGTGAGGTCAACGGCGGCCAGGGCCAGGTGGTGGACGTGGCGTTGTACGAAGCGATCTTCGCCATGATGGAAAGCATGGTCCCGGAGTTCGATGTCTTCGGCTTCATCCGCGAACGCACCGGCAACATCATGCCCGGCATCACGCCCTCCTCGATTCACACCAGCGCCGATGGCAAGCATGTGCAGATCGGCGCCAACGGCGATGCGATCTTCAAGCGCTTCATGCTGCTGATCGGCCGCGACGACCTGGCCAACGACCCGGCCCTGGCCAGCAACGACGGCCGCGACAGCCGGCGCGACGAGCTGTACGGAGTCATCGATCGCTGGGTCAACTCGCTGCCGCTGGAGCATGTGCTCGAATTGCTGAACCAAGCACAAGTCCCTGCCAGCCGCATCTTCAGCGCCGAGGACATGTTCAGCGATCCGCAGTTTCTCGCCCGGGAAATGTTCCTCCAGGCCAAGCTGCCGGACGGCAAGGCATTCAAGATGCCCGGCATCGTGCCGAAACTCTCGGACACCCCGGGCTCGTCCGAATGGGTCGGCCCCGCGCTCGGCGAACACAATGCCCAGGTACTGGGCGCCCTGGGCTACGACGAGCAGCAGATCAAAAGCCTGCGTGACAACGGCGCGATCTAGTTTGAAAAACGATGCCTTTTACCGACAAGGATCAGCAGCCTGATGACCCCATGCCGTAGCAGGCAAATGATTCGTGGCATACGCCTGTTGTCGATGCTGCTGGCGCTCGGCGCCTGGTCACCGGCCAGCCAGGCCCGGGACACGCTGATCTGGGTGTTGCGCGACCTGCCGCCGATGACGATTTTCGAAGGTCCGCAAAAAGGCCTGGGCGTGATCGATCAGGCCCTGCCCGTGCTGATGGCCAGCCTGCCGGAGTACGACCATCAGTTCGTGCACGTCAACCGCGCCCGGGCCATGCAGATGCTCCGGGAACTGCCCTTCGTCTGCGATCCGGCGCTGCTGTTCACCCCGCAGCGAGCACAATGGCTGGCGTTTTCCATCACCACTTTTCGTATATTCAGCAACGGCCTGGCGGTACGGCGCCAGGACCATCCCGACCTGCTGCCGTTTATCCATGACGGCCAGATCGACCTGGGCGCACTGCTGGTCAGCCCCCTGCACAATGTGGGCGTGGTGGCCGAGCGCAGTTATGGCGAACCGATCGACAGCCTGCTCAAACAGGCTCCGCTCGGCGCGCTGATGGCCCACTACGGCAACAGCGCCATCGGCAACCTGCTGCAGATGCAACGCCACGGACGCCTGAAAGCCTTGATCGGTTACCAGACAGAAATCCGTTTCCAGGCGCAACAGCAAGGGATCGATCCCGATGAGCTGGAGTTCTACCCGATCCAGGGCATGCCCAGGTACCAGTCAGTGAACGTCGGCTGCTCGAACACAGCGCAGGGCCGGCAGGCGGTGGAGCGCATCAACCGGGCGCTGCTCGAACTGCGCCCGCACACCTTGCTGGAGCTTTATGCCCAGTGGCTGGAACCGTCGCGGCGCGAGCAATACCGCAGCGATGCCCTGGCGTTTTTCCGCGACACGCCGCAGCGATAAAAAATCCGGGCAAAAAGAAACCCCGAGCAGTGGGGAGACGACTCGGGGTTAAACGTGGCCTGAAACCAGACCCGCGCAACAGGCGACAAGCACCGGAGCACAATGCTCGATCCTGTTGCCAAGGGTCTGACTGATGGCTTACTGCGAAGGTTCCCGAAAATTCCAGTCAGCGTGCGCTATCGAACGCCTTCTCCCGGGCCACATTGCGCAAGGCCGCGATGACACAGGGTTCCAGACGGCCTTCGGCGATCAATACGTCGCGATGCAGACCGTCGACGACATCGGTCAACTGGCGCTTGTCGGTCAACTGGGCCTGGCTGAACTCGCGCTCGACCACGATGGCCCCCAAGGCATTCTTCAGGGTCACCAGGCATTCCCCCTGCGCGCGCGGGGTCAGAGTTACCTGATACGGGCTCAAAGCTTCACCCAACAATAGGCTGATACTTTCCATCTCGATCACCACTCAATAGCTGGAATTAAGGCTCGAATACACCAATGCCGGTAGCTTTCTGGCATTCAAGTGACCATCGCCCAGAGAAGAAAGTTCGCAACCGCTGGCGGTTGCCGACCTGAGTCGATCCAGCATGCCCGCAAAACATGACAGATAAAAAACAGCCCGGATCAGACTAGAATCGGCACTCAAACCAGAAACGAACGTGACGGTGCCGGTTGATCGATCAGCGCCTCGACCTTCTTGTAGCGCAATACCGCCTGTTGGCAGGAATAGCGCCGAGGGTCGATCCGAACCGGCATCGCTACCTGCTCCCGAGGCGGATTTTCAGGCCTGGCGCAGGTCTTTCTGGCAGGTGGGGGTGTGGCCATGGGGGCCCTCTCCTCGAGCGGTTGGCAAAGCCCGGCGGCGCAGCGATGACGGTTGCCCGGTTGCAGGGCCTGTCCGAAATGCTGCCTTCTCACCGGAGCGAGTCTTGAATCAAACGTCCAATAAAAAACTGCGGATCGTCCTGGCCGACGATCACCCGATTTTCCTCATCGGCCTGCGGGCCGTCCTGGAGCGCGACGACGACCTGGAGATCGTCGGCGAAGCCAGCTCCCCGACCGCCCTCGGCGAACTGCTGCAAAGCTGTCCCTGCGACGTACTGGTCACCGACTTCATGATGCCGGGCGAACAGCAGAACGATGGCCTGCGCCTGATCGAGCAACTGCGCCGGCATCATCCCCAGCTGCCGATCGTGGTGGTGACCATGCTCAACAATGCCGGGCTGTTCCGTTCGATTCTCGACCTGGGCGTCTCGGGGCTGCTGAGCAAGGCCAGCCTGGCCGACGAGCTGCCGGCGGCGATCAGCCATGTGCGCCGCGACAAGGTGTTTGTCGCCCAGGCCATCCAGCAACTTCTCAGCCTGGCGGGCGAGGTCGGGCCGGATCGCTTGTTGTCCGGGGAACAGCTGTCGCCCCGCGAGCTCGAAGTCATCCGCCTGCTGGCGGCCGGGCTGACGGTCGGGGAAATCGCCGCGAAGCTCAGCCGCAGCAAAAAGACCGTCAGCACCCAGAAGGTCAGCGCCATGCGCAAGCTCGGCCTGTCCAGCGCCGCGGCGCTGTACATCTACGTGCAGGAACACGGGCTCGCCTGAGCCCGGCTCAGCCGGCCTGCTCGTCGAGGTCGTCATGCAAGCGCCGGGCGATCCACTGGCGCACGGCGACGGCGCTCATGGGCTCGGCGATGAAACAGCCTTGCAGGCGCGCCTGCCCCAGCTTCTTGGCCGCCTGATAGTCGGCGGCGCTCTCGATACCCGCCAGCACCACGCCCAGCGACATGCGCCGGGCCATGCTCATGGCGCCGGCCACCACGGCCGCCTTGCGCTCATCGCCAGCCAGCCCGCAGACGAAGGCCGGCGGGATCTTCAGCTCGGTGAACGGCAATTCCAACAGGCGCTGCAGGCTGGTGCCGCCGGTGCCGAAGTCGCCAATCGACAGCTTGCAGCCGATCATGCGCAGGCGCAGCAGGGCCTCCACATGGGCGATATCGGTTTCCAGTTCGGTGGTCTCGACAATTTCCAGGGTCAGCAGGCGTGCCGGCACTTCAAAACGCCGTAGCAGGGTTTCCAGCTGGCGCGCGAAGTTCGGCAGTTCCAGCATGCCCACCGGGATATTCACCGAGATCGCCAGCGAACGGCCCATGACCAGGCGTACTCCGGCCGACAACTGCAGGGCCTGCTCCAGCATGAGCCAGGTGAAGGCTTCCTCCAGGCCGGCGAATTCGATCACCGGCAGGAACTCGGCAGGCAGCATCAAGCCGTGTTCCGGGTGCTGCCAGCGCGCCAGCGCCTCGACACCCAGGACCTCGCCGTCCTGGCTGACCACCGGCTGGAAGTGCGCGACCCCATGGCGCAGTACCGCCGCCTGCCCTTCCTCGGCGGTCGGCACCTCCGGCTGGAACACATCCAGGGCCAGGGTTTCGCGCACCTGGGCCAGCGACAAGTCTTGCGGCCCAGGCTCGAAACATTGCTGGTACAGGCCCAGCAGTTCATTGACCAGGGTCACCGAGGCCGGCTTGGGCAGACAGCCCAGCACATTCAGGCCCTGCTGCCGGGCCATCGCCGCGGCGCCTTCGCGGACATCCGCTTGCGCGTCGCTGAGAATGATCAGCGCCCTCGCCCGTTGCTGCTCTGCCAGGTAGCGAATCAGTTCCAGCCCGTCGGCCTGCTCCAGGTACAGATCGCAGATGGCGATATCCACCGGCCCCTTGCTGTCCAGGGATTGCCGGGCGGCGGCAACGCTTTCGGCATTCAACACGTTGAACACGCCATTGGCGTTGAGCATCTGGTGCAGGGCCATCAACTGGAACGAATTGTCTTCAAGAACGAGCACTTTCAACCTGTGCATGGAACGACCTCCGATACGGCGAGAGCGGCGAGAATCCGCAGCGGGCCGGTACGTTAATCGCAGCGGGCAGGCCGCCCCATAAGACAAGTCTTAATCGCTACCCAGATGCGGCTCGATATCGCTGCGCAAGCAGCCGATGGCCTCCTTCAGGCGCAGCCAGTGCTCCGCCAGCACCGCCGTCGAGTGGGCCCGGGCAACGGCCTCCAGGTCGATGCAGACCTGGGCCAGCGGCAGCGCATCGATCAGGCAGCACACCCCTTTGAGGCGGTGCGTGGACGCGCCGATACGCGCCCAGTCCTGCTCCAGCACCGCCGACTCCAGGGCCGCCTGCTCCTGCCCCAGGTTGCTCCACAGCTCGCGCAGCATGCGTTGCAGGATCGGCTCGTCCGCCTGGGTCATGGTGCGCAGGGTCTGGATGTCGAAGGACGGCGGCGGCAAGAAGCGCGCAAGCATCTGCGCCAGCCGGTCCAGGGTCACCGGCTTGACCAGCAGTTCATCCATGCCGGCCTGCTCGCAGCGCTGCTGCTCATCCTCGAAGGCATTGGCCGTGCAACCGATCAACGGGCAGGCGTCACGCCCTTCCCGGGCCTCGATCTGCCGTATCGCTTCGCTCAGCTGATAACCGCTCATGCCCGGCATGTGGCAGTCGGTCATCACCAGGTCGAACGCCTCGCCCTGCCAGCGCGCCAGCGCCGCCTCGGCGCTGTCGAGCGCCACCACCTTGTGCCCGAGGAACATCAGTTGCTGGCTGAGCACCATGCGATTGGCGCGCACGTCGTCGACCACCAGCACCGACATGCGACGGCTCTGCGGGCGCTCGCGGGTCACCTGGGGCGACTGGCTGAAATCCTCGACCACCTGTTCCGGGTAAAGCTCAAGGGTCACGGTGGTTCCCACGCCAGGTTGGCTTTGCAGCAGAATGCGCCCGCCCATCAGCTCCACCAGTTGCTTGCAGATGCTCAGGCCCAGGCCGGTTCCGCCCTGCTCCGGCGTCGTCTGCAGATGGGCCTGGATGAACGGATCGAACAGGCTCGCCTGCTTCTCGGGGCTGATGCCCGACCCGGTATCGGCCACGCTGATGCACAAACGGTCGGCGCCATGTTCATCGGCCTGGCGCTCCACGGACACCCGCACCTCACCGGCCTGGGTGAACTTCAGGGCATTGCTCAGCAGGTTGTGCAGCACCTGGCGCAGGCGCAGCGGGTCGAGCCAGTAGAAACCGTCCGCCGCCTTGTCGAAGGCCAGCGTCAGGTGCAGCCCCTTGTTGCGCGCGGTGACCTCGAACAATTGCTGTATGTCTTCGAAGAAGCCTCGCAGGGCCACGGTCTGCGGCGCCAGCTGCATGTGCCCGGCCTCGATCTTGGCCAGGTCGAGGTTATCGCCCATCAGGCCGACCAGCTCCTGCGCCGATTGGTAGGCCACGCGCAGCGCATCGGAAAACGGCATGCCGCGCAGGCGCGCCTGTTCCTTTTCCAGTTCCAGCAAACCGATGATCGCATTCATCGGCGTGCGTATTTCGTGGCTCATGGTCGAGAGAAAGGCGCTCTTGGCGTAGTTCGCCTGATCCGCCGCGCGACGCGCTTGCAGCAGCTCTTCCTCCAGACGCTTGCGCTCGGTGATATCGATCCAGCCCCCCAGCAACCCCTGCAACTCACCCTGGGCGCTGTAGAACGGCACCGTCCATTGATAGACATGCACCGGGCCCCTTCTGGACTCGATCTGACGGTCGACGAACACCGACTCCTGGGACTCCAGCTGCTCCAGGAACTCGCGGTGCAACTGCCGGACCGTGGCCTCGGGCAACACATCCAGCTCGGTCAGGCACAGCCCCTTGATCTGTTCCAGGCGCATGCCGGTCTGGGTTTCGTAGCTTTTGTTGCAGGTGATCAGGCGCCCGGCCAGGTCGCGGACGAAGATCGGGTTGGGGATACCGTCGAGCAAGGCGCGCTTGAACGCCACCTGGTCGTTGAGTCGTTGCTCGGCTTGCAGGCGCTGGCGGATCTGCCCCTTGAGCCGGGTGTTCCAGGCCAGGGACAGCAGGCCGAACAGGATGGCGGTGAAAGTGACCCAGTAGATCCACACCGGCACCCGCTGCCACATGGGCACCGGCACCGGCGTCACCCCCAGCCATTTCAGGCGGATGGCGCTGAGCTCGGCCACCGGGAAGGCTTCCAGGGCCTTGTTCAGAATGCTCAGCAGCTCGGGCTGGTCCCGGCGCACCGACAACTCGTCGGCCGACCACTTGCCTTCGACGCTGCGGCCGATGCGCAGCCCGTTCGCCGGATACCCCTGCACCTCGACTTCATTCTGGATGGTCGCGTCGGCCTCGCCATTGGCCACCAGGGCCCGCGCCTCCTGGTAGGTAGCGACCGAACGCAGGCGGACCTTCGGGTAGTTCTGCCGGACGTAGCTTTCCAGCGCATGCTTGGCCGGCAGCGCCAGCACCCGGCCCGCCAACTGGCTGAAGGTGTTGAGCTGGATGTCCTCGGCGCGGACCACGAACACCCACGCCGAACCGCCAAAGGGGTGGGTGAAGTCGAGGAAGCCGCAGCGCTCGTCATTGGCCGACAAGGTGGTGTTCATCTGGGCCCGGCCCTTGAGCAGCAGGTCCAGGGTATGGGTCGTGGAAAAGCTTTCCTCCTGGATGAACTGCAGGCCGGTCATTCTCGAGATGCGGTTGAGCAGGTCGATGTTCAGCCCGGTCCACTGGCCGTCCTTGTCCTTGAACACATAGGGTGGGTACTGCTGGGAAGCCACCACCACATGCTGATGTTCGAGCAGCCAGGCGCGCTCCGCCTTGCTCAACTTGATCCGCTCGTCGCCGGTGCTGGCGCCCAGCCCGGTGGTCCAGCGGGCCAGGATTTCCCGGTCCGTGGAATCGTCGATGCTCTCCAGCGCTCGCTCGATCAGGCGGCTCAACAACGGGTCGCTCTGGCGCGTGGCGAAGGCAAAGCCGATCGGCGGCAGCCGGCTGCCGGTGCGGACCTGCAACCCCAGGTAAGGACGCAGCGCCTTGTAGGCACGGACTATCACTTCATTGCCGATAAAGGCATCGACATCCCCCTGATTCAGCGCTTCCAGGCCGCTGTACAGATTGGGCGAGAGAATGATCTGGCTGTGGGGATAAGCCGCGTGGGCGACCTTCGCGTCCGCATAGCCTTCCAGCAGCACCACTTTCTTGCCGGCCAGGCCCTCGGGGATCTGGGCCTCGTCCCGGCGTACGACCACCACCGCCCGGTCGGGCATGTAGTCGCTGGAAAAGTGCAGCCCGGCGACCCCGCGCTCGTAGCCGTTGGCGCTGGTGAGGATGTCGATCGTGCCATTGCGCAGCGCCTCGACCGCTTGCTCGCGCTCGGAGAATCCCAACACCTCCATGGGCATGCCCAGGCGTTCGCCGACCAGGCTCAGGTAGTCGGCGCTGATGCCCTGGTAACGATTGCGGTCGCGCGTGATGTCGATCGGCTGGTAGTCATCGATCGAAATGCCCACCTTCAAGGTGCCACGGCCCGCCAGCCATTGCCGTTCGACCGGGGCCAGGGTGAGCGGCTCCAGTTCGACGAAGGCCGGCACCAGCTTGAAGGGCAGGTTCTGCGCCGCCATCAGGCACGGGGCCAGGGCCAGCGTCGCCAAAACCATCAATGTGCACAAAACCGGGCGCAGCAACATAAGCATCCTGTGGGTGATCCTCGACGCGTCGCCGCCCTATTCTAGATGCTCTGTCCTTGAGCTCTGGCCTTAAGTTCTGTCCTTGGAAGACGCGCCGCGATAAACAGCCTGTGTATAAAAAGACAAAGCCCGTCAGAGACGGGCTTTGTTGACGATCGATGTCAGTCGATCAGAGCGGTTTGCCGCGATTGCCGTGCTGGCTGACGAAGGCCTGGACGGCCTTCAGGTCGTTGGCCAGGACGGTGCAACGCTCTTCGCGCTCGAACAGATCGGACAGGTGCGCTGGCAATTCCAGGGCCTTGCCGATCCCGGCCTTTTCCACCGCTTCCGGGAATTTCACCGGGTGCGCGGTGCCCAGCACCACCATCGGGATGTCCAGGCTGCGACGGCACTCACGGGCGGCCTTGACGCCGATCGCGGTGTGCGGGTCGAGCACTTCGCCAGTCTGGGCGAAGACTTCGGCGATGGTCTCGCAAGTCTGGGCGTCGTCCACGGCCAGGGAGTCGAACAGCTTGCGCGCTTCGGTCCAGCGCTCCTGCTCGACGCTGAAACCGCCACCCTGCTTGAAGGAGTCCATCAGCCCGGCCAGCGCGGCACCGTTGCGACCGTGCAGGTCGAACAGCAGGCGCTCGAAGTTCGACGAGACCATGATGTCCATCGACGGCGACAGGGTCGCGTGCAGGGTTTCCTTGACGTACTGGTTGCCGCTCATGAAGCGGTGCAGGATGTCGTTGCGGTTGGTGGCGACGATCAACTGGTTGATCGGCAGGCCCATGTTGCGGGCCAGGTAACCGGCGAAGATATCGCCGAAGTTGCCGGTCGGCACCGAGAACGCCACCGAACGCGCCGGGCCGCCCAGCTGCAGGGCTGCGTGGAAGTAGTAGACGATCTGGGCCATGATCCGCGCCCAGTTGATCGAGTTCACCGCCACCAGGCGGGTGCCCTTGAGGAAGCCCTGGTCGGCGAAGCTGGCCTTGACCATTTCCTGGCAGTCGTCGAAGTTGCCTTCAATGGCGATGTTATGGATGTTCTCGCCGAAGATGGTGGTCATCTGCCGGCGCTGCACTTCGGACACACGGTTGTGCGGGTGCAGGATGAAGATATCGACGTTGTCGCAACGCTTGCAGCCTTCGATGGCGGCCGAACCGGTATCACCGGAAGTGGCGCCGATGATCACCACGCGCTCGCCGCGCTTCTCCAGCACGTAGTCCAGCAGGCGACCCAGCAGTTGCAGGGCGAAGTCCTTGAACGCCAGGGTCGGGCCGTGGAACAGCTCCAGGACCCACTCGTTGCCGTTGAGCTGGCGCAGCGGGGCGATGGCGTTGTGGGAGAAAGCGCCGTAGGTTTCCTCAAGGATTTTCTTGAAGTCGGCATCCGGGATGCTGCCGGTGACGAACGGGCGCATCACCCGGAACGCCAGCTCGTGATACGGCAGGCCGGCCCAGGAAGCGATTTCCTCCTGGGTGAAACGTGGCAGGTTTTCCGGTACGTACAGACCGCCGTCGCTCGCCAGGCCGGCCAGCAGGACGTCTTCGAAATTCAGGGCCGGTGCCTGGCCGCGGGTGCTGATGTAACGCATATAAGCAAACCTTTGGTGTGGAGCTGCAAGCTTCAAGTGACAGGCGACAAGTCAAAGCGAATCGGCTTTTACTTGCAGCTTGCGGCTTGGCGCTTGCCGCTGAATTAATTCAGATGTTCGACGCGGATCCGCACGACCGGACCGACCACGCCCTGCAGGGCTTCCAGCGCGGTGATCGCATCGTTGATGCGCTGTTCCACCACACGGTGGGTCAGCAGGATCATCGGCACCAGGCCGTCGTGTTCTTCGACCTCTTTCTGCATGATCGACTCGATGTTGATGCCGCGCTCGGACAGGATGCTCGCCACCTGGGCCAGTACGCCCGGATGATCCTTGGCCTGGATCCGCAGATAGTAGGCGCTTTCGCAGGCCTCGATCGGCAGGATCGGGTGCGCCGACAGCGAGTCCGGCTGGAAGGCCAGGTGCGGCACACGGTTTTCCGGGTCGCTGGTCATGGCGCGAACCACGTCCACCAGGTCTGCGATCACCGACGAAGCGGTCGGCTCCATGCCGGCGCCGGCGCCGTAGTACAGCGTGGAGCCGACGGCGTCGCCGTTGACCATCACCGCGTTGAACACGCCATTGACGTTGGCGATCAGGCGATCGGCCGGGATCAGCGTCGGGTGCACGCGCAGCTCGATACCGGCATCGGTGCGGCGGGCCACGCCCAGGTGCTTGATGCGATAGCCCAGGGCCTCGGCGTAGTTCACGTCGGCGGTGGTCAGCTTGGTGATGCCTTCGGTGTAGGCCTTGTCGAACTGCAGCGGGATACCAAAGGCGATGGACGCCAGGATGGTCAGCTTGTGCGCGGCGTCGATGCCTTCGACGTCGAAGGTCGGGTCGGCTTCGGCGTAACCCAGGGCCTGGGCCTCGACCAGCACGTCTTCGAAGGTGCGACCCTTCTCGCGCATTTCGGTGAGGATGAAGTTGCCAGTGCCGTTGATGATCCCGGCCACCCAGTTGATACGGTTGGCCGACAGGCCTTCGCGGATCGCCTTGATGACTGGAATACCACCCGCCACGGCGGCCTCGAACGCCACGATCACCCCCTTCTCACGGGCCTTGGCGAAAATTTCGTTACCGTGTACGGCGATAAGCGCCTTGTTGGCGGTGACCACATGTTTACCATGCTCGATGGCCTTGAGTACCAGCTCGCGGGCAACGGTATAGCCGCCCATCAGCTCTATGACGATGTCGATCTCAGGGTTCGTGGCCACTTCGAACACATCGTTGGTAATCGCAATACCGGTCGTTTGGAACTGAGGCTTTGGCGTGCGCATGGCAATTTGTGCCACTTCGATTCCACGCCCGGCACGACGAGCAATTTCCTCGGCGTTACGCTGAAGTACATTGAAGGTACCGCCACCGACGGTACCCAGCCCACAGATGCCCACTTTGACCGGATTCACTCTGAACTCCCCATGAAACGGCCGACACTAGGTCGGCCGTGGAAAACAGCCGCAAACCACACGGCTCTCTATTAATGACGCGTCGGCCACAACCGCCGCGTCATGATCGTCAAAGGCTCGACGACGCAGGATTATTTCGCGCCCAGCGCCAGTTTGGCGACTTGTGGCGCAGGCTGGTAGCCCGGAATCACTTGGCCGTCGGCCAAAACGATGGCCGGCGTGCCGTTCACCCCGATCGACTGGCCCAGGGCGAATTGCTTGGAAACCGGGTTGGCGCACTTGGCGGCCTTGATTTCCTTGCCATCGACCATCTTGTCCATGGCCGCTTTCTTGTCGGCCGAGCACCAGACCGCCTGCAACTGCTCGTCGCCCGGCGAACCCAGGCCCTGGCGCGGGAAGGCGACATAACGCACTTCCACGCCCATCTTGTTCAGCTCAGGCACTTCGGCGTGCAGCTTGTGGCAGTACGGGCAGGTGGTGTCGGTGAAGACGGTGATGTGGGTCTTGGTTTCGCCGATAGCCGGGTAGACCACGGTTTCAGCGACCGGAATGGCGTTGATCAGCTTGGCCACGCCCAGGCGCTCGGTCTTTTCGGTCAGGTTGACCGGCTTGCCGTCCTTGAGCTGGAACAGGTAGCCCTGCATCACGAACTGGCCGTCGGCGCTGGCGTACAGCACGCGGCTGCCCTTGAGCTTGACTTCATAGACACCGGGCAGCGGGCTGGCGCTGATGCTTTCTACCGGGACTTCGAGTTGCAGGCCCTGGAGGCTTTTACGAATCGCTTTTTCGGCGGCGTCATCGGCCATAACAAAGGTACTGGCCAACGCAATGGCTGCGGCGGCGATTATCTGGGTCACGCGCATTGGGAACTCCTGAAGGCGGACAAATGGGACGGTCAGAACGCCCGTACTAGAACACCGGGTCATAACGGCCCACTTTGTAAACCGGCAAAGCCTACCACATAAGGCCCGCCTGGCGGGCTCCCGCTGAGCCAAGCCGGTCATTTGCCGATCGGCGCGGAACCGCTCCCGGGTCGCCGCAGCCGGCGTTCGCGGCGACCGACACCTCACTCAACCGCGGGGATGGTGCTTGGCATGCAGGTCCTGCAAACGGGCCCGGGCGACATGGGTGTAGATCTGGGTGGTCGACAGGTCGCTGTGGCCAAGCAGCATCTGCACCACCCGCAGGTCGGCGCCGTGGTTGAGCAGATGGGTGGCGAAGGCGTGCCGCAAGGTGTGCGGCGACAGCGACTTGCCGATCCCGGCGACCTTGGCCTGATGCTTGATCCGGTGCCAGAAGGTTTGCCGGGTCATCTGTTCGCCACGCTGGCTGGGGAACAGCACATCGCTGGGCCGCCCGCCGAGCAGCTCGCCACGGGCATCGCGCATGTAGCGCTCGACCCAGACAATCGCTTCCTCGCCCATCGGCACCAGGCGCTCCTTGCTGCCCTTGCCCATCACCCGCAACACGCCCTGGCGCAGGTTGACCTGCTCCAGGGTCAGGCTGATCAGCTCGGTCACCCGCAGGCCGCAGGCATACAGGACTTCAAGCATGGCGCGATCACGCTGGCCGATAGCCTCGCTGAGGTCGGGAGCGGCCAGCAGGGCCTCGACATCGGCCTCCGACAGCGACTTGGGCAACGGCCGCCCCAGGTGCGGCATATCGACTTGCAGCGTGGGGTCCACGGCGATCAGTTTTTCCCGCAGCAGGTAACGATAGAAGCCGCGCACCCCGGAGAGAAAACGTGCGGTCGAGCGTGGCTTGTAGGCCTGCTCCACCCGCCAGGCGAGGTGGTCGAGAATCAGCTCGCGACCGGCATTCACCAGCTCCAGTCCCTTTTCCTGTAGCCAGCCGTTGAACAACGCCAGGTCACTGCGATAAGCCTCGCGGGTGTTGTCCGAAAGGCCCTTTTCCAGCCATAGCGCATCGAGGAAACGGTCTATCAGGGGATGGTCGATGGCAGGCATAAATACTCGAAAGGCGCGGCCTTGAGGCCGGGCGCAAATAAATAGTGAACTGTGCAGAGGGTCGCTAGTCTTTCATAGCCCGCTATTTCAAGGAACAGGGAGCTTCAATGAACGAACAACAGATTCTGTTGGCCTTTGGCGGCATAGGCGTGGCGGCAGTGGGCTGCCAATGGCTGGCCTGGCGCCTGAAACTGCCGGCCATTCTGTTCCTGCTGTTGAGCGGCATTCTCGCCGGCCCGGTCCTGGGCTGGCTCGACCCGCAGGAACTGTTCGGACCGCTGCTGATGCCACTGGTGTCGCTGGCGGTGGCCTTGATCCTGTTTGAAGGCAGCCTGACCCTGCACCTGTCGGAGTGGCGCGAGATCGGCAAGGTGGTGCACCGGCTGGTGACCATCGGCGCCCTTTCGACCTGGGCGGTGATCACCCTGGCCACCCACTGGCTGCTGGGCTTCGACTGGCTGCTGGCGCTGCTGTTCGGCACCCTGACCCTGGTCACCGGGCCCACCGTGATCGTGCCCATGCTGCGGGTGGTGCGGCCCAAGGCGTCGATCGCCAACATCCTGCGCTGGGAAGGCATCGTCATCGACCCGATCGGTGCCCTGCTGGCGGTGGTGGTCTACAGCTTCATCATCGCCAGCGCCGAGGGCCAGGGCCTGCAGCACAGCCTGATGACCTTCGGCGGGGTAATCCTCTGCGGCAGCCTGTTCGGCATCGTCGGCGGCTGGGTGCTGGGCACCATCATGCGCCGCCAGTGGCTGCCGGAATACCTGCACAACCTGGCCACGCTGGCGGCGGTGCTGGGCATCTTCATCGGCGCCAACCAGGTGATGCATGAGTCCGGCCTGCTGGCCGTGACCCTGATGGGCATGTGGATGGCCAACATGAAGGACGTCGACGTCCGGCACATCCTGCACTTCAAGGAAAACCTCAGCGTGCTGCTGATTTCCGGGCTGTTCATCCTGCTGGCGGCGCGCCTGGACCTCAACGCCCTGATCGCCCTGGGGCCGCTGGTGTTGATTCTGCTGCTGGTGATCCAGTTCATCGCCCGGCCATTGAACGTGCTGCTATCCACCGCTGGCTCGAACCTGAGCTGGCGCGAACGGGCCCTGCTGGCCTGGATCGCGCCCCGAGGCATCGTTGCCGCGGCGGTCTCGGCGATCTTCGCCATTCGCCTGGACCAGGCTGGTCATGAAGGGGCGCTGCTGCTGGTGCCGCTGACCTTTGCCGTGATCATCGGCACCGTGGTGCTGCAGAGCGCCACCGCGCGGCCGCTGGCCCGCCTATTGAAGGTCGCGGAACCAGCGCCGAGCGGTTTCCTGATCGTCGGGGCGAACGCTCCGGCACGGACCATCGGCAAGGCCCTGCAACAATTGGGCAGCCGCGTGCTGCTGACCGATTCGAGCTGGGAGAACATCCGGGCCGCGCGCATGGACGGCCTGCCGACCTACTTCGGCAACCCGGCATCGCAACACGCCGATGCCCATCTGGACCTGGTGGGGCTTGGCCATCTGCTGGCGCTGTCGCCCTCCGGCGAATTGAACACCCTGGCCTCCATGCGTTTTCGCCACGACTTCGGCCATCAGCGCCTGTTCGGCCTGGCCAACAGCCAGGAAAGCCGGCGCACCGACAAGCACCGGGCCAGCCATGAACATCGCGGGCACCTACTGGGTAACGAGACGCTGTCCTACAGCAAACTGGCCAGCCTGCTGGGACAGGGTGCGGAGCTGTACAGCACCAACCTGACCGAAGGTTTTGGCTGGGAGGATTACCAGGCGCTGCATGGTGAGCGGGCGACTCTGCTGTTCGCTCGCGACAACAGCGGCTGGGTGCATGTGGTGACGCCAGGCAGCGCCCTCAAGCCCTCCGCGGGCTGGACCCTGGTGGCGTTGATTCAGAAGGATACGACGACCTGATAGCCCATCGCGGGCAAGCCTCGCTCCTACAGAACGGTGAAATCCCGCAAGAGCGAGGCTTGCTCGCGATCAGTCGACAAACCCCGGCAGCACCGGTACCGGGCGCTTGTCGTCATCGATAGCGACAAAGCTGAACAGGCCATGGATGGCCTTCTCTCGCCCATCGCAGCTCATGCTCTCGACGAACACCTCAACCTCGACCTTGAGGCTGGTATTGCCGACCTTTACCACCCGTCCCACCAGCTCGACGATGGAGCCGGCGGCAATCGGGTGATTGAAGTCGATACGGTCGGTGGACACGGTCACCAGCGGCAACCGGCAGAAACGGGTCGCGGCGATGAACGACACTTCGTCCATCCAGGCCAGCGCCGTGCCGCCGAACAGGGTGTTGTGGTGGTTGGTGGTCGACGGGAATACCGCCTTGGTCACGCGGGTCACCGACAGCTCGGTCCGGCGTTGGATTTCTTGCTCGCGGGGGCTCATGGTTCTACTGCCTGAAACACAATTCGGGGATAAATGACGGGCAACAAAAAAGCAGCCCGTAGGCTGCTTTTTTCTGCATCGGAAGCTGGACTTAAACCAGTTTTTCCTTGATGCGAGCTGCTTTACCCGACAGGTCGCGCAGGTAGTACAGCTTGGCTTTACGTACGTCACCGCGACGCTTGACAGCCATGCTGTCGATTTGCGGGCTGTAGGTCTGGAAAGTACGCTCTACGCCAACACCGTTGGAGATTTTACGAACGGTGAATGCACTGTTCACGCCGCGGTTACGCTTGGCGATTACAACGCCTTCGAACGCTTGCAGACGGGAACGATCGCCTTCCTTCACTTTCACCTGAACGACAATGGTGTCGCCCGGGGCAAAGGCTGGGATCTCTTTGGTCATCTGCTCTGCTTCGAGTGCAAGAATGATTTTGTTGGTCATGCTGTGCTCCTAAGGTAAATCGTCGGATCTACCATCGATACGTTGTTAACTATCGTCCCGCTCGCGGATGTATTCCTCGAGCAGCTTCTTCTCTTCTCCAGAAAGCGAGCGGCTTTCCAGAAGATCGGCGCGTCGTTCATAGGTCCGACCAAGGGACTGCTGTAAACGCCAACGCCGGATGTGTGCGTGGTTGCCACTCAGCAACACGTCGGGAACACGCTGATCCGCATACACCTCCGGTCGGGTGTAGTGCGGGCAATCCAGCAGACCATCCGTGAAGGAATCCTCCTCCGCGGAATCCGCATGCCCTAAAGCTCCGGGCAGCAGTCGCGTAACCGCATCAATCAGGACCATCGCCGGCAGCTCGCCACCGGAGAGTACATAGTCGCCAATCGACCACTCTTCATCGACATGAGCTTCAATAAAACGCTCGTCAATGCCTTCATAACGACCGGCAATCAGGATCAATGCATCCTCATTCGCCAACTCGCGTACCGCCGACTGAGTCAGTTTGCGGCCTTGGGGCGACAGGTAGATCACCTTCGCACCCTCCCCGGCTGCCTGCCTGGCCTGAACCAGAGCATCTTCCAGGGGCTTGATCTTCATCACCATGCCCGGGCCACCGCCAAATGGGCGATCGTCCACAGTGTGATGTCGATCCGTGGTGTAGTCTCGCGGATTCCAACAGGTCAGCTGCAAGAGCCCCTGCTTCACCGCGCGGCTGGTTATGCCGTAGTCGCTGATGGCGGAAAACATCTCGGGAAACAAACTGATCACTTCTACGCGCAGGCTAGCCACGTTCAGAAGTCCGCGTCCCAATCCACCTTCATCTCGCCCGCTGCCAGGTCGACGGCCAACACGCATTGCTCGGTATAGGGCAACAGGCGTTCGCGATCATCCAGGCTGCCAGCGCAAGGCTTGACCACCATTACATCGTTCGAGCCGGTCTCCAGCAGGTGATCGATTTTCCCGAACAGCTGCCCGTGAGTGTCGATGACCTTGAGACCTTGCAGCTGGTACCAGTAGTACTCGCCGTCGGTCAGTTCAGGGAACAGGTTGCGCGGCACGCAGATCTCATAACCGGCCAGAAGACGCGCTTCTTCACGATCATCGAGACCCTTGAGCTTTGCGACCAGGAATTTTTCATTCCCGCGTCCGCTGACCAGCTCAACCTGTTTCACGCTACCTTCGCGCTTGAGCGTCCAGGTTTTGTAATCCAACAGGTTTTTAATCGGATCAGTAAAGGAATAAACCTTCACTTCGCCGCGAACGCCGTGAACAGAGTAGATTTTGCCGATAACGATCAAATCATCAGCAGGAGCAGGCGTCGCGTTCATAGGGTTCAGGCTGCAGCCTTAGCCGATTCCTTCAACAGCTGAGCAACGCGCTCAGACGGTTGTGCACCAACGCTCAGCCAGTAGGCTACGCGCTCTTGGTTCACGGACAGGCGGACTTCTTGACCACGAGCGATCGGGTTGAAGAAGCCAACTTGTTCTTTGTGCGAACCGTCGCGTGGGTTACGGCTGTCGGTCACGGTCAAGTGGTAAAACGGGCGCTTTTTGGAGCCGCCAAGGGCAAGACGGATTGTTAGCATGTGAACATCGTTCCTGTAGTCGGTGCTGCAAATCTAAATGCACAGCGGGCATGGGTGCCCGAAAGGCCGCATATTCTAAGGAATATCCGGACTTTTGCAAATGACTTTTTCCGGCGCCTACCGGCTGCCATCCAGATTTGCTATAGGGCCGTTGGCAACAACGGCGAGTCAGCTCCCGCCAAACGCGGGTTTGCTGGAGGTCCCGCGTCCCCGCGGGAAACGCCGGCATGGCTGCCGGCGCGGATTCTTCAGATCTTCGGCATGCCGCCGCCGGGCAACATTCCACCCATGCCGCGCATCATTTTCGCCATCCCGCCCTTGGCGGAGAATTTCTTCATCATCTTCTGCATCTGCTTGTGCTGCTTGATCAAGCGACCGATGTCCTGCACCTGGGTGCCGGAACCCATGGCGATCCGACGCTTGCGCGAACCGCTGATCAGCTCGGGGTCGCGGCGCTCGGCCGGGGTCATGGAGTTGATGATGGCTTCCATCTGCTTGAACTGCTTCTCGGCCGCGCCCTGGGCATTGCCCATTTGCGCCAGGTTCACGCCACCGATATTCGGCAGCTTGTCCATCAGGCCACCGAGGCCGCCCATGTTCTTCATCTGTTGCAGCTGATCGCGGAAGTCTTCGAGGTCGAAGCCTTTGCCTTTTTTCAGCTTTTTCGCCAGCTTGTCGGCTTTTTCCTTGTCGAGGGTCTGTTCGGCCTGCTCGATCAGGCTGAGCACGTCGCCCATGCCGAGGATGCGCGAAGCGATACGCTCAGGGTGGAACGGTTCGAGCGCTTCGCTCTTCTCGCCCATACCGATGAACTTGATCGGCTTGCCGGTGATCGCACGCACCGACAGTGCAGCACCGCCACGGGCATCGCCGTCGACCTTGGTCAGGATCACGCCGGTCAGCGGCAGTGCGTCGCCAAAGGCCTTGGCCGTGTTGGCGGCGTCCTGGCCGGTCATGGCGTCGACCACGAACAGGGTTTCCACCGGCTTGACAGCCGCGTGCAACGCCTGGATCTCATCCATCATGTCGGCGTCGATGTGCAGACGACCGGCGGTGTCGACGATGACCACGTCGATGAACTTGAGCTTGGCTTCTTTAATAGCCGCTTCGGCGATCGCGACCGGCTTCTGGCTCAGGTCGGACGGGAAGAAGGTCACGCCAATGTCGTTGGCCAGGGTCTCGAGCTGCTTGATCGCCGCCGGACGGTAAACGTCGGCGGATACCACCATCACGCTCTTCTTCTTGCGCTCTTTAAGGAAGCGCGCGAGCTTGCCGGCGGTGGTGGTCTTACCGGCGCCCTGCAAACCGGCCATCAGCACGACGGCAGGCGGCACGGCGCTCAGGTTCAAATCTTCGTTGGCCGCGCCCATCAGGCTTTCGAGTTCGGCCTGGACGATCTTCACGAATGCCTGGCCCGGGGTCAGGCTGCGCGACACTTCAGTGCCGACCGCACGTTCCTTCACCGAGTTGACGAAGTCCTTGACCACCGGCAGGGCGACGTCGGCTTCGAGCAACGCCATGCGCACTTCGCGCAGGGTGTCTTTAATGTTGTCCTCGGTCAGCTTGGCCTTGCCGGTGACATGGCGCAGCGTCTGCGAGAGACGGTCGGTTAGGTTTTCAAACATGCGCGATCCTTTCAGGCCCTAAGTAGACCGAGGTAATGGCGGCTCGGGGCCCCTATATAAAGAGGTGCTCCGTGGGCAGGTCGCGGATTATAGCGAAGACTGCGTGCGACGCACAGCCGCCGTCTGGTTGCACGGTCTTTCGTGTGATGGCGGTTCTATGCCAAACTCAACGACTTTCGGGCTTGCCTAACAGGATTTATGCTCCCCTTGTCACCCAGCTTGCTAACCACCCTCGCCGCCGCCTGCCTCTATGCCGCTGCGACCCTCTATCAAGGCACTCGTCTGGCTCAAGCCGCCAAGACGAACAAGCGCCTGCTGGTCTCGCTCGGCATCCTTGCCCTGCTCGCCCACAGCGCCAGCCTCCTGACCCACCTGATGACGCCCGTGGGCCTGGGCCTGGACTTCTTCAGCGCCGCCAGCCTGATCGCCGCCGCGGTGATTGCCCTGACCCTGCTGGCCTGCTCGCGCATTCCGGTGGAGAACCTGCTGGTCCTGCTGTTTCCGCTGGGGGCGCTGACCGTGCTGCTGGCGCAGTTCGTGCCCACTGGCACGGTGCCGGTGATCGACGAAGAGCCAGGCATCCTCGCCCATATCCTGCTGTCGATCCTCGCCTACGGCATGTTCACCATCGCCGTGTTCCAGGCCCTGTTGCTGCTGGTGCAGGACCACCAGCTCAAGCACAAGCACCCGTCCGGGCTGATCAAGAACTTTCCGCCGCTGCAGACCATGGAAAGCCTGCTGTTCGGTTTCCTCTGGGCCGGCTGGACCCTGCTTTCGCTGTCGCTGATCTCCGGCTGGCTGTTCGTCGAGAACCTGTTCGCCCAGCACCTGGTGCACAAGACCCTGCTGGCCTGCCTGGCCTGGGTGGTGTTCAGCGTGCTGCTGTGGGGCCGCAACCGCCTCGGCTGGCGCGGACACAAGGCGATTCGCTGGACCCTGGCCGGCTTCTGCCTGCTGATGCTGGCGTACTTCGGCAGCAAGCTGGTCCGTGAATACATCCTGCATATCTGACGAGCGGCGATAATGGACAACCTGCCCATAGAGCCAATGCTCGTGGTCCTGGCCTTGCTGGTGCTGTGGTCGGGGCTGTTCACCGCCATCGAAGCCGCCCAGCAACACCTGCTGACCCTGCGCACCGCTTCGCGCTCCGGCGACAAACCGCTGGCGCGCCTGAGCTTCCCGCGCGACAGCCTGATTCTCTGCAACACCCTGTGCCGGGTGCTGGCGGTCATCATCAGTACCTTGCTGGCGCTCCTGCAGTGGGCGGAAAACGGCCCCTGGCTGGCCTGTCTGATCGCCACCAGCGTGTTGCTGGTACTCGCCGACTACCTCCCGCGCACCCTGGCCACCCGTTATCCGGATGCGATCCTCAGCCTGGGCAATACCCTGCTGGGCGTGCCGCTGAAGATCATCTACCCGGCGGCCTGGCTGCTCCACAGCATCAGCCAGCTGTTGCTGCGCCCCTTCACCCGCAAGGCCGGCGCCGTCAAGCAGAGCGAAGACGAGCAGGCTGTCGACCCGGACGACGCCGAAGAACATGCCAACGGCCGACCGCACCCGGTGTCGGGCATCCATGCCCTGGACAACATCACCGTCAATGACATCCTGGTGCCGCGCAGCGAGGTCGACGGGATCAACCTCGACGACCCCATCGCCGACATCATCGAACAGCTGCGCCTGTCCAAGCGCACCCGCCTGCCGGTGTTCCACAGCGATATCAACCAGGTCGAGGCGGTCCTCAACACCCGCCAGATCCGTCACCTGCTGCCGGATGCCAGCCTGACCCAGGAGGCGCTGCTGGCGGCCTGCCACGAACCTTACTTCGTGCCGGAAAGCACCCCGCTGCAGTTGCAACTGCTGAACTTCCACAAGCAGCAGCGCCGCCTGGGCATGGTGGTGGACGAGTACGGCGAAGTGCTGGGCATCGTCACCCTGGAAGACATCCTCGAAGAAATCGTCGGCGAATTCGAAAGCGAGCACAGCCTCGACAACCCGCATATCCATCCCCAGGCCGACGGACGTTTCGTGATCGAAGGCGCGGCCTCGATTCGCGAACTGAACAAGAGCCTGGGCTGGCACCTGCCCTGCGACGGCCCGAAAACCCTCAACGGCCTGGTCACCGAAGCGCTGGAGACCATTCCCGACAGCGCCGTTTGCCTGAAGATCGGCCGCTACCGCCTGGAAATCCTCGAAACCGAGGACAACCGGGTCAGTCGCGTACTGATCTGGCACACCAAGCCGCTCACCGCGCCCACCCTGTAGCCCTGTAGCCGCTGGCGCAGCCTGCGATCGACGGCGCAGCCGGCGCAAAACCTGCCAATACGCTGTATCAGACAGAACGCAGATACAGGGTTTGCGACCGATTCGCGGTCGATCGCAGCCTCGCAGGCTCGGCAGCGGCTACAGGGTTTCAAGTCCCGCTTGTTTGATCGTTAGGGGCCTTCCTATAATCGATCCGCTTACCCAAGCCCCGCAGCACCCGCGTGCTACCCGCACCCAGCGGCTTCTGCCCTGCTCCGCCCGCTTCTGGCAGGCTTCGCTCCCACCCCGAGCCGCGCCCGCGCCAAACCCACATCCCTGGGTGTTCGACCATAATAATTCGCTCCCATGGAGCACATGACTGTCAGGGATAACCGCATGACGACCAGCACCACTTACAGCGCCTCCGTGCCTGCCCAGCCGACCAACTCCGCCAGCCGCGTGGCCACCGCCAGCTTTATTGGCACCGCCATCGAGTTCTACGACTTCTACGTGTATGCCACCGCCGCCGCACTGGTGATCGGCCCGGTATTCTTCCCGCAGACGTCCGGCACCGCCCAGATGCTCTCGGCGTTCCTGACCTTCGGTATCGCTTTCCTCGCCCGCCCCCTGGGCTCGGCGCTGTTCGGCCACTTCGGCGATCGGATCGGCCGCAAGTCGACCCTGGTGGCATCGCTGCTGCTGATGGGCGTGTGCACCACGCTGATCGGCGTGCTGCCCGGCTATGACAGCATTGGCGCCTGGGCGCCGATCCTGCTGTGCCTGCTGCGCTTCGGCCAGGGCCTGGGGCTGGGCGGCGAATGGGGCGGCGCCGCGCTGCTCGCCACGGAAAACGCGCCCAAAGGCAAACGCGCCTGGTTCGGCATGTTCCCGCAGTTGGGACCATCAATCGGTTTTCTCGCGGCCAACGGCCTGTTCCTGCCCCTGGCCATGAGCCTGAGCGACGAACAGTTCCGCTCCTGGGGCTGGCGGATTCCGTTCCTGCTCAGCGCCGCCCTGGTGCTGGTCGGCCTGTATGTGCGCCTGAAACTGCATGAAACCCCGGTATTCGCCAACGCCATCGCCCGCCAGGAGCGGGTCAAGATGCCGCTGGTCGAGCTGTTCAGCCAGTACTGGCTGCCGGTGTTGCTGGGCGCTGCGGCGATGGTGGTGTGCTACGCGCTGTTTTACATCTCGACGGTGTTCTCGTTGAGCTACGGCGTCGCGACCCTCGGCTACAGCCGCGAAACCTTCCTCGGCCTGCTGTGCTTCGCGGTGCTGTTCATGGCCGCGGCCACGCCGCTGTCGGCCTGGGCCAGCGACCGTTATGGACGCAAGCCGGTACTGATCATCGGCGGCCTGCTGGCGATTCTCTCCGGCTTCACCATGGAACCGCTGCTGACCCAGGGCTCGACCTGGGGCGTGGCGCTGTTCCTGTGCATCGAGCTGTTCCTGATGGGCGTGACCTTCGCCCCGATGGGCGCCCTGCTACCCGAGCTGTTCCCGACCCACGTGCGTTATACCGGCGCATCGGCGGCCTATAACCTGGGCGGCATTGTCGGCGCCTCGGCGGCACCGTTCTTCGCCCAGAAGCTGGTGGCGATGGGGGGATTGAGTTGGGTTGGCGGCTATGTGTCGGCGGCAGCGGTGCTCAGCCTGATCGCTGTGCTGTGCCTGAAGGAAACGCGCAATAACGACCTGAACCAGGTCGCCTGAAAGAATGCTTCGCGAGCAAGCTCGCTCCTACAGGTTCAGCGCAACCCTTGTAGGAGCGAGCGGGCGGCGATCCGACTTGCCGCGATGTTTTTTACAGCTCTACAACGACCGCCTGGGAAGCGCGGGTCGCCTTGGCCCGCGCGGCCTCGATCGACTCGTCGCGCGCCAGGGCCACGCCCATGCGGCGCTGGCCGTTGACTTCGGGCTTGCCGAACAGGCGCAGGGCCGTATCCGGCTCGCTCAGGGCCGCGCCCAGGTTGGCGAAAGCGGTCTGGGTCGACTGGCCTTCCACCAGGATCACCGCCGAAGCGGACGGGCCGAACTGACGGATCAACGGAATCGGCAGGCCAAGAATCGCCCGCGCATGCAGGGCGAACTGCGGCAGGTCCTGGGAAATCAGGGTCACCAGGCCGGTGTCATGGGGACGCGGCGACACTTCGCTGAACCAGACCTGGTCGCCCTTGATGAACAGCTCGACGCCGAACAGGCCTCGGCCACCCAGGGCCTCGGTCACGGCCTTGGCCACGCGCTCGGACTCGGCCAGGGCTTTCGGGCTCATGGCCTGAGGCTGCCAGGACTCCTGATAATCACCCTTCTCCTGACGGTGGCCGACCGGCGCGCAGAAGGTGGTGCCGCCAACATGGCGCACGGTCAGCAGGGTGATTTCGTAATCGAAATCGATGAAACCTTCGATGATCACCCGACCCTTGCCGGCACGCCCGCCTTCCTGGGCGTAGTCCCAGGCCTTCTGCACGTCGTCGACGCTGCGCAGCAGGCTCTGGCCCTTGCCCGAGGAACTCATCACCGGCTTGACCACGCAAGGGAAGCCCAGGTCGTCCACCGCCTTGCGGTAGTCTTCGAAGGTGTCGGCGAAGTGGTAAGGCGAGGTCGGCAGGTCCAGTTCTTCGGCGGCCAGGCGACGGATGCCTTCACGGTTCATGGTCAACTGGGCGGCCCGGGCGGTCGGGATTACGGTGAACCCTTCGGACTCCAGCTCCACCAGGGTGGCGGTGGCGATGGCTTCGATCTCCGGCACGATGAAGTGCGGCTTCTCCGCCTCGATCACTGCGCGCAGCGCGGCACCGTCGAGCATGTTGATCACATGGCTGCGATGGGCGACCTGCATCGCCGGCGCATTGGCGTAGCGATCCACGGCAATCACCTCAACGCCCAGGCGTTGCAGCTCGATCACCACTTCCTTGCCCAACTCACCACAGCCACACAGCAAAACGCGGGTCGCGGTTGGCGACAATGGAGTTCCGATACGGGTCATCTGAAGGTCCTCAAAAAGGAGCGGATCATCGAGGGTCGCGCACCAGGCGGGCGGCCCATGGGGAAGAAAGCGCGGCATTTTACATGAACCGCGCGCTTTGGCCTCAGCTGGCGCACGCCGCCTTGCGCAAACGCCAGGCCATGGCCAGCCAGACCACGGTCACGCCGGCGAACTTCGACCCCAGCGCCGTGAGGATCACGCCCGGGGTCAAGGCGTCTATCAGGCCGAAAAAGATAAAGGTGTCCAGGGGAATGCTCAACGCCGAACTTATCCACAGGCGGTCGTGCAGTGGGCGCTTGGTGATACTGAACACCAGCCAGTCGATGCACTCGGAGACCGCGAACGCCGTGGCGCTGGCCAGGGCGATGGCCGGGTCGGAGGTCACGTAGGACAGTACCAGCGCCACCAGCATGGCGACGAGTGCGCCATGACCGAAGCGGGTTTGCACCATGTCCCGCAGGACGAACACCAGCCCGCCCCAGGCCGACCAGATGATGTCCAGGTGCGGAGCGGTAGAAAAAGCGTAGTTGATCAGTACGACACTGCCGATATAGGCGATCAGGAAGAGCATGGGGCGAAAAGTACCTGTCAGTAAGGCGCACAGGGTACTTCAGGCGGATGGGATGGGCCAGACGGGGGCTGGCCCGAGATAGCCGTCTAGCCGGACTGGGTGCCGATCATCCACAGCACCCCGCTGGACTTGGCGCGCTCATGACACAGCGCCAGCACCTCACGGCGCTCGGCGTTGTCCATGCGGCTCCAGCGGGTGATCTCGCTCACCGTGCGCTGGCAACCGGTGCAGATATCGTCATCGTCCAGCGCGCAAATGCTCACGCAGGGCGAACGGACGGGTTTTTCGGGTTCGGTCATTGTTCTTGCTCGGCCAGATCGCGGGCGTAACGCTGGGAATTATGCACATAGTGCGCGGCGCTGGCTTCGAGCATCTTCTTCTGCTGCTCGGTCAGTTCACGGACCACCTTGCCCGGCGAGCCCATCACCAGCGAACCGTCGGGGATCTCCTTGCCTTCGCCGATCAGCGAGTTGGCGCCGATGATGCAGTTCTTGCCGATCTTCGCGCCGTTGAGAATCACCGCATTGATGCCGATCAGGCTGTAGTCGCCGACGGTGCAGCCATGCAGCATGGCGTTGTGGCCAATGGTCACGCCGGTGCCGATGGTCAGCGGAAAGCCCATGTCGGTATGCATCACCGTGCCATCCTGCACGTTGCTGTTCCTGCCGATCAGGATCAGCTCGTTGTCGCCACGCAGCACCGCGTTGAACCAGACGTTAGCCCCCTCCTCCAGCTTGACCTTGCCCACCAGCGTGGCATTGGGTGCGACCCAGCTTTGCGGGTGGGTTTCGACACGGGCGTCGCCCAGGCGGTATTTCATATTGTTGTCCTCAAGGCCAGGCAGGTTCATATACACAGTGGGGTTCAGGCCATACGAGCGATGGCTTCAAATATTGATAAAGCTTTTGGGCGGCTGGTGCAGGCTGATCTGGGCGTCATACAGCAGGTTGATCAGCTCGACGATCATGATCGCCGTCAGGCCCCAGATCTTGTACTCGCCGAAGCGGTAGCTCGGCACGTACCAGCTGCGGCCCTGATAATCGATGCGGTGGGTATGCTCGCGCGGGTCCTGGCGGAAAAACTCCAGCGGCACGCTGAACACCGCGGCGATCTCGGCGTCATTGGCCAGGTATTCGACGTAATCGGGAATCACCCCGACATAGGGCGTGACCTTGATCCCGTGCAGGGAAATCAGCGGGCTCAGGGGGCCGATCACTTCCACCAGCCCCGGGGGCAGGCCGATTTCCTCTTCGGCTTCGCGCAGGGCGGTAAAAACCAGGTCGGGGTCTTCCGGGTCGCGGCGGCCGCCGGGGAACGCCACTTCGCCGCCGTGGGTGGACAATCCTTTGGCGCGCAGGGTCAGCACCAGCTCAGGCTCGTCACTGCGGGTAATGGGCACCAGCACGGCGGCCTCGGGGAAACGTCGATCCGTCTCCAGCGGTCGCGGCGTATGGTTGCTTACCCGGTGCAGTAGCTCGTCCAGCATGAGTCTTCTCGATCTGTCGACTACCTTGCATCATGCACCAAACAAACCGACCGCCCAAGCCCCGATCCACGCCATGTCGCGTAACGACAACTTGCCGACAAAGCCCCGTGCACGCCAAGATAGGTGCAGCCTTTTCGGATACCCAGCATGAAATTCTGCAGCCAGTGCGGTCACCCGGTCACCCAACGCATTCCCGAAGGCGATTCGCGCCTGCGTTTTGTCTGCGACAACTGCCAGACCATCCATTACCAGAACCCGAACATAGTCGCCGGCTGCCTGCCTACCTGGGGTACCCAGGTGCTGCTGTGTCGACGCGCGATCGAGCCGCGTCGTGGCTACTGGACGCTGCCGGCCGGTTTCATGGAGAACGGCGAGACCGTCGAACAGGCGGCGATTCGCGAGACGTTCGAGGAGGCCTGCGCCCGGGTCCGCAACCTGAGCATCTATACCCTGATCGACGTCCCGCACATCAGCCAGGTGCATGTCTTCTTCCGCGCCGAGCTGGCGGACCTGGATTTCGCCGCTGGCGCAGAGAGCCTGGAAGTCCGGCTTTTCGAAGAAGCCGACATTCCCTGGTCCGAGCTGGCTTTTCGCACGGTCGGGCGTACCTTAGAATGTTTCTTCGCTGACCGGCGGAACGAGCAATACCCCGTGCGTTCCGAGTCCATTCCGCCCCTGGCTCAGCCTGCCCTCACTTAAACAACAAAACGTACGCGGCACCTGTGTACTCTTAGGGATATCGTTTCATGCGCTGGTTGCTCGCTCTTTTCTGCTACTCGGTTATCGCGGTCTCCCACGCCTCCGCGACGGATACCCTGAACGGCAAGGTCATTGAAAAAGTCCTGGTCCTCAAGTCGGCCCATCAGTTGCAACTGATCAACGACGGCAAACCCATCAAGACCTACCGCATTTCCCTGGGTAAACGCCCCAAGGGGCCGAAGCTCATGGAAGGCGACAAGCGCACTCCGGAAGGCTTCTACTGGCTGGACTGGCGCAAGACCAGCGACCGCTTCAACCTGGCCATGCATATCTCCTACCCAAACATCAGCGATTCCGCCCGCTCGCGCCGCGAGGGCGTGGAGCCCGGCGGCATGATCATGATCCACGGTACCCCGGACAGCGAAGACTACCCGGAGCAGTACTTCCATACCCTGGACTGGACCGACGGCTGCATCGCCATGCGCAACGTCGACATGCGCGAAGTCTGGGGCCTGGTCCCGGACGGCACGATGATCGAAATCCGCCCCTGATTCCTCGATGAAACGCCGCTAAAACATCTCCGTTACAAAAAAAATCGCAGGCCGCGCCGGCTTCGAAAGGTGAATACCAATTCCCGTTCGAAAAACCGCCGCCCCTGCGATTTTCGCATTCACGGCCAGACCGCCCTAATACCACTTCCCCAAACCATCCCCGCCAACGCCCATAAAGCGCCTGTTTTCGTGCGTCACCGTCACACTACTGGCGTTGACATGGTATTTAAGTGGTATTAGTTTTTGCCACATTACCGGGCGACAACAAACCAATAACGCATCGGAATCTCGACAGATGAACCACATCCTGGCCCTGCGCCCTGACGATACCCAGCCGACCCCGCTGTACCTGCAACTGGCGCGCAACCTTGAAGCCGCGATCCATGCCGGCCAGTGGAAAGCCGAACAGGCCTTGCCCTCGGAACGCAACCTGAGCGAGATGCTCAATATTTCCCGCGTCACCGCGCGCAAGGCCCTGGAAGTGCTGTTCGAACAAGGCCTGATCCGCCGCAGCCAGGGCTCCGGCACCTTCATTACCCCGCGCCTGGAACAACCGCTGTCGCGGCTATCGGGCTTCAGCGAAATGCTCCGCCTCAAGGGCTTCGTGCCCGGTTCCCAATGGCTGGAGCGGGAAATCACCACGCCGACCCACGAAGAACTGATCCGCCTCGGCCTGTCGCCGAACGACAAGGTGGCGCGCCTCAAGCGCCTGCGCAAAGCCGACGACACGGTGATGGCGATCGAAATGAGCACCCTGCCGGCCACGATCATTGCCCAGCCGGATGCCGTGGGCGACTCGCTCTACGCCTACCTCGATGGCATCGGCCGCCCGGTGGTCCGTGCCCTGCAGCACATCCAGGCGATCAACGCCAGCGCCGAGTTCGCCGCCCTGGTGGGCATCGCCCCCGGCACCGCGATGCTGCTGATGACCCGTGTCGGCTACCTCGAGGACAACACCCCGATCGAAGTCACCGACACCTATTGCCGCAACGACTATTACGACTTTGTCGCCGAGCTGCGTCGCTGAGCCTGGCCGCCGAGTCGCCAAGAATCCGTCCCAGAGAGCTGCCCATGTCCGAACACAACATCCTCACCCCGCAAGGCTGGATTCGCGGCCGCCTGAACCACCGGGACGGCAAGGTCACCGGCATCGAAGGCAGCCCCTGCGACCCGGCGGACAACGACCTGCCCTACCTGCTGCCGGGCTTCATCGACCTGCATGTGCACGGCGGCGGCGGCAAGGACATCATGGAAGGCGCCCCGGCGTTCGAGACCATCACCCGCACCCACGTGCGTTTTGGCACCACCTCGCTGCTGGCCACTACCATGACCGCACCGACCGAGGAGATCACCCGGGTCCTGGGCGCCATGGGCGAATACTGCGAACAGCGCCCCAGCGGCAGCGCCCGGGTACTCGGTGTGCACCTGGAAGGCCCGTACATCAACCCGGGCAAGCTCGGTGCCCAGCCCAATTTCGCCCACACCGCGCTGATGGCCGAAGTCGAGGCATACCTGCGCCTGGCGCCGATCCGGGTGATCACCATCGCCCCGGAAATCGCCGGCCATGACGCGCTGATCCGTGCCCTCAGCGCCCGCGGCATCCGCATGCAGATCGGCCACACCCTGGGCAGCTATGAGGAAGGCGTGGCCGCGCTCGACGCCGGGGCCACCAGCTTCACCCACCTGTACAACGCCATGAGCCCGCTGCATCACCGCGAGCCCGGCATAGTCGGTGCCGCCCTGGCCCACGCCCAGTACGCGGAACTGATCCCCGACCTGCTGCACGTGCACCCCGGCGCCATGCGCGTGGCCCTGCGCTCGATCCCCTGCCTGTACTGCGTCACCGACTCCACCGCGGCGGCCGGCATGCCGGACGGCGAATACAAGCTCGGCAGCCACACCGTGACCAAATGCCTGGGCGGCGTGCGCCTGCCGGACGGCACCCTGGCCGGCAGCACCCTGACCATGGACCAGGCCTTGCGCAACCTGGTGAAGATCGGCCTGCCCCTGGCCGAGGCTTCGCAACGCTTGTCACAGTTTCCCGCCGATTATCTCGGCCTGGCCGAACGCGGGCGCTTGCAGGTCGGCAGCTGGGCCGACTGCGTGTGCCTGGACCGCTCACTCACACTGACCGCCGTGATGGTCGAAGGAGAAGACATTGACTTCAAAAATGCTTGAAGAGGCGCTGTCCGCCGCCGCGGCCGTCGAAGGCCAGTTGCAGCACCTGGACCCGCAACTGATCGAGGTGGCCGGGCGCCTGAACCGCCAGCCGCCGCAAGTGGTGATGACCGTCGCCCGCGGCAGCTCCGACCATGCCGCCAGCTATTTCGCCTACCTGACCATGCAGCAGCTGGGTTTCCCGGTCGCGTCCCTGCCGATGTCGGTGGTGACCATGCAACAGGCGCCGCTGCGGGTCAGCGGCCAGGCGGCGTTCGCCTTTTCCCAGTCCGGGCAAAGCCCCGACCTGGTCAACAGCATGCGCCTGCTGCGCAAACGCGGGGCCTTGAGCGTGGCCATGGTCAACGCCCAGGACACTCCGCTGGAAGCCGCCAGCGAGTTCTGCCTGCCGCTGCACGCCGGCGCCGAACGCAGCGTGGCGGCAACCAAGAGCTTTATCGCCACCCTCAGCGCCAGCGCCCGCCTGATCGCTCACTGGAAACAGGACGCGCAGTTGCTGGAAGCCGGCCTCGTCCTGCCCCAGGGCCTGCGCGAAGCCGCGACCCAGGACTGGAGCCCGGCCGTCGAGGCCTTGCGCGATAGCCAACGGTTGATGGTGATCGGCCGTGGCGCCGGTTTCGCCATCGCCCAGGAAGCGGCGCTGAAACTCAAGGAAACCTCGGCGATCCAGGCCGAAGCCTTCAGCAGCGCGGAAGTTCGCCACGGCCCGATGGCGCTGATCGGCGACAACTACCCGCTGCTGGTGTTCGCCCCACGGGGAGCGGAGCAGGCCGGCCTGATCAGCCTCGCCGCCGACATGCGCCAGCGTGGCGCCCGGGTGCTGCTGGCGGCGCCGGACGACATCGTCGAACGCGACCTGACCCTGGGACGGGCCGAACACCCGGCCCTCGATCCGATCCTGGCGATCCAGAGTTTCTACGGCATGGCCGCAAGCCTTGCCGAGGCCCGGGGCATGGACCCGGACCAGCCACGGCACCTGAGCAAAGTGACCCGCACCCACTGAGCCTTTCCTTCAACGGATGAGTACTGCGCCATGCACAACAACAATAAAGACCTGACGCTCGGCGCTCCCTTGAGCGGCCCGGTGCTCACCCTCGCCAGGGTGCCCGACCTGGTGTTTTCCAGCGGCGCCATGGGCGACGGGATCGCCATCGACCCGCTGAACAACACCCTGCACGCCCCCTGCGCCGGCGTGGTGGTGCATGCCGCCCGCACCGGCCACGCGGTAACCCTGCGCGCCGACAATGGCGCGGAACTGCTGCTGCACCTGGGCCTGGACACCGTCCAGCTGCAAGGCGAGGGTTTCTCCATGCTGGTGCAGGAAGGCGCCCGGGTCAGCAGCGGCCAGGCCCTGCTGCGCTTCGATCTCGACCAGGTCGCGCGCAACAGCAAAAGCCTGATCAGCCTGATGATCCTGACCAACGGCGAACACTTCCAGACCCTGCCCATCACCCTGAAATCGGTGAAAGTCGGCGAACCGCTGCTGCACATCGTTCCACGCGCGGCCAACACGGCCCAGGCGGAAGCGGGTGACACCTCGACCGACGAGGTGGAAGGCCAGACCCGGGTCAATCATCGTGGCGGCCTGCATGCCCGGCCGGCCGCGCTGATACGCCAGACCGCCCAGGGCTTCAGCAGCAAGGCGCACCTGCATTTCAACGGCAAGTCGGCGTCCTGCGACAGCCTGGTCAGCCTGATGGGACTGGGGGTCGGCGAGCAGGACGAGGTGCGGGTCAGTTGCCAGGGCAAGGACTGCAAGGCCGCCCTGCTGGCGCTGCTGGACGCCCTCGCCACCCCGCTGGCCGAAGACACCCATGCCGCGGCGCCAGCGGTGAAGGCCGTCGCGCCCCAGCGCCCCGCCGAAGCCGGGGTGATCCAGGGCGTCTGCGCCGCCCCCGGGCTGGTCTGCGGGCCACTGTTTCACCTGACCGCCATGACCCTGCCCGAAGACAGCGGCGGTCACCCGCCACAGGAACAACTGCTGGCGCTGGACCTGGCCCTGGACAAGGTTCGCAGCGACATTCGCGGCACCCTGGACCACGCCCGGCAACGCAAGGACAATCAGGAAGAAGCGATCTTCGCCGCCCATCTGGCCCTGCTCGAAGACCCGGCGCTGCTGGATGCCGCCCGCCAGAGCATCGGCCAGGGACGCGCCGCCACCCACGCCTGGAGCGACGCCATCGGCGAACAGTGCGAGATCCTGCTGCAACTGGGCAATGCCCTGCTCGCCGAACGCGCCAACGACCTGCGCGACCTGCAACAGCGGGTCCTGCGCGCCCTGCTCGGCGAGGCCTGGCATTACCAGTTGCCGGCCGGCGCCATAGTCGCGGCCCACGAGCTGACCCCGTCCGACCTGCTGCAACTGAGCGAGCAAGGCGCTGCCGGCCTGTGCATGGCGGCCGGCGGCGCCACCTCCCACGTGGCGATCCTTGCGCGCGGCAAGGGACTGCCCTGCCTGGTGGCCCTGGGCTCGGAGCTTCTCGATGTGCCGCAAGGCCAGCAGGTGGTGCTGAATGCCGACCACGGGCGCCTGGAACTGACGCCGGACAGCACGCGTATCGAACAGGTCCGGCAGAGCCATCTGTTCCGTCAGCAACGCCGCGAGCAACAACAGCAACAGGCCCAACTGCCGGCCAGGACCCTCGACGGCCAGGCGATCGAGGTCGCCGCCAATGTCGCCTCCAGCCAGGAAGCCCAGGGCGCCCATGCCAACGGTGCCGATGGCGTCGGCCTGCTGCGTACCGAGTTTCTGTTTGTCGACCGGCATACCGCCCCCGACGAACAGGAGCAGCGCCTGGCTTATCAGGCTGTGCTCGACGCCATGGGCGACAAGTCGGTGATCATCCGCACCATCGACGTGGGCGGCGACAAGCAACTGGACTACCTGCCGCTACCGGTGGAAGCCAACCCGGTGCTGGGCCTGCGCGGCATTCGCCTGGCCCAGGCCCGCCCGGAACTGCTCGACCAGCAACTGCGGGCCCTGCTGCAGGTCAGCCCGCTGCAACGCTGCCGCATCCTGCTGCCGATGGTCAGCGAGCTCGATGAACTGCTGCATATCCGCGAACGCATCGATTGCCTGTGCGCCGAGCTGGGGATCAGCCAGCGCCCGGAGCTGGGGGTGATGATCGAAGTCCCGGCCGCCGCCCTGCTCGCCGAGCAACTGGCCGAATACGCCGACTTCCTCTCCATCGGCACCAACGATCTGTCGCAATACACCCTGGCCATGGACCGTGACCATGCCGGCCTGGCCGCCCGGGTCGATGCGCTGCACCCGGCGTTGTTGCGACTGATCGCCCAGACCTGCGCCGGCGCGGCCAGGCATGGGCGCTGGGTCGGCGTGTGCGGCGCACTGGCCTCCGACCCGCTGGCGACGCCGGTGCTGATCGGCCTGGGGGTCAGCGAGCTGTCGGTGAGCCCACCGCAAGTGGGCGAAATCAAGGAGCGGGTCCGCCAACTGGACGCTGCGCAATGCCGACGCCTCAGCCATGACCTGCTGAACCTGAGCAGTGCCTCGGCGGTGCGTCATGCCTGCCACCAACACTGGCCCCTGAGCTGAATAACAAGAACACCGGGAGACACGCCATGTACCAATTATTCATCGAAGGCCTGCAGCGCCTGGGCCGCGCCCTGATGCTGCCGATCGCGATCCTGCCGATCGCCGGCCTGCTGCTGCGCCTGGGCGACACCGACCTGCTGAACATCGCGATCATCCACGATGCCGGCCAGACCATCTTCGCCAACCTGGCGCTGATCTTCGCCATCGGCATCGCCGTGGGCTTCGCCAAGGACAACAACGGCACAGCCGGCCTGGCCGGGGCCATCGGCTACCTGGTGATGGTCGCGACCCTCAAGGTGCTCGATGCCAGTATCAACATGGGCATGCTCGCCGGGATCATCAGCGGCCTGCTGGCCGGTGCCCTGTACAACCGCTTCAAGGACATCAAGCTGCCGGAATACCTGGCGTTCTTTGGCGGGCGGCGCTTCGTGCCGATTGTCACCGGCTTCAGCGCCGTCGGCCTGGGGGTGGTGTTCGGCCTGATCTGGCCGCCGATCCAGCACGGCATCAACAGCTTCGGCCAGTTGCTGATGGAAAGTGGCAGCCTCGGCGCCTTCGTTTTCGGCGTGTTCAACCGCCTGCTGATCATCACCGGCCTGCATCACATCCTGAACAACATGGCCTGGTTCATTTTCGGCAGCTTTACCGACCCGGCCACCGGCGCCGTGGTCACCGGCGACCTGACCCGCTACTTCGCCGGCGACCCCAAGGGCGGCCAGTTCATGACCGGCATGTTCCCGATGATGCTGTTCGGCCTGCCGGCGGCGTGCCTGGCCATGTACCGCAATGCACTGCCGGAGCGGCGCAAGGTGATGGGCGGGATTTTCCTGTCGATGGCCCTGACCTCGTTCCTGACCGGGGTCACCGAGCCGATCGAATTCGCCTTCATGTTCCTCGCCCCCATGCTGTACCTGGTGCATGCCCTGCTGACCGGCCTGTCCATGGCCCTGACCAACCTGCTGAACATCCACCTGGGCTTCACCTTTTCCGGCGGCGCCATCGACATGGCCCTCGGCTGGGGCCGCTCGACCAACGGCTGGCTGGTGTTCCCGGTGGGCCTGCTGTACGCGGTGATCTACTACCTGGTGTTCGACTTCTGCATCAAACGCTTCAACCTGAAAACCCCGGGCCGCGAAGACACCCCGGGCACCGAAAAAGCCACCATGACCAACAATCAGCGCGCCGGTGCCTATATCCAGGCCCTGGGCGGCGCGGATAACCTGATAACCGTCGGTGCCTGCACCACCCGCCTGCGCCTGGAACTGGCCGACCGCAGCAAGGCATCGGACAGCGCCCTCAAGGCCCTTGGCGCCATGGCCGTGGTGCGTCCCGGCAAGGGCGGCAGCCTGCAGGTGGTGGTCGGCCCGCTGGCCGACAGCATCGCCGATGAAATCCGCCTGGCCATGCCCAGCGGCGGCAAGCCACTGGAACAGCCAGGCCCTGCCGCCGCCTTCGAAGCACCGCCAGCGGTGAGCATTGCGCCCCAGGAAGCCGTGAAATGGCTGGACGCCTTCGGTGGCAGCGACAATGTGCTGCAACTGGACTGCGTGGCCATGACCCGCCTGCGGGTGCAACTGGGCGACAACAAGGCGCTGTCGGAATGCCAGCTGAAGAACCTCGGCTGCCAGGGTTCCAGCCAGCTCGACGATGGTGTCTGGCACCTGCTGATCGGGGAAAAGGCCGCGAGCCTGAGCCAAGCCCTGGATAGCCTGATCAACCGCAGCGAGGTCAGCGCCAAGGTCTGACCCTCTCCTGCCGGAGAGCAGGCACAAAAAAGCCCGCTGACCGTTACCGGTTCAGCGGGCTTTTTCATGGGCGGGGCCTTAGAAGTCTTCCAGACGCCAGACTTCATAAGCCGGTGTCTCGTAGGGATGGCTCTGCTTGAGGGCCATCACCACGCTACGGATCAACTCGTCGGCCACCACCAGCTCGACTTTCCATTCCTGCACCTGCTCGACCAGGCCGGTCTGCCCGAGAAACGGCTGGCTGCCGTCCAACGGGCGAAACTGGCCCTGGCCCAGCACCTGCCACGCGCACTGGTCGTAAGCGCCGATCCGTCCGCCACCGGCGGCGAATACGGCGTTCTTGACCACATCCACGTGGCTGGGCGGGACGAAAAAGCTGAGCTTGTACACGGGTCTTAGTTCACCCACACGCGAGCGTTACGGAACATGCGCATCCACGCCGCATCTTCGTTCCACTCTTCCGGACGCCAGGAGTTCTGCACGGCGCGGAATACCCGCTCAGGGTGCGGCATCATGATGGTGACGCGGCCGTCGCGGCTGGTCAGGCCAGTGATCCCGCGCGGCGAGCCGTTCGGGTTGGCCGGGTAGCTTTCGGTGACCTTGCCGTGGTTGTCGACGAAACGCAGGGCCACACAACCGGACAGGTCGGCTTCAAGCAGCGCTTCTGCGCTTTCGAATTCCGCATGGCCTTCGCCGTGGGCGATGGCGATCGGCATACGCGAACCGGCCATGCCCTGCAGGAAGATCGAGTTCGACTCCTGGACCTGGACCATCGCCACACGGGCCTCGAACTGCTCGGACCGGTTGCGCACGAAGTGCGGCCAGAACTCGCTGCCCGGGATCAGCTCGTGCAGGTTGGACATCATCTGGCAACCGTTGCACACGCCGAGGGTGAAGGTGTCGCTGCGCTCGAAGAAGCCCTGGAAGGCGTCGCGGGCACGGCTGTTGAACAGTGCCGACTTGGCCCAGCCCTCGCCGGCGCCGAGTACGTCGCCGTAGGAGAAGCCGCCGCAGGCGACCATGCCCTTGAAGTCGTTCAGGTCGACGCGACCGGCGAGGATGTCGCTCATGTGCACGTCGATCGCGTTGAAGCCGGCACGGTCGAACGCCGCGGCCATTTCCACCTGGCCGTTGACGCCCTGCTCGCGCAGCACGGCAACCTGGGGACGCACGCCTTTCTTGATGTAAGGCGCGGCGATGTCCTGGTTGACGTCGAAGCTCAGCTTGACGCTCAGGCCCGGGTTGTCTTCTTCCAGCAGGACGTCGAATTCCTGCTCGGCGCAGTCGGCGTTGTCCCGCAGGCGCTGGATCTGGTAGCTGGTTTCAGCCCACTGGCGCTGCAACAGGCGACGCTCGCCGGCGAAGATATTCTCGCCGTTGAAGGTGATGTTGATATGGCCGTTGTTGACCGGCTGGCCGATCACCGCCACGCAGTCGCCCAGGCCGGCGGCGCTGAACTGCGCAAGCACATCCGGGGTTGCGTCCTGGCGCACCTGGATCACCGCACCCAGCTCTTCGTTGAACAGGATGGCGGCAATCTCGGCCGAGCTCTCGGCCAGGGCGTCGAGGTTCAGGTTCAGGCCGCAGTGACCGGCGAAGGCCATTTCCACCACGCTGGTCAGCAGGCCACCGTCGGAACGGTCGTGGTAAGCCAGCAGGTGACCGTCGGCGTTGAGGCCCTGGATCACCGCGAAGAAGGCTTTCAGGTCTTCGGCGTCATCGACGTCCGGGGCCTCCTTGCCGAGCTTGCCGTGCACCTGGGCGAGGATCGAGGCGCCCATGCGGTTCTGGCCACGACCGAGGTCGATCAGGACCAGATCGGTGGTGCCCTTGTCCATGCGCAGTTGCGGGGTCAGGGTCTGGCGGATGTCCGCCACAGGCGCGAAACCGGTCACGATCAGCGACATCGGCGAGGTCACGGTTTTTTCTTCGCCGTTGTCGTTCCAACGCGTGGCCATGGACATCGAGTCCTTGCCCACTGGAATGGTGATGCCCAGCTCAGGGCACAGCTCCATGCCGACCGCTTTCACGGTGTCGTACAGCCGTGCGTCTTCGCCCGGGTGGCCGGCGGCGGACATCCAGTTCGCCGACAGCTTGATGTCGGAGATCTTGTTGATGCGCGACGCGGCAATGTTGGTCAGGGTTTCGCCGATGGCCATGCGGCCCGACGCCGGGGCGTCCAGCAGCGCCAGCGGAGTACGCTCGCCCATGGCCATGGCTTCACCGGTGTAGACGTCGAAACTGGTGGCGGTGACGGCCACGTCGGCCACCGGAACCTGCCATGGGCCGACCATTTGGTCACGGGCCACCAGGCCGGTGATGGTGCGGTCGCCGATGGTGATCAGGAAGCTTTTGCTCGCGACGGCCGGGTGATGCAGGACGCGCTCGATGCTTTCGCCGATGTCGAGGTTCGACGGGTCGAAATCGTCGCCCAGCTCGGCTTCGCGAACCACCGAACGGTGCATGCGCGGCGCCTTGCCCAGCAGCACTTCCAGTGGCATGTCCACCGGGCTGTTGCCGAAGTGGCTGTCCGTGACAGTCAGATGCGGTTCGGCGGTGGCTTCACCGACGACGGCAAACGGGCAACGCTCACGTTCGCAGATGGCCTGGAAGCGCTCGAAGTCGGCCGGGCCGACGGCCAGAACGTAGCGTTCCTGGGATTCGTTGCTCCAGATTTCGTGCGGGGCCATGCCCGGCTCGTCGTTTGGAATGTTGCGCAGTTCGAAACGGCCACCGCGGTCGCCGTCGTTGACCAGTTCCGGGAAGGCGTTGGACAGACCGCCCGCGCCAACGTCGTGGATGAAGCTGATCGGGTTCTTGTCGCCCAGCTGCCAGCAACGGTCGATGACTTCCTGGCAACGACGCTCCATTTCCGGGTTTTCACGCTGAACGGAAGCGAAGTCCAGATCCGCCGAGCTGGTGCCGGTGGCCATGGAGGAAGCGGCGCCGCCACCCAGGCCGATGAGCATCGCCGGGCCACCGAGGACGATCAGCTTGGAGCCAACGACGATCTCGCCTTTCTTGACGTGCTCTTCGCGAATGTTGCCCATGCCGCCGGCCAGCATGATCGGCTTGTGGTAACCACGAACCTCGTCACCGTGCGGGGTGGCGATCGACTGTTCGAAGGTACGGAAGTAGCCGGTCAGGGCCGGACGACCGAATTCGTTGTTGAACGCGGCGCCGCCCAGCGGGCCTTCGATCATGATGTCCAGCGCGGTGACAATGCGCTCAGGCTTGCCGTACGGCACTTCCCACGGCTGTTCGAAGCCCGGGATCTGCAGGTTGGATACGGTGAAACCGGTCAGGCCGGCCTTTGGCTTGGCGCCACGCCCGGTTGCACCTTCATCGCGGATCTCGCCACCGGAACCGGTGGATGCGCCCGGGAACGGGGCGATGGCGGTCGGGTGGTTGTGAGTCTCGACCTTCATCAGGATGTGCACCGGCTCCTGCACCGCGCCGTACTGGCGGGTTTCAGGGTTCGGGAAGAAACGGCCGGCGACATTGCCGACGATCACCGAGGCGTTGTCCTTGTAAGCCGACAGCACACCTTCGTTGTGCATCTGATAGGTGTTCTTGATCATGCCGAACAGGCTTTTTTCCTGGCTCTGGCCGTCGATGTCCCAACTGGCGTTGAAGATCTTGTGACGGCAGTGCTCGGAGTTGGCCTGGGCGAACATCATCAGTTCGATGTCATGCGGGTTGCGCTTGAGGCCCTGGAAGGCGTTGACCAGGTAATCGATTTCGTCTTCGGCCAGGGCCAGGCCCAGTTCGGTGTTGGCCTGTTCCAGCGCGGCGCGGCCACCACCGAGGATATCGATGGCGGTCAGCGGCTTCGGCGTGGCATGGCTGAACAGGCCGGCAGCCTGCTCCAGGTTGCCCAGCACAATCTGGGTCATGCGGTCGTGCAGAGTGTCGGCGATCAACTGCGCTTGCGCGTCGCTGAATTCACCGGCCACATAGAAGGCAATGCCGCGCTCCAGGCGCTGGATCTTGCTCAGGCCACAGTTGCGGGCGATATCGCTGGCCTTGCTCGACCATGGCGAGATGGTGCCGAAACGCGGCAGCACCAGGAACAGACGACCGGTAGGTTCTTGCACCGGTACGCTTGGGCCGTACTTCAGAAGGCGCGCAAGCACCTGCTGTTCGTCGCCGGTCAGGACGCCGGTAACTTCGGCGAAGTGAGCGAATTCAGCATACAGGCCACTGACAGCTGGAACCTTCTGGCTCAGTTGCTCAAGGAGTTTGCTGTGGCGAAAGGCAGAAAGGGCAGGAGCGCCGCGCAGGATCAACATCTTCGGGACAGCCTCGGGAAGGGGGGTGTGCTTTGAGGCCGTGCATTCTAGCGTAAACCGCCCGCGACGGCACCCGAAACGGCACGCCCGAGCGCGGCCAGACGTCGGCCCGCGCGCAGCACCCTGTGACAAAGGCTCGTCAGGACCATTCAGCAGGGTTATTTCACCCCTCTCCACAGGCCCCGAAGGCCCATTCCCGAGGGCTCTGGCCGGGGGCTGGAACCTCTAGCAGACAAGCCCTTCGCTGTCGAGATATGGCGGTTGTTGTCCTTTGCGTATACTGCGCAGATGTTTTCCCCTATGGCTTTACGTCCGCGCTGTGCCCGATGGCTCATCGCAACCGGACTCTTCCTGATGCTCAGTGCCTGCGTTGAGAAACCCAGCACGCTCGAGCGAGTAAAGGAGGATGGCGTGCTGCGGGTGGTCACCCGTAACAGCCCGGCCACCTACTTTCAGGATCGCAACGGTGAAACCGGCTTCGAATACGAGCTGGTGAAACGTTTCGCCGATGACCTGGGGGTGACGCTGAAGATCGAAACCGCGGACAACCTCGACGACCTCTTCGACCAGCTGGGTAAACCTAACGGCCCGGTGCTGGCTGCTGCCGGTCTGGTCAGCAGCGAGAAACGCAAGCAGCAAGTCCGGTTTTCCCACACCTATCTGGAAGTCACCCCGCAGATCATCTACCGCAACGGCCAGTCCCGCCCCACCGATGCGGGCGATCTGGTCGGCAAGAAGATCATGGTGCTCAAGGGCAGCACCCACGCCGAACAACTGGCCGCACTCAAGCTGAAATACCCCGGCATTCAATACGAAGAGTCCGACGAGGTCGAAGTGGTCGACCTGCTGCGCATGGTCGACGAGGGGCAGATCGACCTGACCCTGGTGGATTCCAACGAAGTGGCGATGAACCAGGTGTATTTCGCCAATATCCGCGTGGCCTTCGACCTTGGCGATGCCAGCAACCAGAGCTGGGCCGTGGCCGCCGGCGAAGACAACAGCCTGCTCAACGAAATCAACGCCTTCCTCGACAAGGTGCAGAAGAACGGCACCCTGCAGCGCCTGAAGGACCGTTATTACGGGCATGTGGACGTCCTGGGTTATGTCGGCGCCTACACCTTTGCCCAGCACCTGCAACAGCGCCTGCCCAAATACGAGAAGCACTTCAAGGCCTCGGCCAAGGAAGAAAAGGTCGACTGGCGCCTGCTGGCGGCCATCGGTTACCAGGAATCCTTGTGGCAACCGAGCGTCACCTCCAAGACCGGCGTGCGCGGCCTGATGATGCTGACCCAGAACACCGCCCAGGCCATGGGCGTGTCCAACCGCCTGGACGCCAAGCAAAGCATCCAGGGCGGCGCCAAGTACCTGGCGTACATGAAGGATCAGCTGGACGACAAGATCGAAGAGCCGGACCGCACCTGGTTCGCTCTCGCCGCCTATAACGTCGGCAGCGGCCATCTGGACGACGCCCGCAAGCTGGCGCAAAAGGAAGGGCTGAACCCGAACAAGTGGCTGGACGTGAAGAAGATACTGCCGCGTCTCTCGCAGAAGCAGTGGTACAGCAAGACCCGCTATGGCTACGCCCGGGGCGGCGAGCCGGTGCATTTCGTCGCCAACATCCGTCGCTACTACGACATCCTGACCTGGGTTACGCAGCCGCAGCTGGAAGGCGACCAGGTGGCCGAGGGCAACCTGCACGTGCCGGGCGTGGACAAGACCAAGCCGACCCAGGAAACCCCGCCGCTTTAAACCCTCTGTCGTAACCGCTGCCGAAAGCTGCGACAGGCCCACAGGGCCTGGACAACCGTAAAATCGCCACGACCGTTCCGGTCGATCGCAGCCTGCGGCAGCGGCTACAGAGTCTCCGTCAGGCCTTGGCCGCCGCCAGGATCAGCGCCTTCATCTCCGCCACTGCGCCTTTGAAGCCGACGAACAGCGCATGGGCCACCAGCGCATGGCCGATGTTCAACTCGTTGATGCCCTTGATCGCCGCGACCGCCTCGACGTTGTGGTAATGCAGGCCGTGGCCGGCATTGACGATCAGGCCCTGGCCCAGGCCGAAAGCCACGCCGTCGGCCACACGCCGCAGTTCCTCGGCCACCTCGCTCGGCGTTTCGGCATCGGCATAACGCCCGGTGTGCAGCTCGATGGCGGGCGCGCCCACGCGGCGAGAGGCAGCGATCTGCCGCTCATCGGCGTCGATGAACAGCGACACTTCGGCGCCGATCTTCGACAGCCGCTCTACCGCCGCCTTGATCCGCGCTTCCTGCCCGGCGACATCCAGGCCGCCTTCGGTGGTCAGCTCCTGGCGGGTTTCCGGAACCAGGCAGATGTGCGCCGGACGGATGCGCTCGGCGAACGCCATCATTTCCTCGGTGACGCCCATCTCGAAGTTCATGCGGGTTTGCAGCACGTCCTTGAGCAGCAGCACGTCGCGCTCCTGGATGTGCCGGCGGTCCTCGCGCAGGTGCACGGTGATGCCGTCGGCCCCCGCCTCTTCCGCGTCCAGCGCCGCCTTGACCGGATCAGGGTAACGGGTGCCCCGGGCCTGACGCAGGGTGGCTACGTGGTCGATATTCACGCCAAGAAGAATGCGATTGCTGGTGGTCACGGAAGCGCTCCTGAGGAGTTAGAGATTCGGTGCACAGCATATAGTGTCCGCTGGCGAAAATAACTGCCGGCTTTCGGTCGCACGAGCAAGCCAGGCCGGGTTCGAGCGTATTGGCGCAATGGGACGACTAGGGCTTGCGAAACAACTCGCGACTGACCAAGGGCCGACCGCCCAGGTGCACCGCCAGGGCCTGGCGCATCAGGCGCTTGGCCGCCGCCAGCGCGCCGGGGGCGCTCCAGTCGGCTTGCGCCATGGCCAGCAGCTCGGTGCCGTTGAACAGGCCTGGTTGCAACAGGTGAACCTGCTCCAGACCAGCATCCACCTGCAGGCGGTACATGCCCTGCGCCTCAATCGGCGCGCCGTGGATATCCATGTCCAGGGCGAAGCCGTAGCCCAGGTCGTCCAGCAGGCGCCATTCGAACGCGCGCAGCAAGGGCTCAAGGGCCCTGCCCTCGGCCAACGCCAGCAAGGTTGCCGCATAGTGCTCGAAGATCGCCGGATGCGGGTCTTCGGCGGGCAGCAGGCGGATCAGCAGCTCGTTGAGGTAAAGACCACTGAACAGCGCTTCGCCGTTGAGCCAGGTGGAGGTTCCCGCGCTTTCCATGCGCCCGACGTTTTTCAGCTCGCCGCGCCCACGAAATTCGACTTCCAGCGGCACGAACGGCCGCGCCAGGGTCCCGGCCTTGCCCCGCGCGCCGCGCAACACCGCGCGCAGCCGCCCCTGGGGCGTGAGGAAGTCCACCAATGCACTGCTCTCGCGATAGGCGCGACTGTGCAGGACATAAGCGGGCTGGCTGATGGGAGCGTTACTGGACATAGGTGTCGGGGGATCTCAAGGCTTGAGAAAGTGACAGGTCCACGGGAAGGTTCGTTGAACCTTTATCGCCAGCGGCTCGCCCTGCACGTTGCAGGAACGAGGCGCCGGCGACGAGGCAGGATTACAGGTCGCCGTAGCCCAGCGAACGCAGGGCGCGCTCGTCGTCGGACCAACCGCCTTTGACCTTGACCCACAGGTTGAGCATGACCTTGGAGTCGAACAGCAGCTCCATGTCCTTGCGCGCTTCCATGCCGATGCGCTTGATGCGCTCACCCTTGTCGCCAATGATGATTTTCTTCTGGCCGTCGCGTTCGACGAGGATCAAGGCATGAATATGCAGGGTCTTGCCCTGCTGCTTGAACTCTTCGATTTCCACGGTGATCTGGTACGGCAGCTCGGCACCCAGCTGGCGCATGATCTTCTCGCGCACCAGTTCGGCGGCGAGGAAACGGCTGCTGCGGTCGGTGATCTGGTCTTCCGGGAAGAAGTGATCGTTTTCCGGCAGGTGCTTGGCGATCAGGCCTTCCAGGGCTTCCAGGTTGTGGCCTTGCTGGGCCGATACCGGGACGATCTCGGCATTCGGCAACTGCTCCTGCAACCAGGTCAGGTGCGGCATCAACTCGGCCTTGTCCTCGATGCGGTCGGTCTTGTTGATCGCCAGGATCACCGGGCCCTGCACGTACTGCACACGCTCCAGCACCAGCTGGTCTTCGTCGGTCCACTTGGTGCGGTCAACGACGAAGATCACCACGTCGACGTCTTTCAAGGCCGCCGAGGCGGTCTTGTTCATGTAGCGGTTCAGCGCCTTCTCGTTGCTCTTGTGCATGCCCGGGGTGTCGACGTAGATCGCCTGGATGGCGCCTTCGGTCTTGATGCCGAGCATGTTGTGCCGAGTGGTCTGCGGCTTGCGCGAGGTAATGGCCAGCTTCTGCCCCAGGATATGGTTCAGCAGCGTGGACTTGCCCACGTTCGGACGGCCGACGATGGCGACATAGCCACAGCGTGTTGCGGTTGTATCAGTCATGGCCATTCTCCACGCCCAGGGCAATCAGTGCTGCGGCGGCCGCTACCTGTTCGGCAATGCGACGGCTTACACCCTGACCTCGGCTTTTTTCGTTCAGTAGGGTGATTTCACATTCGACGAAGAACGTCCGGCAATGGGGCTCACCCTGGATATCCACCACTTCGTAGCGGGGCAGTTCACAGGCACGCGACTGCAGGAATTCCTGCAGGCGGGTCTTGGGGTCCTTGTTGGTGTCGACCAGCGTCAGGCTGTCGAACTCGGACGTCAGCCAGGACAGCACGCGCTCACGCGCGACCTCCATGCCGGCATCCAGGTAGATCGCACCAATCAGCGCTTCCAGGGCATCGGCGAGGATCGACTCACGACGGAAGCCGCCGCTTTTCAACTCACCGGAGCCCAGGCGCAGGTATTCACCCAGATCGAAACCACGGGCCAGTACGGCCAGGGTTTCACCCTTCACCAGACGCGCGCGCAGACGCGACAGCTGGCCTTCGCGAGCCTGGGGAAAACGCTCGAACAGCGCTTCGCCGGCGACGAAGTTGAGAATGGCATCACCGAGGAACTCCAGGCGTTCGTTGTTGCGCCCGGCAAAACTGCGGTGAGTGAGGGCCAGGACCATCAGTTCCTGGTCCTTGAAGGTGTAACCGAGCTGACGCTCGAGACGGCTCAAAGAAACGCTCACGGTTTACCCACGCTGAGTTCGTGGTTGATTTTCACCACCTTGGAGACAAGGCACGAGGTGCCTGTGGCAATTAACGCTGTGTTCAAATCCACATCCTGAATATCGTTGACTGCTGCTTCTGGTGACGCCTGGGAGGCTGCCGAACCTGGCGGGCCGGTGTTCTACAAGATCCAGAAAAGCATTCGGCGCTGTGTTCAACAGCGCCGTGTTTGATTACTTGATCAGGCCAACCCGCGAGAAATTCGGCAGGTGGCTGAGTTTCGGTTCGGGCCAGCTCATCCAGACTGCGAAGGCCTTGCCGACGATATTCTTGTCGGGAACCATGCCCAGCAGGTCCTTGGGAATGCTTGGGTCATCCCAGTAGCGGCTGTCGTTCGAGTTGTCGCGGTTGTCGCCCATCATGAAGTAGTGCCCGGCAGGCACGGTCCATTGACGATCCGGGGTGGCCCGGTAGCGGCTCATTTCCTTGCGGATCAGGTGCTCGGCGGCGCCGAGTTTTTCCTTGTAGAGCTCCGCGCTGCCCAGGGTACCCGGCTCGGAGCCGACCAGTTGCTCGGCGACCGACTGGCCGTTGACCAGCAGGCGCTTGTCGCTGGTGTAGCGCACTTCGTCGCCCGGCAGGCCGACCACACGCTTGATGTAGTTGACGTTCGGATCGCTCGGGTAGCGGAACACCATCACATCGCCGCGCTGCGGATCACCGACCTCGATGATTTTCTTGTCGATCACCGGCAGGCGGATCCCGTAAGAAAACTTGTTCACCAGGATGAAGTCGCCCACATCCAGGGTCGGTTTCATCGATCCCGAAGGAATCTGAAACGGTTCCACAAGGAACGAACGCAGCACCAGCACGATGAACAGCACCGGAAAGAACGATTTGCCGTACTCGACCAGCATCGGCTCCTTGTTCAGTTTCTCGATGACCAGTCCATCCGGCTGGCTGACGCTGCCCTGATAGTTGGTAATGGCGGCACGCCGACGCGGCGCCAGAAAGACCAGATCGAGCAACGCCAACAGACCGCAGACGGCGACGGCGATGACCAGCAACAGCGGGAAATTTAGCGACATAGGACCTAACTATCCAACCTGAGCACAGCAAGGAAGGCTTCTTGTGGAATCTCCACGTTACCCACTTGCTTCATGCGTTTCTTACCGGCCTTCTGCTTTTCCAACAGCTTGCGTTTACGGCTAACGTCACCACCGTAGCATTTGGCCAGTACGTTCTTTCTGAGCGCCTTGACGGTTGTCCGCGCCACAATCTGCCCACCAATGGCGGCCTGGATTGCCACGTCGAACATCTGCCGAGGAATCAGTTCCTTCATCTTTTCGGTCAACGCACGCCCTTTGTAGTGCGCGTTGTCACGGTGCACGATCAATGCCAGGGCGTCGACCTTCTCACCGTTGATCAGCACATCCAGCTTGACCAGATTAGCCGATTGGTAGCGATCGAAATGATAATCCAGCGAAGCATAGCCACGACTGGTGGATTTGAGGCGGTCGAAGAAGTCCAGGACCACTTCGTTCATCGGCAGGTCGTAGGTCACCTGGACCTGGCTGCCGAGGAACAGCATGTCGTGCTGTATGCCGCGCTTCTCGATACACAGGGTAATGACGTTACCCAGGTGCTCCTGCGGCACCAGGATATTGGCCCGCACGATCGGCTCGCGCATGTCTTCGATGGACGACAGATCCGGCAACTTCGATGGGTTATCGACGTAGATCGTCTCACCATTCTTCAGTTGCAGTTCGAAAATCACCGTCGGCGCCGTGGTGATCAGGTCCAGGTCGTACTCGCGCTCCAGGCGCTCCTGGATGATTTCCATGTGCAGCATGCCGAGGAAGCCACAACGGAAGCCGAAGCCCAGTGCGTCGGAGCTTTCCGGGGTGTATTGCAGCGACGAGTCGTTCAGCGTGAGCTTTTGCAGGGCTTCGCGGAAGTCTTCGAAGTCATCGGAGCTGACCGGGAACAGGCCGGCGTAGACCTGCGGCTGAATGCGCTTGAAGCCAGGCAGCACTTCGACGTCGGGGGTCGAGCTCAGGGTCAGGGTGTCACCTACCGGCGCACCGTGAATGTCCTTGATACCGGCGATGATGAAGCCTACTTCACCGGCCTTCAGGTCGGTGGTGGCGGTGTGTTTCGGGTTGAATACACCGACGCTGTCCACCAGGTGGATCTTGCCGGTGGATTTCACCAGGATCTTGTCGCCCTTCTTCACGCGGCCATGGCGCACGCGAACCAGGGACACGACGCCCAGGTAGTTGTCGAACCAGGAGTCGATGATCAACGCTTGCAGCGGGTCCTCGATGTTGCCGGTCGGCGCGGGAATGGTGGTGACCAGGCGCTCCAGCACCTCGTCGACACCCAGGCCGGTCTTGGCGCTGCAGGTCACGGCGTCGGTGGCATCGATACCGATGATCTTCTCGATCTCTTCCTTGACCCGGTCCGGATCGGCCTGTGGCAGGTCGATCTTGTTCAGCACCGGCATGACCTCCAGGCCCTGCTCGATGGCGGTGTAGCAGTTGGCGACCGACTGCGCTTCCACGCCCTGGCCGGCGTCGACCACCAGCAAGGCGCCTTCACAGGCGGCCAGCGACCGGCTGACTTCATAGGTGAAGTCCACGTGGCCAGGGGTGTCGATGAAGTTCAGCTGGTAGGTGATGCCGTCGCGGGCTTTGTAATAGAGGGTAACGCTGTGGGCCTTGATGGTGATCCCGCGTTCCCGCTCAAGGTCCATGGAGTCCAGGACCTGGGCTTCCATTTCACGTTCGGCCAGGCCGCCGCACATCTGGATGAAGCGATCGGCCAGAGTCGACTTGCCATGGTCAATGTGGGCGATGATGGAGAAATTGCGGATATGACTCAAATCACTCACGGATCAACACTCAAAAAGGCTGCAGGCATAGCCCGCCGAAAAATAGCCGGGAATTGTACCTGATAGACGACGCAAGCGTCACGTTCGCCTGTCAGTGGTGCATAAACGCAAAACGCCCCGGTCTTTCGACAGGGGCGTTTCTCTTGCGCGTAGCGTCATTGGCGCCGGTCAGCCGGCCCGGCGCATCAGCCAGAACCCGGCCAGGGCACAGAAACCGGCGGGAACCAGCACCGCGAACAGCGGCGAGAAACCGAATACCAGGCTCGACGGCCCGAGCAGGTCCTGGGCAATGCGGAAGGTGAACCCCACCAGCACTCCGGTGAACACCCGCTGACCAAGCGTCACGGAACGCAACGGACCAAAAATGAACGAGATCGCCATCAATACCAGGGCCGCGGTGACCAGCGGTTGCAGCACTTTGACCCAGAACGCCAGCCAGTAGCGACCGTTGTTCAGGCCCTGATCGGCCAGATAGTGGATATAGCCCCACAGACCGCTGATCGACAGGGACTCCGGCGCCATCACCACAGTGCTCAGCAGTTGCGGGCTCAAGGCCACGTCCCAGCGTTCCTGAGGGGTGTTGATGACTTCGGTGTGGCCTTCGCGGAAATAGGTGGTGGTGACGTCGCTCAGTTGCCAGTAGTTCTCTTCGAAACGGGCCTGGCGGGCGAAGCTCGAGGACAGCATGTGCCGCTGATCGTCGAAGTGATAACGGGTCACGCCATACAGCAGGCCGTTGGGTTGCACGGCGTTGATGTGGATGAACTCCTCACCCTGGCGGTGCCACAGGCCGCGCTTGGAACTTTGCGCGTCGCCCGAACCCTGGGCCAGCGCACGACTGGCCTGCGCCTGGCTTTCCGTGGCGGGAGCGACGTACTCGCCGATCAGCACACCGGCCAGCATCAGGAACAGCATCGGCTTCATCACCGCCCAGACGATCCGACCGATAGACACGCCAGCGGCGCGCATGATGGTCAGCTCGCTGTTGCTGGCCAGGCTGCCCAGGCCGATCAGGCAGCCGATCAGGGCCGCCATCGGCAGCATTTCGTAGAGCCGGCGAGGCGCCGTCATGACCACGAAACTCAACACATCCATCACGGTGTAGTTGTCACTGACGCTGCCCATCTCGTCGATGAAGGCGAACAGCGACGCCAGGCCGAGAATGATCCCCAATACCGCCAGGATGGCCAGCAGGACACTGTTGCCGATGTAGCGATCGAGCTTAACCACGAGCCACCTCCTTCATGCTGCGGCGGCTCGCCAGTTTCAGACGCAAGGGTTCCCAGTACAGCAACCCGAGGCCAATCAATAGAAACAGTCCGTGTACCCACCACAGACCCAGTGCCTGCGGCAGCTTGCCTTTTTCCAGCGAGCCACGGGCCGCGATCAGGATGGTCAGGTAAGCCATATAAAGAAGAATCGCCGGCAACAGTTTGAGGAAGCGGCCCTGGCGCGGGTTGACCCGGGACAGCGGCACCGCCATCAAGGTCACGACAAACACCAGAAGCGGCAGGGAAATACGCCATTGCAACTCGGCATGGGCGCGCAGGTCCGGGTTGCCGATCAGATCGCGAGTCGGCATGGCGTCGCGATCGGTGACTTCGTCGCTGACGTCCGGCTTGGCCAGCAATACGCCGTAGGTGTCGTACTTGATGATCCGGTAATCGGCCTGGCCCGGGTTACCGTCGTAGCGATAGCCGTTTTCCAGGATCAGGTAGCGATTGCCGTCCGGACGAATGTCCTGGTGCCCCTTCTCTGCCACCAGCACCGAGATGCCCTGGTCCTTCTTGTCCTGGCTCAGGCGTTTTTCCGAGATGAACACGCCGCCCAGGTTGGCCCGGTCATCGGACAAGTGTTCGGTATAAGTCACCCGGGTACCGTCGTTGAGCGCCTGGAAGCGGCCCGGCACCAGGGTGTCGAACTCGGTCATGGCGTCCTGCTTGTTCAGCAGCAACTGGAACTGATTGGCCCCCTGCGGCGCCAGGCTCAGGCTCAGCCACGCCACCAGCAGGGCTACCAGCGCGGCCGGGATCATGGTCATGCCCAGCAGGCGCTGCTGGCTCATGCCAGTGGCCGACAACACAGTCATTTCGCTTTCGAGGTACAGCCGGCCGTAGGCCAGGAGAATGCCGAGGAACAACCCCAGCGGCAGGATCAGTTGCAAAAAGCCCGGCAGGCGAAAGCCCATGATCAGGAACAGCGAACCCGGGTCCAGTGCGCCCGAGGCCGCTTGCGCGAGGTATTTGACGAAACGTCCGCTCATGATGATGACCAGCAGTACAGCGCTCACGGCGCTCAGGGTCAGCAACACTTCGCGGGATAGATAACGGAAGACGATCAAACCAGACACTCCAGGGTTGTCAGGCTAAGGCGGCCAAACAAGCAAACACGGCCCGTGAAGCCGAGCCGCCGAAAAAGATGGCGCATTATCCTGTGATTGCATGCGCCTGTCACTGCGCATGCTCACGCAGGCCTCTAAAGCGGCGAAGTTCACTCATGGGAGGGTTGTCAGCCTCGACCGCCCGGGTTCAAACTGGCGGCCCTGTCGTTGGCCGCTGCCGACGCCTCTTCCTTATAAAAGCTGCATACATGACAAGCCTGGCGCACGGCATTGGCCCTGCGCTCTTTGACCATTAATTCAGGGACCCGGACATGGAACTGGTTGTAAAAAGCGTTAGCCCGGAAACGTTGAAGACCGCCACCCTGGTGGTCGCCGTCGGCGAAGGCCGCAAGCTCGGCAGCGTTGCCAAACAACTCGACGAGCTCAGTGGCGGCGCCATCGGCGCGGTACTCAAGCGCGGCGACCTGGACGGCAAGGTCGGCCAGAGCCTGCTGTTGCACGCCCTGCCGAACCTGAAGGCCGAACGTGTCCTGCTGGTCGGTACCGGCAAGGACGCCGAACTGGGCGACCGCCCGTTCCGCAAGATCGTCAGTGGCATCCTCACTACCCTCAAGGGCCTGGGCGGCAGCGATGCCGTGCTGGCGCTGGACGAAGTGGTGGTCAAGGGCCGCGACAGCTACGGCAAGACCCGCCTGCTGGCGGAAACCCTGGTGGACGGCGAATACAGCTTCGACCAGTTCAAGAGCCAGAAAGCCGAACCGCGCGCCCTGAAGAAAATCACCCTGCTGACCATCAAGGCCGCGCAGGCCGAAGTCGAGCGCGCCGTGGCCCACGCCAAGGCGATCGCCAACGGCATGGCATTCACCCGCAACCTGGGCAACCTGCCGCCGAACATCTGCCACCCGACCTTCCTCGGCGAACAGGCCAAGGCCCTGGGCAAGGAATTCAAGGCCCTGAAAGTCGAAGTCTTCGACGAGAAGAAGATCAAGGACCTGGGCATGGGCTCGTTCTATGCCGTGGGCCAGGGCAGCGCCCAGCCGCCGCGCCTGATCGTCATGCAATACAACGGCGGCAAGAAGTCCGAGAAGCCGTACACCCTGGTCGGCAAGGGCATCACCTTCGACACCGGCGGCATCAGCCTCAAGCCTGGCGCCGGCATGGATGAAATGAAGTACGACATGGGGGGCGCCGCCAGCGTGTTCGGCACCCTGCGCGCCGTGCTGGAACTCAAGCTGCCGATCAACCTGGTGTGCATCCTGGCCTGCGCCGAGAACATGCCGAGCGGCACCGCTTCGCGTCCGGGCGACATCGTCACCACCATGAGCGGCCAGACCGTGGAAATCCTCAACACCGACGCCGAAGGCCGCCTGGTGCTGTGCGATGCCCTGACCTACGCCGAGCGCTTCAAGCCACAGGCGGTGATCGATATCGCCACCCTGACCGGTGCCTGCGTGGTCGCCCTCGGTTCCCACACCTCGGGCCTCCTGGGCAACAACGACGAACTGATCGGCCAGTTGCTGAGCGCCGGCGTTCAGGCTGACGACCGTGCCTGGCAACTGCCGCTGTTCGACGAGTACCAGGAACAGCTGGACAGCCCGTTCGCCGACATCGCCAACATCGGCGGCCCGAAAGCCGGCACCATTACCGCTGCCTGCTTCCTGTCGCGCTTCACCAAGCAGTACAACTGGGCGCACCTGGATATCGCCGGTACCGCCTGGACCAGCGGCGGCAAGGACAAGGGCGCCACTGGCCGTCCGGTTCCTCTGCTGACCCAGTACCTGCTGGACCGCGCCAAAGCCTGAAACCTATGACCTCGGGGTGCGCCCACACGCGGCGCACTCCCGGGTTCAGGAACCGCAATGACCAAAGTCGACTTCTATATCCTTCCCAGCGCGGATCCTTCGGCGCGCCTGGATTTCGCCTGCAAGCTCACCGACAAGGCCTGGCGCATGGGGCACCGCATCTACCTGCATTGCAGCGACGCGGCCCAGCGCGATGAGCTCGATGCCCGGTTGTGGCGCTTCAAGGGCGAAACCTTCGTGCCCCACGGCCCCGCCGAAAGCGAACCGGATGGCCTGATCGTTCTCGGCCTGGGCGATGACCCCGGCGAGCACCATGACCTGCTGGTCAACCTGGACCTGAAAGTCCCGGCATTTGCCCAGCGTTTCGCCCGCATCGCCGAAGTGGTGGTGGAAGACCCGACTATCCGCCAGGCCGCTCGCGAGAGTTTCCGTTTCTACCGCGAACAGGGCTATCCTCTGCAAGATCACCGTTTACAGCGACTCTGAGCCATCGATGGACACTCCCAAACCGCTGCAAAAGTCCGCGCACCTGCTGGATGACCTCGAGTCCATCCGCCAACTGCTCGGCGATGACGACCTGCAACCTCCGCTGCTGACCGAGACCGTCGACGGCGAAGTGCAGATTCCGCTGCTGTTCGACATGGTCGGCGGCAAGCCTGCCGTCGAAACCCACGAACAGGCGCCGGCAGAACCACAACCGGCTTCCGCTCCGGTGGTCGAACTGCAACCTGCCCCCGTAGTTGCCGCGCCAGCCCATACACCGGCACCGACACCGAAACCCGCGCCAGCACCCAAGAGCCAGGACGCCCTGCTGCACCTGGACAGCGAACTGCGCGCCGCCGCGCAACTGATCATGCAAGACGTGATCGACGACTTCGCCCCGCACATCGAAACCGAGATCAAGCGCCGCCTCGATGCGCGGCTGGAACGGCTGCTCGCCGCAGCTTCAAGCGGCAAGCTATAAGCGGCAAGTAAAAGCCAGGAAGGACGCCCACCTCTTGCAGCTTGCGGCTTGTAGCTTGCAACTGCCCCCCTCCGCTATACTTCCCGGCTTTTCCTGAATAAATGCCAATAGGGTCCCGCCGCGCATGGATAAGACCTACCAGCCGCACGCCATTGAAACTTCCTGGTACCAGACCTGGGAGTCAGAGAATTACTTCGCCCCGCAAGGCGCGGGCGACTCGTACACCATCATGATTCCGCCACCGAACGTCACTGGCAGCCTGCACATGGGCCATGGCTTCAACAACGCGATCATGGATGCCTTGATCCGCTTCCGCCGCATGCAGGGCCGCAACACCCTGTGGCAGCCGGGTACCGACCACGCCGGTATCGCCACCCAGATGCTGGTGGAGCGTCAGATCGAAGCCCAGGGCCAGAATCGCCACGATCTGGGCCGGGAAAAATTCCTCGAGAAAGTCTGGGAGTGGAAGGATCAGTCCGGCGGCAACATCAGCCGTCAGATCCGCCGCCTGGGCTCGTCCGTCGACTGGAGCCGCGAGCGCTTCACCATGGACGACGGTCTTTCCGAAGCCGTTAAAGAAGCCTTCGTGCGCCTGCACGAAGACGGCCTGATCTACCGCGGCAAGCGTCTGGTCAACTGGGACACCAAGCTGCACACCGCGATCTCCGACCTCGAAGTGGAAAACCACGACGAGAAAGGCTCGCTGTGGAACCTGCGCTACCCGCTGGCCGACGGCGCCAAGACCGCTGAAGGCCTGGACTACCTGATCGTTGCCACCACCCGTCCGGAAACCATGCTCGGCGACTCTGCCGTGGCCGTTAACCCGAACGATGAACGCTACAAGGCGCTGATCGGCAAATTCGTCGAGCTGCCGCTGGTGGGTCGTCGCATCCCGATCATCGGCGACGACTACTGCGACCCTGAATTCGGCACCGGCTGCGTGAAGATCACCCCGGCCCACGACTTCAACGACTATGAAGTCGGCAAGCGCCACAACCTGCCGCTGCTGAACATCTTCGACAAGAACGCCGAAGTGCTGCCGGCCGCACAGGTGTTCAACCTGGACGGCACACTGAACGAAAGCATCGACGGCAAGATCCCGGCCGAGTTCGCCGGTCTCAACCGCTTCCAGGCGCGCAAGGAAATCGTCGCTGCGTTCGACACCGCCGGCCTGCTGGTCAGCGTCGACGACCACGCCCTGAAAGTGCCGAAAGGCGACCGCTCCGGCACCATCATCGAGCCGTGGCTGACCGACCAGTGGTACGTCTCCACCAAGCCCCTGGCCGAGCCGGCCATTGCCGCCGTGGAAGACGGCCGCATCGCCTTCGTGCCAAAACAGTACGAAAACATGTACTTCTCCTGGATGCGCGACATCCAGGACTGGTGCATCAGCCGCCAGCTGTGGTGGGGTCACCGCATTCCGGCCTGGTACGACGAGTCGGGCAAGGTCTATGTAGGCCGCGACGAAGCCGAGGTGCGCGCCAAGCACAACCTCGGGCCTGAGGTTGCACTGCAACAGGACAACGACGTCCTCGACACCTGGTTCAGTTCGGGCCTGTGGACCTTCTCCACCCTGGGCTGGCCGGAGCAGACCGATTTCCTCAAGACTTTCCACCCGACCGACGTGCTGGTGACCGGTTTCGACATCATTTTCTTCTGGGTCGCCCGGATGATCATGCTCACCATGCACCTGGTGAAGAACGAAGACGGCACGCCGCAGGTTCCGTTCAAGACCGTGTACGTACACGGCCTAGTTCGCGACGGCCAGGGCCAGAAGATGTCCAAGTCCAAGGGCAACGTCCTTGACCCGCTGGACATCATCGACGGCATCGAGCTCGAAGCCCTGGTGCAGAAACGCACCACCGGCATGATGCAGCCGCAACTGGCGAAGAAGATCGAGAAGCAGACCCGCCAGGAGTTCGCCGACGGCATCGCCAGCTACGGCACCGACGCCCTGCGCTTCACCTTCTGTTCGCTGGCGTCCACCGGCCGCGACATCAAGTTCGACATGGGCCGCGTCGAAGGCTATCGCAACTTCTGCAACAAGATCTGGAACGCCGCGCGCTACGTGCTGGACAAGGGCGAAGACTGCGGTCAGAACGGCGAAGCCTACGAGCTGTCGCTGGCCGATCGCTGGATCATCTCCCAACTGCAGCGCACCGAAGCCGAAGTGACCCGCCAGCTGGACCAGTTCCGCTTCGACCTGGCGGCCCAGGCGCTGTACGAGTTCATCTGGAACCAGTACTGCGACTGGTACCTGGAATTGTCCAAGCCGGTACTGTGGGACGAAAACGCGCCGGTCGAGCGCCAGCGCGGCACCCGCCGCACCCTGGTGCGCGTACTGGAAGTGGCGCTGCGCCTGGCCCACCCGTTCATGCCGTTCATCACCGAAGAAATCTGGCAGCGCCTGGCGCCGCTGGCCGGGGCCGAAGGCAAGACCATCATGCTGCAGCCTTGGCCGGTGGCCAATGAAGCACGCATCGACCAGGCCGCCGAAGACGACATCGAATGGCTCAAGGGCCTGATGCTCGGCACCCGTAACATCCGTGCCGAAATGAACATCGGCCCGGGCAAGCCACTGGCGTTGTTCCTGAAGAACGTCAACGCCGAAGACCAGCGTCGCCTGAGCGAAAACGAGACCCTGCTGAAGAAGCTGGCCAAACTCGAATCGATCACCGTGCTGAAGGCCGGCGACGAAGCACCGCTGTCCGCCACCGCCCTGGTCGGCGAGATGGAAGTGCTGGTGCCGATGGCCGGGCTGATCGACAAGGGTGCCGAACTGGCGCGCCTGGACAAGGAAATCCAGCGTCTGCAAGGCGAGGTCCAGCGGGTCGGCGGCAAGCTGTCCAACGCCGCCTTCGTCGACAAGGCCCCGGCCGAAGTCATCGACAAGGAACGCGCCAAACTGGCCGAGGCCGAACAGGCCCTGGGCAAGCTGGCCGAGCAGCACGCGCGGATTTCCAGCCTGTAACGGCGATCCGAGCGGTAAAAAAGGGAGCCCTGCAAAGGGGCTCCCTTTTTTGTACCCGGCCGAAAAGCTTATGCCTCTGTAGGAGCGAGGCTTGCCCGCGAAGCGTTATTCCTGGCACACCGCGTTATCCTCGGCGGCTCCTACAGAGGCTACGTCGCCCGGGCAGATATGGGACAATGCGCGCCACTTTGAGCCATACCCGAACCGACTTCGCCCATGACTGCCCCCCGCCCTCCCAAAGCTTCGCGCACCAAGCCTCAACCTGCAGCTCCGGCCAAGGCCGTCGTGCCACGGGAAAAGGCCAGCCTGCACCCGCGCAATCGCCATCAAGGCCGCTATGACTTTCCCCAGTTGATCAAGAGCACCCCGGAGCTGGGGGCTTTCGTGATCATCAATCCCTATGGCAAGGAGAGCATCGACTTCGCCAACCCGGCGGCGGTGCGGGTGTTCAACCGGGCATTGCTCAAGGCGTTCTACGGCATCGCCCATTGGGATATTCCGGCCGACTTCCTCTGCCCTCCAGTCCCCGGTCGTGCCGACTATGTGCATTTCCTGGCCGACCTGCTGGCCGAGCGTAACGAAGGCGTAATTCCCCGCGGCGCGGCGGTGCGGGTGCTGGACATCGGGGTCGGCGCCAACTGCATCTACCCGCTGATCGGCCACTGCGATTACCGCTGGCAGTTCCTCGGTTCCGACATCGACACCACCGCTCTCGCCGCCGCCAAGGCGATCGTCCAGGCCAACGGCCTGACCAAGGCCATCGGCCTGCGCCAGCAGAGCAACCGCAAGCAGATCCTGCTGGGGCTGCTGGAAAGCGACGAACGCTTCGACCTGACCCTGTGCAACCCGCCCTTCCATGCCTCCCTGGAAGAAGCCACGCGCGGCAGCCAGCGCAAATGGCGAGCGCTGGGCAAGGCAGATCCCAAGCGCAAGCTGCCGGTACTGAACTTTGGCGGCCAGGCGGCGGAGTTGTGGTGCGAAGGTGGCGAAGCGCGCTTCGTGACCCAGTTGATCGGCGAAAGCGCCCAGGTGGCGCAACAGGTGTTGTGGTTCAGCACCCTGGTGTCGAAAGCCTCGAACCTGCCGGCGATTCAGGCCGCGCTGAAAAAAGCTGGAGCACTGGAGAGTCAGGTGGTGGAAATGTCACAGGGACAGAAACAGAGCCGCTTCGTCGCCTGGACCTTCAAGGACAAGGCACAGCAACAGGCCTGGCGCCAGGAGCGTTGGGTTCGGATGGGATAGATACGAGGGGCAAAACGGCGATTTACCTTGCGTAAATCGTTGCGGCCTTAAAGCCTGAAAACCGTGCCCGGAAGCGTTCCGAGGCACGGTCTTACTGCAGTCTTACTTGTTGATCGAGTCGGTCAGGCCTTTAGCCACAACCAGCTTGATAACTTTCTTGGCAGCGATTTCGATGGCAGCGCCAGTCGATGGGTTACGGCCAGTACGGGCAGGACGCTCGGTCACTTTCAGTTTGCCGATACCTGGCAGAGTGATTTCGCCGCCATTTTCCAATTGATCAGCAACGATCTGGGCCAGTTGGTCCAGAGCGTTACGCGCGGTGGTTTTCGGCGCGTCGATAGCTTCAGCGATATCAGCGATCAGTTGGTCTTTAGTAATAGCCATTGTGGTGTTCCTTCCCTATCAAATTCATTTGGATTGCAGAGTGCAGTGTCAGCCATCGAGCCAGATCTTGTGGATCTGGCACCCCGGTCACAACCACGAAAGATCGGGGTTATAGATACCGAAATCAGGGTTTGGTTCGACCTGACAAATGCTGAATGCACGCTTAACGCCGAGACATCGCGTAAGACGGGGCAAAACTAGCACAGAGACGGGGAAATATCCGCCTCTACCTAGCCATTTGGTCAGCTTTATTGCTCTAAATCCGTAAAAAAATGCATAAGCTTGACCCAGGCCGCCTTCCACACCCGTCAAACAGCGCCAAAACCAGCGGGTGCGGTACACTGGGCACTTTTTCGGGGAGTCACGCCCTCTCCCGCCAACCAGCCGAGAAGCCCATGCCGATCCGCCATTGCATCGTCCACCTGATCGACAAAAAACCCGACGGCACACCCGCAGTTCTGCACGCCCGTGATTCCGAACTGGCTGAATCCGCGGCCATCGAGAACATGCTCGCCGATCTCAACGAAAGCTATAACGCCAAACAGGGCAAAGCCTGGGGTCTGTTCCACCCGGAGTCCGGCGCGTTTCCCTTCAGCGGCTGGCTGAAGGAATACCTCGATGGCGGCCAGGACTTCACCGCCTTCAGCCGCGTCGCGGTCGAGCACCTGCAAAAGCTGATGGAAGAATCCAACCTGTCGGTCGGCGGCCACGTGCTGTTCGCCCACTACCAGCAAGGCATGACCGACTACCTGGCCATCGCCCTGCTGCACCACAGCGAAGGCGTGGCGGTGACCGACGAGCTGGACGTGACCCCGTCGCGCCACCTGGATCTGGGCCAACTGCACCTGGCCGCGCGGATCAACGTCTCCGAGTGGCAGAACAACAAACAGTCGAAACAGTACATCTCGTTCATCAAGGGCAAGAACGGCAAGAAAGTCTCGGAGTACTTCCGCGACTTCATCGGCTGCCAGGAAGGCGTCGACGGCCCGGGTGAGACCCGTACCCTGCTCAAGGCGTTCAGCGACTTCGTCGAAAGCGAAGACCTGCCGGAAGAGTCCGCCCGGGAAAAGACCAAGGCCCTGGTGGACTACGCCAGCAGCCAGGCCAAGCTCGGCGAACCCGTGGGCCTGGAAGAACTCTCGGAGCTGATCGACGAGGACCGCCCCAAGGCGTTCTACGATCACATCCGCAACAAGGACTACGGCCTGTCGCCGGAAATCCCGGCGGATAAACGCACCCTCAACCAGTTCCGCCGCTTCACCGGCCGCGCCGAAGGCCTGTCCATCAGCTTCGAGGCGCACCTGCTGGGCTCGAAGATCGAGTATGACGAAGAAGCCGGGACCCTGATCATCAAGGGCCTGCCGACCCAACTGACCGATCAGCTCAAGCGCCGCAACTGATGCTGCAGGGCGTGCTGAAGAAATTCCTGCTGATCCTGCTGGTGGTCGTGGCGTACCAGAACTGGGGCAAGATCGAGCACCTGTTCAACCCCTCGCAGGCCGCCTCGGAGCAGGTCCGGGCCAATGCCCGGGTGGTGCTCTACGCCACCGACTGGTGTGGCTACTGCAAGGCCACCCGGCGCTTTCTCGATCAGAAGGGCATTGCCTTTCGCGAGTTCGATATCGAGAAGGATGCCGAGGCGCGCAAGGCCTATACCGAGCTCGGCGGCGCCGGAATTCCGATCCTGGACGTCAATGGCACCTTGATCCGTACCTATGACCCCGACGGGATCATGGCGGCGTTGCAACGCTAAACGCATCGCGAGCAAGCTCGCTCCTACAAGGGCCGAACAACCTCTGTCGGAACGAGCTTGCTTGCGATAGACCTGCCGCCTTATAGCGCCTCGATACGGAACCCGAAACGCGGGAAGTGCACATGCACCAATCCGCCGCGCGGGTCTTCGCGGCGCAGGATCAGCTCCTCGCGCCCGGCAAACAGCAACTCCCCCTCCACCGGATCGACGCCATAGTCGGTCGCCGCGATCCGCACCTGCTGGCCAGCCTGGAAACCGTTCGGGTCTATGAAGGCTTCATCCGGCAAGGCTGCCGGTGTAGCCCTGCGCGCCACTTCCAGCGCCTCTTCGGAAGTCATGGCACTCGAAGCACCATGACCGAACCCCAGTACCCGGGCCAGCCATGCCGCCACCGCCGGATAGGCGTCCACCAGCGGCGCAGTCACCGGCGTGCCCTTGAGGAACCACAGGGGGTGGGCCATGGCAAAGTCGGCAATCGACGGCTCACCGAACAGGAAGTCGCCCTCCTCACGCTGCAACTGCTGCTCCAGGCGCGCCATGAGCGTCGGCCATTGATGCTTGGCCAACTCCAGCGGCACACGGGTAGAACTGCCGCCGCTGAACAGCCCGGCGCGGTCGGTCATGAAGGCCTTGACCGCTTCCGGCGGCAAATGGCCGAAACGCACGGCCGCCGACTCAGGCTGGAATACCAGGCTCACCGTATGCTGGAACACCACCGAATCGGCCCAGGCCGCGAAGGTCGCGCTGACCATTTCCCGGCCTTCGGGAAACAGTGCCGGCGAGGCCTTTTCCTGCTCCAGCCGCCGGGCGATCAGCGCCGTGTCGCAATAGATATCGGCACCGACCTGCAACACCGGGGTCTTGCGATAACCACCCGTCAGCGCGGTGAGATCGGGTTTGGGCATCACCGGCGAGATCTTCACCGAGCGCCAGGACAAGCCCTTGAAGCCTAGCAACAGGCGGGCTTTTTCCGCGAAAGGCGAGGTCGGGTAATGATGCAGAATCAACTCTGACATGCTGGGGTCCACCGGATAAGTAGGAAGAACCAGCTTAGCGTGCAAACGCCTGGCAGCCCACCGCTCTGCCTGATGGCAACGTATCAGTCAGTTTGATAAGCCACGACGGCCGAGGCCACCAGGCACTCCTTGGCGCTTTTCCTAAGTTTCTTGATCAGCCGTTCCTGGCGCAGGGCTTCACTCTTGTCGCGGCAGGCCTCGGTGTAGACCAGCGCGACGGCCGGGCTGGAGAGGAAGAAGCGCGCGCCCTTGCCGCTCTGGTGCTTGGCGAAACGCTTGATCGGGTCGTCGCTGATGCCGCAATACAGGGCGCCGTTGGCGGCGCGCACCAGGTAGACAAACCAGGGTTTGCTCACCGCAGAGACAGGCTCGGAATCGCTGGCGGGGGATGGGCTGGGGC
>NZ_JBWKZA010000010.1:0-223483 GCF_059424045.1 Pseudomonas sp. GW456-L12
AATCAGTATTTATGGTTATAAAAATAACCACGTACTCTCAGCTCATCCCGCCCATTGGTCACGACAGTGAAGTGCTTTATGAAACCGACTGACAACGTTATCGACTTCGCCCAGTTCCGCAAACGCAAGCAGGCCCAGCAACTGGCCCGGGCCATGTGGGAGATGTACGCGCGCAATGCCGGTTACCAGGCGTTCCAGTGGGTTCAGGCGGCCCGGCCGACCAGGACCTACCACGCGTGAGCGTCCAGGAACCCTCGCGCTTTCTGGCGAGCGCCGACGAACCCGGCCTTGATTTGACCCACCTGGAGACTCAGGAAGAGGACCCCATCAGCGAACGGGTCGCGCAAAACCTGCAACGCCTGCGCAGCAAGCGTCATCTGTCCCTGGATGCCCTGGCCCGCCAGTGCGGGGTCAGCCGGGCGATGCTGGCGCAGATCGAGTCCGGGCGCAGCGTGCCGTCGATCAAGGTGCTGTGCAAGATCGCCAAGGGCCTGAAGGTGTCGGTCGCGGCCTTTCTCGAACACCGCGCCTTCGAAGGCGTGGCGGTGCTGCCGTCGAGCCGGAGCAAACGCCTGGTCAGCGCCAACGGCGCCTTTGTCAGCCGCGCCCTGTTCCCCTTCGACGTGGCGCGCCAATCGGAATTCTACGAACTGCGCCTGAGCCCGCTCGGCGAAGACCAGTCCGAAGGACACGGGCCGGGGGTCCAGGAAAACCTGGTGGTGTCCCAGGGCGTACTGGAAATCAGCGTCAACCAAGAACGCTACCTGCTCTCCACCGGCGACTCGATCCTGTTCTACGCCGACCAGCCGCACCGCTACCGCAACCCCGCCGACAGCGAAGCGGTGGCCTACCTGGTGGTGACCTACCCGGAACGCCTGGACTGAATCCTTGCGCGCGTCATGCCAGGCGTGAAGGCGAATACGGATTGAACGGCCGGGGAAACGACCAAACGGCAGTGTGCCGGCCTTGCGGGTTCCATTCGAGACAGGCGATGTCGAGCTTCGATGTCGTGACAACGGATTTCATAGGACTTTCACCATTCGCTTACCGACGTTCTCTCCCCCCAGCAAACCGATCAACCCAGCCGGCAAACTGTCCAGCCCCTCGAGCACATCCTCGCGCACCCGCAACTGGCCGGATTCGACCCAGCCTTTGAGTTCGAGCATCGCCTGCTCGCGGTTCTCCAGGAAGTCCGCCAGCAGGAAGCCGCGCAATGTCAGGCTCTTGATAATGACCATCCCTGGCATCGCGAGCGATCCGGAGCCCGCTACACCGCCGTCGTATTGTGAAACGGCGCCACAACAGACGACTCGCCCATGGTTCGCCATATTCGACAGGCAGGCATCCAGTATGCGGCCCCCGGTATTGTCGAAATAGACATCGATCCCGTCCGGGCATGCCGCGCGCAGATCGTCGAGCAGGTTGCCCGCCTTGTAGTCGAGCGCCGCATCGAACCCCAGTTCACCGATGAGCACGCCGCACTTGGCGGCGCCACCCGCAATGCCGACCGTACGGCAGCCCTTGAGCCTGGCGATCTGCCCGACAATCGAGCCAACCGCCCCCGCCGCCGCGGAAACCACCACGGTGTCACCGGCCTTGGGCCGGCCGCATTCGAGCAGGCCGAAATAGGCCGTCAGGCCTGGCACGCCATAGATGCTGAGCAGATACGTCAGTGGTTCGATCCGCGGCAACCTGACCAGACCGTAGGCAGTAACCGCGGCGAAGGCCTGCCAGCCCGTCTCGGCAAACACCAGGTCGCCGATCACCAGGTGCGATGAGCGTGATTCGATCACCTCTGCCAGCGCCATGCCGGCCATGACCTCGCCGGCCTCAAGGCCTGCCCGATAGGTAGCGCCCTGCATCCAGGCCCTGCTGGCGGCATCGAGCGATACGTACAGGGTGCGAACCAGCACCTGGCCCTCGGCCGGTACTGGACGCGCGGCTTCCTCGATACGGAAGTGTTCAGGCCCCAGCTTGCCCTGGGGAAGCGCAGCCAGGATGACTTGACGATTGCTCATGAGAAGGCATCCACCCGGGTCAGTTCGGCCGACAGGCGCCAAAGACGTTCGGCCTGTTCCGGATCGACGGCATGGGGCCTTACGCCAACGAACGACGCCGGCTCGCTCTCGTCGAGCCTGGCCACCTCGCAGTCTTCGCAATACAACCCACCCAGGCCATCCAGCTTCGGCGATGTCGCAGCCCAGACCTGGGTGGCGGCGCCTTGCCGAGTGTTCTTGAAGGCCGGGTTCGCCGGATTGCCCTCGGCGTCTATCCAGCCCAGGGCGAGCATTTCTTCCTTGGGCAGGTAACGCTGCAGAGGTGTGGCGATCATGCCGGGGTGCAGAGAGAACGCCCGCACGCCCTGCTCGCGCCCCAACCGGTCCAGGTGCACGGCGAACAGCGCGTTGGCGGTTTTCGACTGGCCGTAGGCAAGCCACTTGTCGTAGCCCCGATCGAACTGCGGGTCGTCCCAGCGAATGGCGGATGAGTGATGGCCCGCGGAGGACACCATCACCACCCTGGCGCCGCCTTGCAACGCCGGCCAGAGCCGGTTGACCAGCGCATGGTGGCCCAGGTGATTGGTCGCGAACTGCGCCTCCCAACCGGGGCCCACTCGGGTTTCAGGGCAAGCCATGATGCCGGCGTTGCCCATCAATATATCCAGGTGCGTGCCGCTCGCCAGAAACGCCTCCGAAAAACGCTTGATGCTCGCCAGGTCGGCCAGGTCCAGCCCATGTACCTCGACATTGGCGAGACCGGCAACCCGGGCCTGGGCCGCCTGGCGATCGCGGGCCGCCACTATGACCCGTGCCCCGGCGCCGGCCAGCGCCCGAGTGGTTTCCAGGCCCAGGCCGGAATGCCCTCCCGTGACCAGAGCCGTGGTTCGGGAAAGATCGAGACCTTCGAGTACCTCGGATGCCGTCGAAGCTGCGCTGAAACCGGAATGAACAGGCGTCTGTCTATGGGTCATTGCAATGTCCTTTACGAATGGAAACCAAGCTGCCAATTTGAAGCGCTTTCATTCTGCGAGCCCGAAGCTGGAGCGTGAATGCAATGGCGTCCTACTTTCTATCGAGAGCGTCCGGTTTGACACATGGATCCCCTATCAGAAGTCCTCACCCAGCTCAGTAGCCAGCATTCCTTTTTCGGTGGTTTGAAAGCCGGCGGCGACTGGGCCGTGCGCTTCCCGGCGCCGGAAGGCGTCAAGTTCAACGTGCTTGTGCGGGGGGCTTGCTGGCTGGCCGTGGAAGGAGAAGCAGAGCCGATATGGCTGGAAGCAGGCGACTGTTTCCTGCTATCCCGTGGGCGCCCCCTGTTGATTGGCAGCGATCTTTCGCTGCCAGCGATCGCTGCCGAGGCGATCTATCCTCACGCCGTCAACGGCGTGGCGCATTGCGGCAGTGATGAAGATTGCTTTCTGGTCGGCGGGCGTTTCGCCTTTGGCGACGAAGCCGAGCTTCTGTTCGACAGCCTGCCACCGGTCGCGGTGATCAAGAGCGAGTCGGACCAGGCATCCGTATTGCGCTGGGCCTTGCAGCGGCTGGCGCACGAACTCTCCACTCCATCCCCCGGCGGCGCCCTGATGGTCCAGCACCTGGGCCACATCATGCTGGTGCAGGTACTGCGCATTTACCTGGAGCAGGAAGGAGGCAATACCCCGGGTTGGCTCTCGGCGCTGTCCGAACCGCGTATCGGCGCCGCCGTCCAGGCCATTCACACCAGCCCTGCCCAACGCTGGACGGTCGAGGCCCTGGCCCAAGTGGCCGGTGTCTCGCGCTCGACACTGGCGCTGCGTTTCAAACAGGCCGCCGGCTTTTCGCCCCTGGAATACGTGTTGCGTTGGCGCATGCAACTGGCGACCCGGTCCTTGCGCAACACCCACCTGACGATTTCCTCGATCGCCCAGGCCCTGGGCTACGAGTCCGACAGCGCGTTCAGCAATGCCTTCAAGCGCATCATCAAATGCTCGCCACGGGAGTACCGGGAACGAGCAAGGGCCGTCGCCCAACCCCAGGGGGAATCCGAAGTTCGAGTGGGTGCCTGAAATAAAAAAAACCCGGCGGGATCGTCCCGGCCGGGCTTGTTGGGTGCCGCTGCGAGGAATCAGCAGGTGCAGCACATCATCGGCATGCCGTTGCAGCTCATCATCATCGGCATGCCGCAGTCGTTCATCATCTTCATCATCAGGGCGCAGCAGCTTTTCATCATGTCCATGTTCATGCCGGCCATTGGCATGATCTTGCACATCATGCAGTCGGCCTCGACGGTGCACTCCATCACGCACTTCATCGACGGCATCGGCATGCCCATCATCGGCATTGGCATCATGGCGCCCATCATCGGCATGGCCATGCTCGCCTGGGACATGCACATCATGCTCATGTTGGCGCAGTGCATCATCATCGGCATGCCGCAGTTCATCATCATCTGCATCATTTGCGCGCTGTTCTTGAACATGGCCATGTCCATGCCCGCGGCCGGCATCATCTTGCACAGCATGCCGTCGTCCATCATTTCACAGCTCATGGTCGCCATCATCATCGGCATGCCCATCATCGGCATCATCGGCATGTTGGCGTTCATCGGCATTTGCATCTGCATGGCATTCATCATGGTGAAACTCCCTAAGCGATTCGATAGTTGGACGAAGCGGATGGGGCGGATTCTAGGGAGTGGCGAACGCCGCACAAGATGCCGATCGAACAGCAATTGCGGCTGCCGGGACAGCTTCAGCGCAGCCGCTCGCGCGGGATTTTCCGCTTCAGCAGCCGGATGGATTTCATGGCGGACGGGAGCAGGACAACAGCGTGTTTTCCGCTGCGATGGATATGCGCGAATCAGCGCATCCCATAACCCAAAGAAATAATCATTCTAAAGAGGCCCGACTTTTCTCGGGGAAAGGCGGCTTGCCAGCCTCGCCGGTACCCTGTGGCAGGGTTCGGCGAGGATCGCAAGCGCGGTGCGGGGCATGACGCGGGCTCGGATCGCGGGTCTCAGAGCTTGGCGATCGACACCTCGGTGGATTTGACGAAGGCGATGACCTCGCTGCCGACCTTCAACTCCAGGTCGCGCACCGAGCGCGTGGTGATCACCGAGGTGACGATGCCCGAGGCGGTCTGCACATCGATCTCCGAGACCACCTGGCCTTCATGGATCTCCTTGATGATGCCCTTGAACTGGTTGCGAACATTGATTGCCTTGATGGTCATGATGGGCCTTCCTGTCTGGGGTGGGCACTGGCGCAGCGCCGTGCAGGCCTTTAAGGTGCCTTGTGTCCTTTCACATTAAAAGGAATAAATGGTAGTTATTTTATTCCTTAAATGAATATGAAAAATTCTCCCGTCCTCTTCGTTACCTTGACCGAGCACCGCGCCTTTGCTTCTCTGGATCCCTAACCCTTTCAGGAGATTGTCATGCGAACACTCGAGCTGGCGGGCGTGCCCGTCCCGGTGATTGGCCAGGGTACCTGGCGCATGGGCGAGGAGCGCCACCAGCGCAACGCCGAGATTGCCGCGCTGCAGGCCGGTATCGAACGGGGCATGAGCCTGATCGACACCGCCGAGATGTACGCCGAGGGCGGCGCGGAGGAAGTGGTTGGCGCCGCCATCACCGGCCAGCGCGACCGGGTGTTCCTGGTCAGCAAGGTGTACCCGCACAACGCCAGCCGCAAAGACATTCCCCAAGCCTGCGAGCGCAGCCTGCGGCGCCTGGGTACCGACTACATCGATCTGTACCTGCTGCACTGGCGTGGGCAGTACCCGCTCGAGGAAACCGTGGAAGCCTTCGAGCGCCTGCGCGAAGACGGCAAGATCGGCCGCTGGGGCGTTTCCAATTTCGACCTCGATGACCTCGAGGAACTGACGAGCCCGGCCTGCGCCACCAACCAGGTGCTGTACAACATCGAGGAACGCGGCATCGAATTCGACCTGCTGCCCGCCGCGCGACAACAGCGTTTGCCGCTCATGGCTTACTGTCCTATCGCCCAGGCCGGCAAGCTGCTGCGCCACCCTACGCTGCAGCAGGTCGCCGACCGCCATGGCGTGAGCACGGCCCAGGTCTCGCTGGCCTGGGTCCTGCGCCAGGACGGCGTGATCGCCATTCCCAAGGCGGTACACCCCGAGCATGTCCGGCTGAATGCCGAGGCGGCCGGCTTGCGCTTGCACGACGAAGACCTGGCGGCCATCGACCAGGCCTTTCCCGCGCCACTGCACAAGCAGCGACTGGCAGTGGTCTGAGCCGGCTGTCGCGAGGCATGTCCCACTGAAAAACCTGGTGCCCGTGCCAGGTTTTTTTCGTCGTGGACCAGGCTGGAAGCGGCGAAATACCGCGACTTTAAGGATCGTCCTATCCCGGATTAATGAGGGTTTATTTAGAGTGGGTCAATGAGATTAAAGACCTACCTTCATCAGATCAGTCCCCTATTTTCCAGTCCTGAAGCCGCCAGCAGGTTGCTGCGTCTTTTCGCACTCATTCTTTTGGTCGGCATCCTCGGCGCCGTCTACAACTTCCTCAATTCCACCCTCAGCAACGACATTTCCCGGCGCCGCGGCTACATGAGCAGCGCCATCGCCGAAGCCCAGACCTTCTTCACCAGCCGCGAGGCCTTGCTGGAAAGCCTCAGCCTGTCCGCGGTACGCCGATCCAGGCAGGTCCAGGGGTATCCGCCTTCCAGCGAAGAACTGCACCTGCAACTGGGCGACATCGATGATCCGTGGAGCATCTGGCTGAGCCAGCGCATGCGCGAATACTTCAAGGCCAAGCAGGTCAACCTGCTCTATGTAAGCCCTGGCCCCGAGGCCCGGGTCATGCGCCTCTACAGCAGCAACCCGACCTCCCCCAACCTGCCCAGGACCATCCTCTCCAAGCTTGAGGTCCTGAACCATGGGGAGCATCCGGACACCAACGAGCTGTGGCTGACCGACCCGTCCACGCAGACTTCGCAGCTGTACATTTTCACCCGGCTCGACGAGCGCACCGATGACTCCGGCTGGCTGGGCCTGGAAATGGATGGGCGGGAAGTGCTCAAGGCCCTCAGCGACCAGAGCGCCGGCGAGTTCATGATGTTCAACTCCGAAGGCGCGCTGCTGTTCACCAACACCCCGGCCGGGCGCCTGGGGCAGGCCCTGCAGCAACTGCAAGGCAGCAACTTCTTCGGTTTTGTCGGCAGTGGCTGGTGGCCCGATCACCTGGTGATCCGCAAGCAACTGATGACCTCCGACTGGCAACTGGTCTACTCCTTCAGCCTGCAGTCCCTGCTGATCGCGCTCTGGCCGCAGCTGGCCGGCGTCCTGGCGTTCTGCCTGTTCAGCATCAGCCTGATCTGCCTGCTGACCCGCCGCATCGAGCACCGTTTCATCACCCCTGCGCTGAGCCGTATCCAGGCGCTGGTCGAGAGCGAGCTGTTCAGCCGCGACGTGATCCAGACCGCGCCCGTGGCCTTGTGCGTGCTGCGGCGTACCGATGGCCAGGTGGTCCTGGAAAACACCCTGGCGCAGCAGTGGCTTGGCGATGGCGTCGAACGGGAAATACTCTGCGCCGGCTGGATCCAGCAAGCCTTCAAGAGCCACGAGCCGAACCGCTTCGACTACTTCGAGACCACCGACGGGCGCCATCTTTACCTGAGTTCCGCGCCCACCCGCTACAAGGGCGAGGACGTGTTGTTCTGCGCCTTCAGCGACATCAGCGCGCGCAAGCAGGTGGAAGCCGCGCTGGAAGAAGCGCGGCAGATGGCCGATGCCGCCAACGAAGCCAAGACCCTGTTCCTCGCCACCATGAGCCATGAAATTCGCACCCCGCTGTATGGCGTGCTGGGCACCCTGGAGCTGCTCGCGCGCACCCAACTGGATACCCAGCAGCGCGATTACCTGCGCGCCATCGAGTGTTCTTCCTCGACCCTGTTGCAGTTGATCTGCGATGTGCTGGACGTGTCCAAGATCGAGGCCGGGCAACTGGCCCTGGAACTCAATGAGTTCTCGCCGCTGGACCTGGTCCACGAGCTGATCCAGGGCTATTCCGCGGCGGCGTCGAACAAGGGCCTGCTGCTGTATTCCTGCGTGGACCCGCAAATCCCCGAGCGACTGATCGGCGACGTCACCCGGATCCGGCAGATCCTCAGCAACCTGCTCAACAACGCGGTGAAGTTCACCGACCTGGGGCGCATCGTGCTGCGGGTCAACCTGTTGAGCCGCGATGGCGAGCGCTCCAGCATCCTGTGGCAGGTCTCCGACACCGGCAAAGGCATTGCCCAGGATCATCAGCCGTTGATCTTCGAACCCTTCTATCAAACCGGCGGCAACGCCAACGTGGTGGCGGGCACCGGCCTGGGCCTGCCAATCTGTCAGCGTCTCACGCAATTGATGAACGGCAGCCTGCGCATGGTCAGCGAACTGGGGCTGGGCAGCAGCTTCTCCCTCACCCTGCCCCTGGAAGCGGCGATCGATGGGCCGGTCACCCTGCCCGCCACGCAGCTGCTGCCGGAAACCATCTATGTGATGTCCAGCGTCCGCGAGCTGGCGGAATCCATCGGCGGCTGGCTGCGCCAGTGGGGCGCGCGGGTGCAACTCTGCCATCCCTCGAAGATCGCGCCGACCAGCGATTGCCTGCTGGTCGAGGTTCACCCCGGCGAACTGGAACAACGCCTGCAGCCCGACTGGCCCGGTCCGCTGATCCTCGCCACCGGGACCGGCAATAACCAACCGCAGGTTCGTGCCGGATGCTGGCACGTGAACCTGAACCACCTGCGTTCCATTCATCAGGCGGTCAGCCAGGCCCAGGGGCTGTGGGTGGCCAAGGCCGAGAATCACAACGAACACTGGACGTTGAAGCAACTGAACCTGAACGTGCTGGTGGCCGAAGACAACGTCATCAACCAGCTGATCCTCAGGGATCAGCTGGAAGAGCTGGGCTGCAGTGTGGAGCTTGCGTCAAACGGCGAGGAAGCCCTGTCGATGTGGAACCCCGAGCGGTTCGATCTGGTCCTCACCGACGTCAACATGCCCATGATGAATGGCTATGAACTGGCCAAGGAGCTGCGACGCCGTGGCTGTACGGTCCCGATCATCGGTGCCACGGCCAACGCGATGCGTGGAGAAGAAGAGCAATGTCTGGCGGCCGGAATGAACCATTGCCTGGTCAAACCTTTTGCATTACGCGCCCTGTTCAATTACCTAGCGCCCTATGAAAGAGCGAAGAATGAAGCCCTGTAGCATATTGATCGTTGAAGACCATCCCTTCCAGCACATGTACCTGCAGCATCTGTTCGGTGAGCTGGGCCCCTACTACCTGGAAGGCGCACGGGATGGCGAAGAGGCGCTGGAACGCTTGAAATGGCGCAAGTTCGACCTGGTGCTCACCGACCTGTTGATGCCGGGAATGGATGGCGTGCAGTTCATCCAGGGCCTGGCGGCCCTGCACTCCAAGCCGGCGCTGGCGATCATGAGTTCGGCTTCGCGGCGCATGCTGATGAGTGCCAGCCTGGTTGCCAAGAACCTCGGGGTGAAAGTCATCGGCCTGATTTCGAAACCGGTGAACCTTGCCGCCTTGCAGACCCTGACCACGCAATTGAGCATTTCGCAGCCGAGCTCGCCGCGCCCCTTGCCCGCCTCCATGCTCAGTCGAGCCGCGCTGGTCCAGGCCATCGAGCAAGAGCAGTTCGAAGCCTGGTTCCAACCCAAGAAATCACTGTTCAACGGCCGCATCGTCGCCGCCGAAGCCCTGGTCCGCTGGATGCATCCGACACAGGGCATGCTGCTCCCCGACACCTTCCTGCCCGCCCTCAAGTCCTTCGACCTCGAGGAGGACCTGCTGTGGCTGGTCCTGCGCCAGGCGATCCAGGCCCAGGCACGCTGGCGCCAGCAGGACTACGACATTCCGGTGTCGATCAATCTGCCGACCCATCTGCTCAACAGCCACGACCTGGCGGACCGCCTGTTCGACTTTGTCATGGAACACCAGGGAGTGCCGGGGCAGATCTGTTTCGAACTCATGGAATGTTCGGTGCCCCAGGACATCAGTAACTTCTATGCCGGTGCCTGCCGCTTGCGCATCAAGGGCTTCGGCCTGTCCCAGGACGACTTCGGCAAGGGCTACAGCTCGTACATGAACCTGGTTTCCACCCCGTTCACCGAACTGAAGATCGATCGCGCCCTGGTCCAGGGATGCCACGCCAGCGAAGAACTGACCAAGGCCCTGACCAGCATCATTGCCCTGGGTCGCCAGCTGGGCCTGACCGTGGTGGCCGAAGGCGTGGAAAACGCCGAGGAGCTGGCGCTGCTGCGCAAGATCGACTGCAGCCAGGTGCAGGGTTTCCTGATCTCTCGCGCAGTCCCCTCCGAGCAGTTTCAACAGTTGCTGGTGAACGACGGTCCAGCCGCCAGTTATTGAACCGAGGACATCCGCCCCTTCAGGATTACATGCCCCACATCACTGACAAGTCGTTGTTTAAAGGTAAAATCCTCAAGGCTTCGACTTTTTCATGCTTTTTTGGATACCAGTGATGAACCACCAGGACACGCTCATCGAGAATCTGAAACGATACTCGACTCGCCTGAACAAGGGATTGTTGATTTTCCTCGGCTTGACCCTGTTGTTGATCGCCATCAGTTACTGGTCGTCGCACAAACTGCTCGAAGAACAACACGGCAGGTTCAAAGCGCATTTTGCGCGGATGATGGAAGACATCCGCGAACATGAAGACTTCCTCCGGGGCGTGGCCGTACAAAGTAGCAAGATCCCCCTTCACGCCAACGACTCGCTTTCATACCTGAAAAGCGCCTTGCCCGAAGAGGGGCCGCACAACTACCTGGGCCAGGAGTTTGCCTTTTCCACGCCCTTCAGCCTCTCTGTCAATCACCAGCGCGTCGAGCCTGACACCTTGGCCAGGCTGGCCGACCTGGGAGAGCACCTGACCGACTATTACAGCGCCTTCTGGTCCACTTCCCATTACCAGTCACCGCCGTTTTTCCTGTTCGATGCCGAGGGCAACTTCAATATCGGCATTCCGGCCGCCGGGCATTCACGCGACCCGCTCTGGAAAAACGACACCCCCAACAAGACCCTCGTCCTGCAAACGCTCAAGCATCTGCTGGCGAAAGATTCGGCACGGGCCGATGGCGCGGTCGATTGGGAGCCCCTCGTCCCCCATCAGGCCAATGAGGCCCCCGTCCGGCTGCTGGCTTATGTCAGCACCCATCTCGGGCCGCAATGGTCACGAGTCCAGGACAGCGGTAACCAGATCGGCGTCGCGTCGCTGTTCAGCATGGATCTGGTCAATGACATCAAGCGACTCATGCCGTGGTCGACCTATGACCATGTCGCCCTGGTCGCCCCCTCCGGAAAGGTGCTCAGCGGTTCGCTGCAACCGGGCGTCGTGCTGCATGACGGGCTGAACATCACCAGCGACGGCATGGTCTTCAAAGTCTCGAGCCATTCCGCCGAGCCCTGGACCGCTCTCTATACCATCGGTTTCAAGAGCTACTTCAACTACACCCTGTGGCCCCTGCCGGTCTTGCTGGCCCTGCTGATCGGCGGCATTGGCTGTGGCTGGCTGGTCAGTCGCCGGTATCAGTCACGTATCGTCAAACCGGTCTACGAGGCTTACCAACGCACCGCCGAGAGCGAGGCCTTCAGCCGGGCCGTGATCGATTGCGCACCCACCGGCCTATGCGTGGTGCGTCGCTCGGACTTCAAGGTCCTGCTGGAAAACCGCAAAGCCCAGCAATGGCAAGGCAGCACAAAACTGCGGATGGCCCTGGAGAGCCGGCAGGACCTGTGCGTCGCCGGTGAAACCCGGCTGGACATCGACGGTACTCACCTGCAGGTAGGGTTCGTGCCCACCCGCTATCAGGGCGAGGACGCCTTGCTCTGTGCCTTCCACGACGTGACCAGCCATATCGAGGGCGCGGCCATGCTGGAGCAGGCGCGACGCTCCGCCGATGCGGCGAGCGAAGCCAAGACGCTGTTCCTCGCCACCATGAGCCACGAAATACGCACCCCGCTCTATGGCGTACTGGGCACCCTGGAACTGCTCGGACTGACGCGCCTGGATGCCCGCCAGCGCGAGCACCTGCAAACCATCCAGCGCTCGTCCAGCACCCTGTTCCAATTGATCAGCGATGTCCTGGATATTTCCAAGATCGAATCCGGGCAGATGGCGATCGAGTCCCAGGCGTTCTGCCCGCTGCAGATGATCGAGGACACGCTGCACGCCTACAGCGTCTTCGCCGAAAACAAAGGCCTGCTGCTGTACGCCTGCGTCGATGCGGCGTTGCCCGACCAGTTGCTGGGCGACCCGGTACGGATCCGGCAGATCCTCAGCAACCTGCTCAGCAACGCCATCAAGTTCACCGACACCGGGCGCGTGGTATTGCGAGTCAAGCTCCTGCACTGCCTGGATGGCCAAGCCAGCCTGGAGTGGCAGGTCACCGACTCCGGCATCGGCATTTCACCGGCGCAACAGGAACGCCTGTTCGACACCTTCTACCAGGTACGCGACGCCTCCAGCGAGGCCGGAGCCGGACTCGGCCTGGCGATATGCCGCTGGTTGACGGAAATGATGGACGGTCAGATACGCGTGGTCAGCGAGCCCGGCCTGGGCAGCAGCTTCTCGCTCCGGCTGGGGCTGAAGGTCATGCCCGGCGTGCTGGAAGGTTGCGCGGACATTCTGCCGAGCACCCAGGCGGTGTATGTGCGGGCTCCCGCCGTGGAGCTGGCGCAGAGCACCTGTGACTGGCTGAATCGCCTCGGCGTGGTCGCCAAGCCATTGCCGGCCTTTGTCGAAGAGTCGCGCCAGGCCAACCTGCTGGTCGATGTCCTGCCCTCCGACAGCCTGCCGGCCTGGGCCGGACCACGGGTCCTGTGCGTCGCCGGCGAACACCCGGCACCGCCACCGCGAGGTTGCACCGTGGATGCCCATGATGTGCGGGCCATCGCCAGGGCCGTGTCCCTGACCCTGCACGGGAAAACCATCGCGCCCGCCGCTCCCGAATGCGACCTGAGCAACAGGCTCGGCCTGCATATCCTGGTGGCCGAGGACAACGCGATCAATCAGGCGATCATCAAGGAACAACTCGAAGCCCTGGGCTGTACGGTGACGGCCGCCTCCAATGGCGAAGAAGCCTTGCAGCTCTGGCAGCCGCAGGTGTTCGACCTGGTGCTGACCGACGTGAACATGCCGCTGCTCAACGGCTATGAACTGACCCGCGCCCTGCGTGAGCGTGACCGGGAGACTCCGATCGTCGGGGTCACGGCCAATGCCATGCGCGAAGAAGGCGCCCGCTGCATGGCTGTCGGCATGAATGCCTGGCTGGTCAAACCCTTGAGCCTGCAGACTCTGCACCACTACCTGTCGAATCTCTGCGCGAATGCGCCTGCCCAGGAACCGCAACCGATGATCGATGCAACGCCTTCCCCCACGACCGGCGACACAATGATCGAGCTGTCCCCGAAAATGCGTGAGCTGTTCATTACCACCATGCGCCAGGATGTCCAGAGCGTGACCGACGCCCTCGACGCCCAGGATGCCAAGCGGCTCGCCGAACGGCTGCACAGCGCCGCCGGAGCGCTGGGTGCCGTGCAGCTGAGCGGGCTGGCGAAAAACTGCGCCGAACTGGAGTCCCGGATACTGCAAAGCGCGATCACCTCTTCCGTGACCCTTGAGGTGAAAAGCCTGATACAAAGCTTGACGGATATTCTTAATGCACTTGAATGAGACGCGACAAGATTTGATGAGCGCAATCCTTTACTCTTTCTCCTCACCAACCGGCGTATTACGAGTGGCTAGTCATGGAAAAATTTAAAGTAGTCATCGCCGACGATCATCCGATTGTTCTGCTCGGCGTTCGCGAGTTGATGGAACGGGAAAGCAACTTTGAAATAGTCGGTGAAGCCATCAGCTCACAGGGCTTGATCGAGATCCTCGAACAACAGCCGGTCGATATCGTCATTACCGACTACAACATGCCCGGGGACTCTCCTTACGGCGACGGCCTCAAGCTGGTCGAGTACCTGAAGCGCCACTTCCCGCGCCTGCAGATCCTGATCCTGACCATGATCTCCAACCAGTTGATCCTCACGCGCCTGCATGAACTGGGGGTGGTCGGGGTGATCCAGAAAAGCCAGCTGCACAATGAAATCCAGGTGGCGCTCAAGACCATTGTCGAAAGAGGCTCTTATCAGAGTCTGGAACCTGCGCCGAGCTCGGTCATCGAATCCAACGCCAGCATCGACGACCGGATCTCCATGCTCTCGCCCAAGGAGTTTGAAATCCTGCGGCTGTTCGTTTCCGGCAAGAGCGTCAGTGACATTGCCCGCAGCCAGAACCGCAGTTCGAAGACCATCAGCGCGCAGAAAATCTCCGCCATGCGCAAGCTGGAAGTCGAGAGCGACCAGGACCTGCTGACGTACTGCATCGGGCGCAACATCTTCAACTGACCCCCTCTTACCCAGCGAAGACAGAAGGCCCGGACGACGATGACCTGCGACGACCAGTTCGACCTGCAACAGCTTCAAGGTGCCTGGGAACAGGTGGAGTACGAGGACAACGGGGTCAGCAACCCGCCTGACGAACATGGTGCCCCAGGAGCTCTTACCCTGATCCAGGGGCAAGGGTTCCGCGTCGTGACGCTCGAAGGCGAGCTGTTGCTCGCGGGCAGTTTTACCCTCGATACCCGGACCACACCGAAATCCATTACCTGGGTCGACTCCATGGGCGCCGACACCGGCAAGCACTTGCCTGCCAGCTATCGACTGGACGGCGATGACTTCGTCTTCATCGCCGCGGACGAGGGCCAACCCAGGCCCACCGAGTTCCGCACCGGGCCAGGTGAAACCCTGCGCCGGTTCATCCGCGTCTCACAGGATGGAACAGGCCTCGGCAGCCGCTGAGGTTCACTCATTGGCCGGCATGCCGTCAGGCCCTGGCCCGCTGTATTTCCTGCCCCGCCAACTCGCCAATGGCCAGCAACGCTGCGCAATCCGCACCATCCTGGGCCTGTACCGACATGCCTTGAATGATCGCCCCGATATACCGGGCCAGCGCCGCTGCCTGGGTATCGGCGCGCAGTTGCCCGTTGGCGATGCCCTGCTCGATATGCGCTTCAAAGGCCTTGAGGGTGTTGGCCCTCAGGGCACTGACGAACTCACGCAGCGCATCGTTTTCCACCGCGCAGGTCAGGGTCGCGGTGGAAATCATGCAGCCCCGCGGCCGCCCGGGCAGGCTGTATTCATGGGCCGCCTCGCGCAGCAGGCGGAGGAAACCGTCCACCACATCCGCCTCCTCGCGCAGTGCCCGCTCGGCAAAGGCGCCAGTGCTGCGCTGGTAATGCGCCAGCGCCTGCTGGTAAAGCTCGGCCTTGGACCTGAACGCGGCATACAGGCTTTGCACGGTGATGCCCATGGCCGCCGACAACTCCGGCATCGAGGCGCCTTCATAGCCCAGGCGCCAGAACACCTCTGCCGCAAGGCTCAGGACCTGGTCGCGATCAAAGGCAATCGGCCGTCCACGACGGCGCACCACGGCAGCAGGATTATTTATCATAATGATCACTATTGAAATTAGAACGAATGCCGGTTAATCATAGCGGACATTGTGATTATAGAGGCTCTCCCCATGGATCGACCCCATAAAGGCCTGCTCGCCCTGGCGGCCACCCTCGGCGCTTCGCTGGCCAGCGCCGCCACGCCGGACGAGGAGCTCGGCAGGCGCATGGACACGGCCATCGAACGCGCCATCGGCGAACAGCGGATCGTCGGCACCGTGGTGGTGGTGATGCGTGACGGCCAGGTGGTGTACCAGCGCGCCGCCGGTTTCGCCGATCGGGAGGCGGCCCGGCCCATGACCGGCGACACCATCCTGCGCCTGGCCTCTATCACCAAGCCCATGGTGTCCGTGGTCGCCATGCGCTTGGTGGAACAGGGCACGCTGTCCCTGGACGATACGGTCAGCCAATGGCTGGCGGATTTCCGCCCAGGGCTGGCCGATGGCACCCACCCGCCGATCACTCTCAAGCAATTGCTCACCCACACCGCCGGCCTGAGCTATGGCTTTCTCGAGGCCGAGCATGGGGCGTATCGCACGGCCGGGGTGTCGGATGGCCTGGCCGAGCCGGGCATGAGCCTGGAAGACAACCTCAAACGCATTGCCAGCGTGCCCTTGAGTTATCCGCCGGGTACGCAGTGGCGCTATTCCATGGCCATCGACGTGCTCGGCGCCGTGCTGGAAAAGGCCAGCGGCAAAAGCCTGCCAGCCCTGACCGAGGAGCTGGTCACCCAGCCTTTGCACATGAACGACACCGCGTTCTCGGTCAAGGACCCTGCCCGCCTCGGCGCGGTTTACCGCGATGACCGTCCGCGGCCGAGCCGGATGCAGGACGAGGCGGCGATCCGGGTCGGCGAAAGCACCACGCTGTTCTCCCTCAAGCGGATCTTCGACCCGCGCGCCTACCCTTCCGGTGGCGCCGGCATGGCCGGTACCGCCATGGACGTGGCGCGTTTTCTCGACACCTTGCGCCAGGGTGGCGGCCCGCTGCTTTCCGCCCGTAGTGTGCAGGCGATGATGACCGACCAGGTCGGCGCCCAGGCGCAGACCCAGGGGCCGGGCTGGGGCTTCGGCTACGGCTGGGCGGTGCTGGACGATCCGGCCCTGGCCGGTACCCCACAATCCCGGGGCACCCTGCAATGGGGCGGCGCCTACGGCCACAGCTGGTTTGTCGACCCACAGGCCAGGCTAACCGTGGTGGCGCTGACCAACACCGCCTTCGAGGGCATGTCGGGGGCCTTTACCCGGGAGATCCGCGACGCCGTCTACCCGGCGCCCTGAAGCACCTCGCCGCCCGGAGCGTCGAGCGCCCACCAGCCCGGCAGCAATTGCCGGACCCGGGGCTCGGCGAACCGGTCGTCGATCAGCATCACCACGCCGCGGTCCTGCTGGCTGCGAATCACCCGGCCCGCGGCCTGCACCACCTTCTGCAGGCCGGGGTACAGGTAGGTGTAGTCGTAACCGGCGCCGAAAATCGCCGCCATGCGTTGTTTCATCTGCTCATTCACCGGGTTCAGCTGGGCCAGGCCGAGGGTGGCGATAAAGGCACCGATCAGCCGCGAACCCGGCAGGTCGATGCCCTCGCCGAACGCCCCGCCCAGCACGGCGAAACCCACCCCCTGGCCATCGGCGTCGAAGCGCTCGAGAAACCCCTGGCGTTGCCCTTCATCCATCCCGCGCGACTGTTGCCACAGAGGGATATCCGGGTGCTGTTGGGCCAGCAGGCTGGCCACCTGCTGCAAGTAATCGAAGCTGCTGAAGAACGCCAGGTAGTTGCCGGGGCGCTGGCGGAACTGGCTGGCGATCAGCTCGACGATGGGCGCCAGCGACGCCTGGCGATGGGCGAAACGGGTGGAGATCCGGCTGACGATGTGCACGTCCAGCTGCGCGGCACTGAACGGCGACTCCACGTCCACCCACACCGTGGTTTCCGGCAGCCCCAGCAGGTCGCGGTAGTAATGCCAGGGGTTGAGGGTCGCCGAGAACAGCACCGTACTGCGCGCCGCGCTCAGCCGCGGCGCCAGGAAGCCCGCCGGCACCACGTTGCGCAGGCACAGCTCGGACAGGCTGCGCCGGGCATTGAGTTCGCGCTTGCTGATATCGAACAGGAACTGCTCGTCGAACAGTTCGGCCACCCGGGCGAATTGCAGCGCATCGAAATAGAAGCCCTGCAACCGGCTGTCCAGCCCTTGCGGGTGGTCGTTGAGGTAATCGCCGATCGCCGAAATACACAGCGACAGCGCCTTGAGCAACGGGGCCGGCGCCTGGTCATAGGCCTGGTACGGCCGCAGCTGTTCCTTGTGCAGGGCATTCCATTCCCGGTTGAGCCGTTGCAGCGGCTTCTTCAGCGCCTCCGGGGCGGCCTGGCGCACGCTGTGCAACTGGTACTGGTCGAGGCTGGCGCTGTACATCGAGCGCCCGCGCTCCACCAGGTTATGCGCTTCGTCCACCAGCGCGGCGACCTTCCATTGGTTGGCCTGCGCCAGGCCGAACAGCAAGGCGCTGAAATCGAAATAGTAGTTGTAGTCCGCTACCAGCAGATCGCTCCAACGGGCCATTTCCTGGCTCAGGTAATACGGGCACAGCCCATGCGCCAGGGCGATCTCGCGCAGCGCCTGCTGGTCCAGCAAGGATCGCTGGCTCGCCGCCTGCCGCGCCGCCGGCAGACGGTCGTAGAAACCCTTGGCCAGCGGGCAGGACTCGCCATGACAGGCCAGCTCCGGGTGCTCGCAAGCCTTGTCCCGCGCCACCAGCTCCAGCACCCGCAACGGCAGCCCGGGGCTGCGTTCGAACAGCACCTCGGCGGCATCCAGCGCCAGTTTGCGTCCCGGGGTCTTGGCGGTGAGGAAGAACAGCTTGTCCAGTTGCTGCCCCGGCATCGCCTTGAGCATGGGAAACACCGTGCCCAGAGTCTTGCCGATCCCGGTCGGCGCCTGGGCCATCAGGCAGCGCCCGGTGCTCACCGCCTTGTACACCGACTCGGCCAGCGCGCGCTGCCCAGGGCGGAAGTCGGGATGGGGGAAACCCAGCGCCGCCATGGCCTGGTCGCGGGCGTGCCTGTGGGCCAGTTCCTGTTCGGCCCATTGCAGGAACAGGCTGCATTGCTGGTTGAAGAACTGCTCCAGGGCCTGGGCCTCGTGTTCTTCCACCAGCGACGTCTCGCGCTCGCTGAGGATGTCGAAATACACCAGCGCCAGACGGATGCTGCTCAACTGCAACTGCTGGCACAGCAGCCAGCCATAGATCTTCGCCTGGGCCCAATGCAACTGGCGATGGTTGGCCGGCATGCGCTCCAGGTCGCCGCGGTAGGTCTTGACCTCTTCCAGCAGGTTGGCGTCCGGGTCGTAGCCGTCCGCCCTGCCCTTGACCGTCAACGCGCCGAAGCTGCCTTCGAGGGACACTTCGCTCCGATAGTTCGCGCTGCGCCGCGCCGCCAACGTGCGGTGGCCCTGGATGCCTTCCAACGCAGTGGGCGACGGGGTGAAGCGCAGGTCGAGGTCGCCGACCTTGGCGGTGAACTCGCACAGCGCCCGTACCGCGATACGGTAGTTCACCCGTCCTGCTCCGCCCATTGCACGTAGCAGACCGCCACCGGCATCTGGTGCTGCCGGCAGAACTCCAGCCAGCGCAACTGGTTGTCCTGCAGGCGGTCGCCAGGGCCCTTGACCTCGATCATCCGGTAGGTTTTCTGCTGCGGCCAGAACTGGATCAGGTCCGGCATGCCGGCGCGGTTGGCCTTGATGTCCTGCAGCAGGCGCTCGAACCAGTGCTTGAGGTGCTCGGCCGGCAGGCAGGCCAGCGCCTGCTCCAGCAATTCTTCGCCGAGGGCGCCCCAGAACACGAAAGGCGACTGCACGCCCCACTTGTCGAGGTAGCGCTGGCGGATGGTCTGCGCATAACGCCCGTCATCCAGCTCCGCCAGGCAGGCCTGGAACAGCTCGGCGCGACGGCTGTGGAAGTCCTCGCTCAGCAGGTCGGCCGGGCCGCGCTGGAACGGATGGAAAAACGCCCCGGGCAGCGGCGCGAAGATCGCCGGCCAGCAGAGCAGCCCGAACAGCGAATTGATCAGGCTGTTCTCCACGTAGTGCACCGGCGCCTGCTCCTCGTGGAGATGGGCCTGCACATGGAATTCCACCGACAACGCCGGATCGACCCGCGGCAGGCTGAGGTCCAGGCGCAGCGTCGGCTGGGTGCCGCCGCGCGGCGTGGCCGGGCCGCCGAGCTTGCGCCGCAACCTGGGCAGCAGCCGCAGCAGTTGCTGCTGCTCGGCCGCGTTGTGCGGGGCCAGTGCCGCCGCCTCGGCCAGGGCCAGCGCCTGCGGGTAATCGCCACTGCGCTCGAAGACGCGGATCAGCCGCGCTCTCGCCCCGGGATCGGCGCAGGCCTGGTAGATGGCGGCCGCCAGCGGCCATTCGGCTAGCCGCTCGCAATGCTGCCCCAGCAGGAACAGCAACTTGGCCCGGCGCCGCTGCAACCAGGGATTGTCGCTGGCGAACGCCTGGATGCTCGCCAGCACCTCCTCCAGTGCCGCGCCGCTTTCAAAATGCTGCCGACAATCCTCCAGGTACAGGAAACCCTCGACGTCGGCGCGGCTGCGCAGCGCCCGGGCGTCGTCGCGAAACTCGACCTTTTCGTAGGTGAAGATGCCCAGGTCGGCCAGCACGAACTCCGACCAGTCCTGGTGCAGATTGCCGAAGAACATCAGGCGCAGGCGGTCGCACAGCGCCATGACCGTCAGGCTGCATGCCCCGTCCTCCAGATCCGGGCACCACTGGCCCAGGCTCCGCGGCTCGTCGAACAACGGCGCCAAGGCGGCCAGCCAGTCGGACTTGCGGGCCTTCGGCTGCTCGATTTGCGCGCGAAAAACCTGGAGGATTTCCGCCTTCTGCAACAGGTTGAACAGCTCTTCCAGGGTCAGCGGCGCCTGCTCGTCGACCCAGCCCAGGCGCATCAGCGGTGCGACGGCCGCGCGAGTATCGCCGATTTCTTCATAGACCAGCCGGGACGTGCGAAAATGACAGCCCTTGCGCATGATCATGCGCACCAGCAGGGCCTGGGATGGCTGGGCCAGCGTCGAGAAGTCGTCGATGAAGCTACGCTCTTCGGGTGACAGCACATCGGCGTAGCGCAGCTTGAGCCACGCCAGCACCTGCTGAAAGTTGTGCAGGTAATAAAGAGGGTTTTCCAGAGGGTTGGAAGTCACAGGACAAGCGCGCCGCAAAGAGGTTGATACTGGTTATGCATACAGATAACAGCTGCCGACCTGCCCTGGCAAACACTATTGGATAAGTGGCGTTACAGTTTTTTTTACGGGGCCGCAGAACTTTCTTGCGGTTAATCACACCAAGGGCGGATAGCCATATAGTCGCGAGCCGCCAATCATGGTGGACTCACGGGATTCATGAAGAGAGGTTTGTCTATGAACGTCAAATACCTGGGCCTGCCGTTGGCCGTTGCAGCCTTCCTGGCACTGGGCGGCTGTGCCTCGCCAACCGTGGTGACGCTGCAGAACGGCACGCAATACCTGACCAAGGACATGCCTAACGCCAAGACCGCCGACGGGTTCTACGAATTCGAAGACATCGCCGGCAAGAAAATCCGCATCAAGGCGGCCGATGTCGCCACCGTCCGCCAAGAAGACTGACCGATCGAACCCGGTCGCCCTCAGGGCGACCAGGGTGCCGAATTCTCCCCCGGCACGCTGTTATCGCAGGAAATGTAGTGCTGTTCCCCGCGCTTCTGCAGTTCGCCACGCACCCGCTGACACCGCTCGAACTCCCGGGCCGCCGCATTATCGATGCTGATATTGCCGGTGGTTTCAGGCTTTTTACCCTCCCCCAGGGTCACGCTCGCCCAAGGCCGCTCCGCGTCGATATGAAAGCGGCTGCCCGGTTCGGGCTGCACTTCTTTTTCGGTAGCCTGCGCGGCGGCCGGTAGCTGGTCCGGGGTCACGCCGTAGCGCTTGAGGATCGACTGCTGAGGCAAGTCCTCGGCCATTGCGCTGCCCGCCATCAGGACCAGCGCCAGACCGATGCCATACCTCTGGTTATCACTCACCTTGTGTTTCTCCTGCTGTTCACTGTTGCCATTGAATGAGCCTCGGCAGCGGCTGCCTGCCTTGATAACGCGCAAGCTCCTGCGGACTTTAAGGGCCCGGAGCGCGCGCGCGGCATCCACCCGCCTGGCGACAGGCCGATGTTTTATCGAGCGCTGTGTCACAGGGGGCAGGTATTGGAGTCATTTCCAGGCTGGCGGGTCACCCTTTGGGCAAATACCCTTGGTTTTGGCGAAAAAAGTGCGGTCGAGGGACACACAAAGGCAAACCCGTGACCGCGCGAGGCCAAGACCTCGCCCCGCGCGGTCAGGCTTCAGGCGATGGTGATGCTCGCGCCGCTGAGGCTGTCCAGGCTCACCCCTACCAGGGTCACCGAGTCGCCGCCAAAGGTCAGCAGGGTATCGTTGCCCACGGTGCTGGCGTGGGCGCGGAAGTCGTCGTTGGCGACCACGCCTGCGACGCCGAGGAACACCAGTTTGTCGCTACTCTGGTAACCCAGCACCCGATCCTGGCCGAAGTTGCCGCTGAACAGCAAGGTATTACTGCCCCCGCCCGCCTGCAGCAGGTCGTTGCCCGCGCCGCCGACCAGCACATCGTTACCCTGGCCGCCGATCAGGTGGTCATCGCCGTCCAGGCCGAACAGCCAGCCGCCGCCGGCGTGGGCGGTCAGGGTATTGGCCGCGGCGTCGCCTTTCACCGAAGCGGCGTACTGGGTCAGGTTGCTCCCCGCCAGCAGGCCCTTGTCGGTGACGCTGTGGGTCACATCGTCCTTGAACAGGCCCCAGAGGAACCCCGGCTCCTTGCTGGTGATCGCGCCGATATCGCGGGTGATGCTGATGCCGCCATTGGCATCGCGCACATACAGGGTGCCGGCGCCGTCGTTGGCGAAGCTGAAGTTCTTCACCGACTGCTGCAGGTCCAGGGTGTTGTGGCCCTGCCCGCCCAGCAGGATGTTGTAGCCGCCGGCGTCGCGAAAGGTATCGTTGCCGGCGCGGCCTTCGAGGTAGTCGTTGCCCTGGCCGCCCTGGATCAGGTCGTTGCTGTCGGTGCCGATGATAAAGGTGCTGCCCTTGTGGGTTTCGGCATTGCGGTTGAGGTCCTGGACCCAGGTGGTGGCCCGCGCCGGGTCCGACAGGTTGGCGACGATGATGGTCGAGTCCTTGCTCGTCAGGTCGTAGAACTTCGACTCGAGGATCCGTGTCATGCCGTCGCCGTAGCCGGTGGGCAGGTGCGACAGCCAGGTCGGGATATTCAGGATGGAAAACGGCAGCAGGTTCCAGGCCGCCGAAGCGTAATGGTCGTTGAAACTGACGATGTTGTTGGTCGCCGACTCCTGCGCCGTGTCGTGCACGCCGAGGGATGCCAGGTTGAACGAAGAGCCGTCGAGGGCGCGGAACACCGGATCGTTTTCGTAGCCGATATTCAGCACCTTGTCCCCCGCGCTCTGGGTCGGCGAGGCGTAGGCGACGTAGCTGGCATCCTGGTAGAACCCCGACCAGTGATCGCCACTCAGGTCCGCCAGGCTGTTGACCGCCAGGCCGCCGAGGCTGTGGCCGCTGACCAGGATGTCCTTGCCCGTCAGGCCATTGGCCTGGGCGAAGGCCGCGACATCGGCGAGCAGTTTGCCGAAGGCTTCGCCGGCGTAGTTTTTCGCGTAGTCCCTGGGACCGAACGCCGCCAGCAGGTCGTTGATCACATCGCCGATGGAGTCGCCGATCACCGATTCACGGGGACCGCTGGTGCCGCGAAAGGCAATGCCGATGGAGGTCAGGTGGCCCTGGTCGTCGTACTTGCCGAGCACTTCGGCCTGGGCGGTGGTGTAGCCGGCCTTTTCCCCGTAGTAGGTGCCCCTGAAGTCGGTCTTGCCGTCGTAGCCCAGCTGGGCAGCGCCGATCGGTGTCCAGCCGGCCTTTTGCACCGCCTCCAGTGCGGCTTTCTCCGAGTCGGGGTTCCAGGGCAGCCCGGGAATCACCCCTTGCGAGTCGCTGCTGCCGATCAGCCCCGTCACCAGGGTCGCCGGCAGGCCGAGGCCGAAGCCGTACTGCTGATAGCCGGCGGAAAACCCGTTGTCGAGGTTGTGGTAGGAATACAGCGTGATCGCCAGCGCATCGGAAAACAGCGCCTTTGAGTCTTCTGTGCCGAGGTTCTTGTAGTCATACACACCCATGGTATTGCCTCTCTTTGTTGTTGAACTTTATTCGAGATAGCTCACGCGGACGGGACGCCCTCCGCTGGCGCCCCATCCTTAGTGCAATGCTTTTTGCTACTTATCTATGCAAAGACGATCCCCCCTGCAGAGAGGCTGTCCGGCGCGACCCCGACCAGCGTCACGGCGTAGTCGCCGACGCTGAGCAAGGTGTCCTGGCCGCTCTGTGACAGGTGCTGCGTGTAGTCGTAGCCCTGCCCCGCGCCCGCCACGCCCATGAACACCAGCTTGTCGCTGCCCTGGTAGCCATGGATCGCGTCGAAGCCGAAGGCGCCGCTGAACAGGAAGGTGTTGGCCCCGCCGCCGCTGGAGTACATGACATCGTTGCCGGCGCCGCCGACAAAGGTCACGTCGCTCTTGTCGCTGCGCAGCACATCGTCGCCGCCGTGACCGAACAGCCAGTCGCCGTCGACGCTGGCCACCAGCGCATTGCCGTAGGCGTCGCCATTGAGCGAATGGTTGTAGTGAGTCAACTGGTTGCCGGCCAGCAGGCCCTGGTCGGTCACACTGTGGGTCACCTCCTTGCTGAACAGTCCCCAGGCGAAACCCGGCTCCTTGCTCACCAGCGCGCCGATATCGCGGGTCATGCTGATGCCGCCATAGGCATCGCACACGTACAAGGTGCCGTCACCATCGTTGACCACGCTGAACTTGCCGAGCGACTGCTGCAGGTCGAAGACGTTATGCCCCTTGCCACCCAGCAGGATGTTGTAGCCACCCGCGTCGCGGAAGGTGTCGTTACCATCGCGGCCCTCGATGAAGTCGTTGCCGCGTCCGCCCTTGAGCAGGTCGCTGCCGTCGGTGCCGAAGATAAAGGTGCTGCCCTTGTGCGGTTCGGCGTTGCGGTTGAGGTCCTCGACCCAGGTCTTGCCCCGATTGGCCTCGGACAAGGTGGAGACGATCAGGGTCGAGTCCTTGCTGGTCAGGTCGTAGAACGCCGAATCCACCACCCGGTTCAAGCCATCGGCGTAACCCGCGGAACCGTGGGCCTTCCACGACAGCGGGTTGAGGATGCTCTGCGGCAGCAGGTTCTCCAGGGTCGACGCGTAGTGCTCGTTGAAGTTGACGATGTTGTTGGTCGCCGACGCCTGGAACTGGTCATGGCTGCCCAGGGACGAAGCGTTGAAGGTGGTGCCGTCAAGCACCCTGAACACCGGATCGTTTTCGTAGCCGATGTTCAGCACCTTGTCCCCCGGGCTCTGGGTCGGCGAGGCGAACGCCACATAGCGGGCGTCAGCGTAGAAACCGCCCCAGTGCTCGCCGCTCAATTCGGCCAGGCTGTTGACCCCCAGACCGCCCAGGCTGTGGCCGCTGACCAGCACATCCTGGCCGCTCAGGCCCTGGGCCTTGGCGAACTCGGCGACGCTGGCGAACAGCTTGTCGAAGGCATTCTTGCTGTAATTCGCCGCGTAGCCCACCGGCCCGACCGCCGCCAGCAGGTTGTTCTTGATGTCGCCCAGGGTATCGCTGAAGCCCAGGCCGCCGGTGCCGCGAAAGGCGATGCCGATCGACAGCAACTTGCCAGCCTCGTCGTAACGCCCCAGCACCTCCACTTCGGCGCTGGTAAAGCCTGGCTGCTCGCCGAAGAAGGTGCCCTGGGGCCCGACCTTGCCCTGATACCCCAGCCGCTCGGCACCAATCGCCGTCCAGCCCGACGCCAGCGGCTGCCCGGTGGGCGTGTAGGCGTAGAGCGTCAACGCCAGGGCATCGCTGTACAGCGCCTTGCCCGCCTCGCCCTTGAAACTCCGGTAATCGAATACACCCATGTTGTGTCTCACTCTTATGGTCATTGGCCCGCAGGCCTCAGAACTGCCAGTCCAGGGTCAGGCCGACCCCGTGACTCTTGTCCCGAGAACCCAGCAGGCCGTTGTAGTCCAGGTTTACCCGGGTATCGCGCCCCAGCAACAGGCCGGCGCGAGCCCCGACCACAGCGGCGTTACGGTCCAGCGCAACGCTCTGTATGTTGAACGAACCACCATTGGCAAAAGCCAGGTGCTGATCCGAATTGGTATCGCTCAGGTTGTGCTGCCAGCCGAGGGTGCCGGCCAGTTCCAGCTGCCGGGCATCGGACAGGGCGAAGCGTTTGCTGGCCCGCAGGCCGAGGGTCGAGAGCACCGCGTCGCGGTTGTCATCGCCACTGCGCAGTGCGGTAGCCCCGCCTTTTTCGCGGAAGCTGTCGCTGCCCACATGCACGTAGGCCAGGTTGACGAAGGGCTCCAGCGCCACGCCCGGCAGCGCCACTTGCCACGCCGCTTCGGTGAACAGCTGAGCGGTCTGGGCGTCACGCTTGACCTTTTGCCGGTCGGAGAACTCGCCGTATTGCAGGTCGCGCTTCACATCGATGCGATGCCAGCTGTAGGAACCGCCGACGCTCAGGCGCACGGCATCCAGTTGATGGCCCAGGTAGGCACCCAGGTGATAGCTGTCCACCTCTGCCTGGGAATGGGTGCCGTCGCCCATGCTCAGGGAACTGTCGCTGTAGCCGGTGAACAGGCCGAGACGAGTGTCTTCGGCGATCAAGCCATCGACCCCGGCGAGCAGGCCGCCGATCGAAGTGTTGTAGTTGGCATGGTCATAACCGCCGTCGGCCTTGCCCCAGGCCCCCAGCACCTTGAACCACACATTGTTGTCGCTGGCCGCGGGCGCCGACGAATCGAGCAGGCCGTCCTGACGCAGACGGTCGCCCACCGCATCGCGCAGCTGGCGGCTGTCGTTGATCAGCAGCGTGCCGATGGCCGGATGGATCTCCCCGGTCAATTGCTGGAAGGCTTGTTGCGCGCTGGCGGCGTTCTCCGACAGCAGCAGGCTTTCGTACACCGGATTGCCCGCCCCCAGTCGCTCGGCGGCGGCCGCCACGGAACGCTGGTTCGGGGTCAGGCCGACGTCGCTGAAGGACGTGGCGTTACGTGCGACCTGTAACTGCACGCCGGTGGCCGAGTAATCGAGGCTGCCACCTATGAACAGGTAGTTCGGCGCCACCGAACCGAAACGACCGTCGATGCCACCGGCCGCCTGCAGGATGTTGTATTGCCGGCCCAGCAGGCTCCGCGCTTCGCTGGCGCTGAGCAGGGTCGGGCTGTTCTCCAGGGCCAGGGTCACGTTGGCCCCTTCGACGGTGGCCTTGCCGCCAGCGACGATCTGGTCGCTGCTGGTGGGCGACAGCTCCACCGCGTAGGTCGAACCCGGTTGCAGGGTCACGTCGCCCGCCACCTGCAAGGTGCCGATCGAGTTGCCCGGTGCCACGGTACCGCCGCGGTTGGCGGTCAGCGCGGCGATGCGCCCGTTGCCGCCGAGGATGCCGCTATCATTGACCGTCACCGCCGAGGACAGCGAACCATTGATGGCCAGGCGTCCCTGATTGACCAGGGTCGGGCCGCTGTAGCTGTTGTTGCCGGTCAGCACCAGGGTGCCGATGCCCTGCTTGGTCAGGCCGCCGTGTCCGGAAATGTCGTTGCGCCAGACATCCAGGCCGCAAGACAGGCCAGTGCACAGGCGCTCGGTGGGTTTGCCGGCATCCACCACGGCGCCGATGCCGGGCAGGTCGACGACGAACTGGCCGGAGCCGTAGGCGCCTTCGACACGGAACTCCTGGGGAATGTCCGCTTCGGTGACGAACATGCCCGGGCCGTCGATGCCCTTTTGCAGGTTGATCATGCCCCAGCCGTACAGCGCGTCGATGCCCGGATCGCCCATGTCGGTGGCGGTGGTCCTGAGCACCGTGGCGATCTGCGAAGCGCTCATGTAGGGAAAGCGCTCCATCAGCACCGCCGCCGCGCCCGCCACATGGGGCGCGGCCATCGAGGTGCCGCTCTTGTTGGCGTAGCCGATGGTCATGTCGTCCAGGTTGGTGCCGCCGATCACCGCGCTGTAGATCCGCGTACCCGGCGCCGAGACGCAGAAGCTCGCGGTGTAGCCGCAGCGCGAGGAGAAGGTGCTGAGGGTGTAGGGATTGGGGCTGGCGGTGTCCGGGTTCTTCTGCAAGGCCGCCACCGTCATCCAGTTCGGCGCGATTTCCGGCACGAAATAGGCCAGGCCGGCGATGGCGTCCGGGTTGTTCAGGTTGTAGTCGTTGCCGGCGGCGAAGATGGTCAGCACGCCACCGCGAGCTGCGTCGATCGCCCCGCTGTAGGCGCCACCCTGGCGGGTGCCCAGCAGCGGCTGGATCTGGTCGAACTGCAACTGCGCGTCCTGCACGGTGAAATGCGGAAAGGCCGGGTCGCGACCACCCTGGTCGAAGCGGTCGGTGATGCCGATGCCCCAGCTGTTGTTGATGATCCGCGCACCGCTGTTCACCAGGGCATCCCAGCCGGCCCGGTAGACCGCGCCGTCGTTACCGAGAATGATCCCGTCCTCGGGGCCCGGGTCGCCGTTTTCGGCGCTGATGATCTGCGCATCGAAGGCCACGCCATGCATCGGCCCGCCGTCGCGGCTACCGGCGGCGATCCCGCCGACGTGGGTGCCGTGGGAGCCGAGCTTGCCGTCTGAGCCCACCGAGGGCGTGCCGTCATAACGGAAGGCATCGCCGGCTTTGACCGGAATGTAGGGGTCGGTGTATTCGCGGATGCCGCTGGTGACGAGAGTGATCACCTTGTTGCTGCCGCTGAATTCCGGGTGCTGGGCATACACCGGCTGGTCGAAGATCCCCAGCTTGACGCCCTTGCCGGTATAACCGGCGGCATAGGCCTGCTCGGCATGGATCGCCCCCAGGCCCCATTCGGCGTTGAACTCGGCACTGCGCCAACTGCCGGGATCGCCCGGCTGGCCGCTTTCGACATAAGGCGCGGCCTGGGCGTTACCCGCCACGGCCAGGCCACAGATCAAAGCGCCGCAGGAGGCGCGCACCAGGCTGTTGGCCGCCGGAGCAGCCCCCGTAAATCTGTATTTCATCGGTACCTTCCTTAGTTGCCTTGCTTAGAAATAGTTGCCTTGCTGGAAATAGTTGCCTTGCTAGAGGAAACGCCGCGCCAGACCCGGCGCGGGTGGTTTTACCGAACAGCCGGCCCGCCAACGGCGAGCCGTGCTGTACCGATAGCGGCTGCCGTGTCGACGCGACCTTGCATCGACATGGCGCTGTCAAAAGCCGGGTCAGAACTGCCAGTTCAGGCTCAGCCCCGCCCCGTGGTTCTTCTCACGGCTGGCCAGCTGGCCGTTGTAATCCAGGCTCAGGCGCAGGTCCCGGCTCAGCGCCAGGCTGGCATGGGCGCCGACCAGCGCGGCATTGCGCGGCAGCGAGGTGCTTTCGACGCTGAACGGCGTGCCGCCGGAAGCAAAGGCCAGGTGTTCCTCGGCCCGGGTATTGCTCAGGTTGTGCTGCCAGCCCAGGGAGCCGGAAAGGTCCAGGCGGGTTTGCCCGGACAGCTCGAGGCTTTTCAGGGCGCGCAGGCCGAGGGTACTGAGTGCGGCTTCACGACTGTCGCTGCCGCCTTTCAACGCCGCGGCGTCGCCCTTCTCGCTGAAGCTGTCGCGGTGCAGGTGCACGTAGGCCAGGTTGGCGAACGGTTCCAGGGCCAGCGCCGGCAGGTCGAGGCGATAAGCCGCCTCGCCGAAGACCTGGCTGGTGCGGGCATCGACCTTGGCTTTCTGCTTGCCGCTGACTTCGCCGAACTGCAGGTCGCGCTTGACGTCGGCGCGATGCCAGCTGTGGGCCGCGCCCGCGCTCAGGCGCCAGGCGCCCAGCTCGTGGCCGAGGTAGGTGCCCAGGTGATAGCTGTCCACCGAGGCCTTGGAATGGGTGCCGCCGCCCATGCTCAGGGAGCTGTCGCTGTAGCCGGCGAAGGCGCCCAGGCGCGTGCTGTCGCTGAGCGCGCCATCAGCCCCCAGCAGCAACCCGCCGATGGACGTGTTGTAGCCCTCGGTGTCGTGGCTGCCGTCGTTCTTGCCCCAGGCGCCCAGCACCTTGAGCCAGAGGTTGCCCTCGCTCTGCACCACCGCGCCCGGGACCTGCAGACGCTCGCCGACCGCATCGCGCAGCTGACGGCTGTCGTTGAGCAGCATCGAGCCCAGCGCCGGGTAGATTTCCCCGGACAGCTGCTGGAACGCCTGTTGCGCCACGCCGGCGCTCGGCGAGCGCAGCAGGCTTTCATACACCGGGTTACCGGCCCCCAGTTGCTCGGCGGCGGCGGCCACCGAGCGCTGGTTCGGGGTCAGGCCGACACTGGCGAACGAGGTGGCGTTACGCCCGATGCTCAGCTGTACGCCGCTGGCCGAATAATCGAGGCTGCCGCCGAGGAACAGGTAGTTCGGCTCCACCGAGCCGAAGCGGCCGTCGATGCCGTTCGCCGCCTGGAGGATCTGGTACTGGCTGCCGATCAGGCTTTGCGTCTGTTGCAGGCTGAGCAACTGCGGGCTGTTTTCCAGGGCCAGGGTGACCCCGGCGCCGTTGAGGGTGGCCTTGCCGCCAGCGACGATGCGGTCGCTGCTGGTGGGCGACAGCTCCACGGCATAGGTCGAGCCCGGCTGGAAGGTCACGTCCCCCGCCACCTGCAAGGTGCCGATGGAGTTGCCCGGCGCCACGGTGGCGCCGCTGTTGGCCAGCAGCGCGCCGATCCGTCCGGAACCGCCGAGGGTGCCGCCGTCATTGACCGTGACACTGGAGGCCAGTGAGCCATTGACTGTCAGCAAGCCGCCATTGACCGTGGTCGCCCCGCGATAGCTGTTGTTGCCGCTGAGCACCAGCCAGCCAGCGCCGGACTTGACCAGGCTGCCCTCGTACACCCGCTGCGCGGCGGCCGCGTCACGGGCCATGCCGACGGCGTAGTCGGTCTTGTCCTGCTGGCTGGCGCCGGCGCCGAGGCCGTTTTCCCAGCCCTTGTCCTTCAGGGTCTGTTGCCAGGCCGCGTGTTCGGCGGCGTCCTCGCCCTGGCGCTGCAACAGCGCCTTGTCCGAGATGTCGTTGCTCCAGACATCGCCCTGCCCGGCACCCAGGTTGGCGTCGAACGATCCCAGCAACTGCCCGGGACCGTGCATGGCCCGCTCCAGGTTGGGCACGCCCCAGCCGACCAGGTTGGTGGGCGCCTCGGTGATCGAACCGTCCAGCTGGGTGGCGGTGGTCAGCAGCACCTCCAGGGCCTGCTGGTTATTCAGGTAGGGATAACGCTCCATCACCAGGGCCAGCGCGCCCGTGGCATGGGGCGCGGCCATCGAGGTGCCGGACTTGGTGGCGTAACCGCCGCCGGGCACGGTGCTGGAGATCAGCCGCCCGGGCGCCGCCACGCACCAGTACTTGGCGATGCCGCACTGGTTGTAGCGCTGCTGGTTGTTCGCATCCAGGCCGGACACCGCCAGCCAGTGGCCTTCCAGCTCCGGCTGGAAGTACGGCAGCGCCGCGCGCACGCTGGCGTTGGCGTAACCGCTGTTGCCGGCGCTGAACACGTTGACCACACCCTGGCGCGAGACCTCGGCCGCCGCGTCCAGCCAGGTGACCTGGCCATAGTGCTGGGCATAGGCGGCGTGCAAGTCGCCCAGGGTCTGGTAGCTGACACCCGGCGGCTGGCTGCCCCAGCTGTTGTTGATGGCGCGCACTCCGGCATCCGCCAGGGCGCCGTACACCGCCTTGAAATACTGCGGGTCCGGGGTCGGGCCGAACAGGAAGCTGTCGTTCTTGTTGGTGTTGCCCACGTAGACCTGGGCATTGAAGGCCACGCCGTGCATGCCAACGCCGTCGCGGGCCGCGCCCATGGTGCCGGTGACATGGGTGCCATGGCTGTCGTTGTTGCCGTTGAGCACCCCGGAGACGCTGAACGGCGTGCCATCGACATAGGTGCCGGTGGCGGTGACCCCGTGGAAGCGCTCGGGCGAGGCTTCGCCATGGCTGGCGTCGAAGCCCGAGTCGAGGGCACCGATCTTCACCCCGCTGCCGGTGATGCCGGCGGCATAGGCGGAGCTGGCGCGCATGCGCTCCAGGCCCCAGTCCTGGGTGTATTCGGCCGATTGCCAGCTGGCCGGCACCCCCAACTGGCCGGTTTCCTGGTACTGCGCCTGGGCCATGCCCGGCAGTGCTACCGCCGACAGCGTGGAGCAAGCGAGCAACGAGCGGCGACTCAGCGCCTTGAGCTGATAAAAGCGTCTATCCATGTGATGACTTCTCGTTTTTTGTTTTTGTCGAAAATGTCAGGTCGGGCCGCCCGCGGCCGCCTTTTTGTCAGTTCATGAGCCGGGCCTGAAGGCTTCGTCGACCCGGGCCAGGTCGTCTTCACGCAGGGTGCCTGCGTAGTAGTGCAACTTGGTCCAGGCCATCAAATAGTCGTAACGGGCCTGCGCCAGGTCGCGGCGCGTGGTGTACAGCTGCTGTTCGGCGTTCAGCGCGTCGAGGTTGACCCGTTCGCCGCCGAGGATGCTTTGTTTGGTCGAGATCACCAGGGCCTCGGCCGAGGTCAGCGCCTTCTGATAAGCCCGCAGCTTGCTGACCCCGGACAGGCAGGCGCTGAACTGGCGCCGCAGTTCGATCAGGGTGGTGCGGGTCTGCGAATCCAGCTCGTACTCGGCTTGTTCCATGGTGCGGCTGGCCTGGCGGGTGGCCGCCGAGACACCGCCACCGGCGTACAGCGGCATGCTGATTTCGATGCCGATGGTGTTGGTGTCGTAGCGCTGGTTGTAGGTGTTGCCGCTTTCCGACTCGACCCGGCGCGAGGTGGCATAGGCGCTGAGCCGCGGCAGATGGCCGGCGCGGTTGCGCTCGATCTCGTAACGCGCCACTTCCACGGCCTGGCGCTGGGAGGCCAGGTTCGGGTTGTTGCTGATCGCCAGCTCATGCCAAGCGTCGTAGTTGGCGGGCGACAGGGTGAAAGACTCGAAGCGCTCGCGCAGCGGGTCGAGTTCGCGGATGTCCACGGTCGGCACGCCGATCAGCGCGCCCAGTTCGCGCAGCGCCGCGTCCTGCTCGTCGCGGGCTTCGATCTCCTCGGCGGTGGCCAGCTCGTAGCGCGACTCCGCTTCGAGGATGTCGGTGCGGGTGCCCTCGCCCTGGCGAAACATGTGCTCGTTCTGCTGGAACTGCTGCTCGAAAGCCTTCTTCTTGGCCTGGGCGATCTCGATCTGATCCTGGGCGAACAGCGCCTGGGTGTAGTAGGTCAGCACCCGCACCAGCAGTTCCTGGCTCTTGCCGCGAAAGTTCTCGTCGGCGAACAGCGCCTGGGCCACGCCCTTGCGGTAGGAGGCATAGGCCTCGTAGTCGATCAGCGGCTGTTGCAGGGTGAAGGTCGAGCCGTAGCTGTCGTAGTTGCGGTCATCGTGGCTGGTGCCGCCGCGGCCGTCGGGCACGGTGGCCTGGGAGTTGTTGCGGCCCTTGTTGTAGCTGTAGTTGAGTTTCGGCAACAGCCCGGCGCGGCCGATGATGCGGTTCTCCAGGCCGGCATCGCGCTCCTTGATCGCGCCGAGGAACACCGGGTCGTTGCGCAGGGCCTGTTCATAGACCTGGAACGGCCCCATGGCCTGGGCGTGGGTGCATACCAGTAAAGCGACTGTGGCTCCGAAGATGGAAAACTGACTCATGCGACGGAACATCCTTATTCCTCGGTCAATGCGGAACCCGCCCGGTCGAGCAGGGGTTTGAACAGGTAGTTGAGCAGCGAGCGCTCGCCGGTACGGACGAACATCTCCGCCGGCATGCCCGGCTTGATCACCAGGCCGTTGAGCTTTTCCATGGCCTGGTCGCTGACGCTGCTGCGCAGCACGTAGTACGGCACCCCGGTCTTTTCATCGACCATCTGGTCGGCGGAGATCAGGCTGACCTCGCCGGACACCCGCGGCGTGCGGCTCTGATTAAAGGCGGTGAACAGGATGTCCACCGGCAGGTGGCTGCCGACCTTGTCGATCAGGTTCACCGGCAGGTGCCCTTCCACTTCCAGGCGAGTGCCCTGGGGCACGATCTCCAGCAGGTTTTCCCCGGGGCGCACCACGGCGCCTTCGGTGTGCACCCCGAGGTTGACCGCGATGCCGTCGGCCGGCGCGAGGATTTCGCTGTGCTGCAGGTCGAAACCCGCCGAGGTCAGCTGCTGTTCCAGGGTCAGGCTTTTCAGCTGGGCTTCGGCCAACTGGCTGCGCACTTCCTTCTGGTATTCCTCGCCGTGCTGCTGCAACTTGAGCCGCGACTCGAGAATGCCCTGCTCCACCCGCCCGCTTTCACCGGTGTTCTGCGCCAGTTCCTGCTGCACCTGGGACAGCTGGCGCTGGTACTCCATCAGGCGGTTGCGCGGAATGTAGCCGTTATCCGCCAGGGGTTGCAGGTTGGCCAGTTGCTGGCGCAGGGACTCGGCCTGGTTGTTGAGGTCGGTACGCGCGCGGCGCATCCCGGCCAGTTGCGCGGTGGCGCCTTCGATATTGGCGCGGATCCCGGCCTGCTCGCGGGCGAAGGCTTCGCGGCGGCTGCTGAACAGTTGCCGCTGGCCTTCCAGCACCAGGGCCAGGCGTGGATCGGGATCGGCGCTCAGGGCCTCGGGGAAATTCACCTGCTTGAGGTTGTCCCGCTCGCTCTGCCAGCGCGCCAGGCTGGCCCAGGCCATGCGGTACTGCGCCTGCAGCGACTGTACGTCGGCTTCGACCTGGGTCTGGTCCAGGCGGAACAGCGGCTGGCCCTGCTTCACCGCCTCGCCTTCGCGCACCAGGATCCGGCTGACCACCCCGCCGCTCATGGATTGCACGGCCTTGCGCTTGCCCGAGACCACCACCGTGCCTTGCACCGGGATGCCCTGGTCCAGCGGCGCCAAGGCCGCCCAGAGAAAAAAGCTGCCGGCGCCGGCCAGCGCCAGGACCCAGCCCATGCGCGCGAAAAACCGCGCATCGCGCTCGGGACGCTCCGGCGCGTAACCTTGTTCGATCATCATTTCGCTGTCCTTGCTCATGCGCCTGGGTTCCGTGTCGGGGCCTGATACTGGCGGCTCATGCTCAAGCCGCCCGGGGCCGTCGGGGCCGAGGTTTTTTCCCGCTGCTGCTGTTCCTGGTTTTGGGTATGGGCCTGGTTTTGGTGTTGTGCCTGGGCACCACTGGACAGCGCCTTGAGCACTTCCTGGCTCGGGCCGAAGGCCTGCAGGCGCCCTTCGTTGAGCACCAGCAGCTTGTCGGCCTGGGCCAGCGCCGAGGAACGATGGGTGACCAGGATCACGCTGGTGCCCTGGGCCTTCATCTGCGCGATGGCCGACGCCAGGGCGCTTTCGCCCACGGTGTCGAGGTTGGAGTTCGGCTCGTCGAGCACCACCAGGCGCGGCTGGCCATACAGCGCCCGGGCCAGGGCCACGCGCTGCTTCTGGCCGCCGGACAGGCCGCTGCCGTCATCGCCCAGCAGGGTGTCGTAGCCCTGGGGCAGGCGCAGGATCAGTTCGTGCACGCCGGCCTGTTGCGCGGCCTGCACCACCTGCTGCGGGTCGGCCTCCTGAAAGCGCGCGATGTTCTCGGCGATGCTCCCGGAAAACAGCTCGATGTCCTGGGGCAGATAACCGATGTGAGGCCCCAGTTCGTTGCGGTTCCAGCGATGGATGTCGGCGCCGTCCAGACGCACCGTGCCGGCCAGGGTCGGCCATACGCCCACCAGCACCCGGGCCAGGGTGGATTTGCCGGAGCCGGAAGCGCCGAGCACCCCCAGCACCTCCCCCGCCCCGAGGTTGAAACTGACCTGCTGCAAGGTCGCCATGCGCTTGCCCGGCGGGCCGGCGCTGACCTGCTCGAAGCTCACCTGGCCCTTGGGCGCCGGCAGCGACATCGCCGTGTCGCTCGGCGGGAAGGCCTGCAGCAGCGAGTCCAGGCGCTGGTAGGCCAGCTTGGCGGAACTCCACTGCTTCCAGACGGCGATCAACTGGTCGATCGGACTCAGCACCCGGCCCATCAGGATCGAGCCGGCGATCATCATCCCGGCGGTCATGTCGCCCTTGATCACCAGCAAGGCCCCCAGGCCCAGCACCAGCGATTGCAGGCACAGGCGCAGGGTCTTGCTCAGCGAGCTGATGACCGCACCAGTGTCGCTGGCCTGGTTCTGCAGGCCGAGAAAACGCGAATGCACCTCGAACCAGCGCTTGCGCAGCGCGCCAAGCATGCCCATGGCCTGGATGGTCTCGGCATTGTGCAGGTGGCTGGTGGCCAGTTGCGTGGATTTCTGCGAATAACCGCTGGCCTCGCCCAGGGGCTTCTTGGTCATGGCCTCGTTGAGGTACGCCAGGGCGATCAGCAATACCGCGCCCGCGGTGGCGAACACCCCCAGCCAGGTATTGAACAGGAAGATCACGAACAGGTAGATGGGGAACCAGGGCGCGTCGAAGAAGGCGAACAGCGCAGGACCGGTGACGAACTGACGGATATGGGTCAGGTCGCCCAAGGACTGCCCGGCGTGGCCTTCGCCGCGAAACAGGTTGCGCTCGAACGCCGCCTGGTAGACCCGCAGGTTGAAACGCCGCTCCAGCTGGCTGCCGATGCGAATGACGATGAAGCTGCGCACCACCTCCAGCAGGCCGATGAACGCGAAGAACCCGACCACCATCAGCGACAGCATCGCCAGGGTGGTTTCGTTCTGCGAGGAAAGTACCCGGTCGTAGACCTGGAGCATGTAGATCGAGGGGACCAGCATCAGCACGTTGATCAGGGCGGTGAAACACCCGACGCTGATCAGAATGCCTTTGTAATCGCCCAGTGCCTTGAACAGCGGTGCAGTGGTCTTCGCCATCTTCATTGGTCTTTCCTGAGCTGTAATATCCCGTGCCAGGGGCGCAGGACAAATAAACCGCCCGTACTTGAGTCGGGACATTATTGGATTTATTGCGGCGGACAGGCGAAAGAACTCTACCGTCAGACGAAACGGAGTTCTAGTTATTTAGTTGTCTTTAATCGAACGAAGGACATCGCGTATATGGCACTGCCTTATACGCTTATCCATACAGATACATTTAAAGATGCATACAGCCGCGATAACTCAGGGTGCGCGCTGCAATATAATCGTGATGCCTGATTTCAAAGTGCCTTGATATAAGCCTTCTTTCTGGCGACTTAGAAAGATGATCTTCGAACCCTCTTTGCCCGTCACGGCAATACCGTCCGGCTCGGGAAACCAGCCAATGGCCGCATCGCCCAGCCAGGCGGAAAAACACTCGGCGCCGGCACCCAGGGTGCCGTTCTGCTCGAGGTCCAGGGCACAGTGGTTGGCAGGTTGCGCCGGCTGCGACAGTTGCCAGTGCCCGGCCAGTTCCGCGGGGTCCGCCAATCTCAGGCTGCTTGCCATGCTTGTCTCTCCATAAAACATCATCAGTGTTGCGATCAGGTACGCGCCGGCCTTAGCGATCAAGGCAGTTCGAATCATAGGGGGTTAGCTCCGGGCCACAGCCTCAGGCAGTTCGCCAGTCAATGCAAGGTCAGAGGGCGACGCCTGGGCGCCACCCTCCTTCTTTTACCTTACCGCAATGACTCAGGCGACGATGTCGGTATAGGCCGCCTGGCCGACGGTGCTGACCAGGAAGTCCGCCACGCCGTGCCCGGAGAAGTCCACCGACAAGGTGCTGTTGCCAGCCGAGGTGCTGAGGATCGCGTCGCCGGCGTTACCGGTGAATGCGTTCACGAAGTGCAGCCCGGCGCCCTTGGTGATACCGGTCAGATCGATCTTGTCCAGGCCGCTGACAAAATCCAGGATCTGGTCGGCCGCACCCGGAGCGGAGTCCGAGCTCGCGCCGAAGACGAAGGTGTCGGCACCCGCGCCACCCCAGAGTTTGTCCGCACCGCCGGCACCGTAGAGGATGTCGTTGCCGGCACCGCCCTTGAGCTCGTTGGCCACCTTGTTGCCGATCAGCAGGTCGCTGCCCGAACCGCCGATGGCGTTCTCGATGATCGCGCCCTTGGCGATGGACACGTTACCCACCATGCCGCCAACGTCGGAGAACGAGGCATCATTGAGGTTGATCTTCTGGTTTTGGGTAAAACCGGAGAAGTCCAGGGTGTCCTTGCCGCCCGCGTCCCATACCGAGAACACCAGCTTGTCGGCCGACGAACTGGCGCTGAGGAAGTCGCGCCCGGTATTGGAGTTGAAGCCGTAGGTGGTGTCGCCGGTACGGGTGGTGGTGTTGGCCCCGTAGAGCTTCTGGATCGCCGCGATATCGTCCATCAGCGGGCCGGACGAATAGGCTTCGACGCCAGCCTTGCTGAAGTTCTGGTCGGTGTTGCTTTCGCTCCAGTAGCTCATGATGCTGTAGCCGCGCGTATCCTCTCCATAGGTCGCGTCGTTGTAGGTCGGGTTGCCGTTCCCGGCGTTGTAGTCGCCAGGGTGGGCCAGGCCCAGGGTGTGGCCGATCTCGTGGGTCAGCGTCTGCCGGCCGTAGTTGTTCAGATCGGGGGCCTTGTTCTGGGTGTAGCTGCTGTTGATCAGGTACCAGGACGTACCGTCGTAGCCAGCACCGGTGCCCGGCAGGTAGGCGAAGGCCGCCGCGCCGTCCTGGCCGCCGCTGTAGTTGCCGAAGGTCATGTGACCGTCACCACCGGAAGCCTTTTCGGTGAAGGTGACATTGGCCACGTCGGCCCAGGATTGCATGGCCAGCGCGGCCTGGGCTTTCTGCTGGGCGTTGAACTGGCTGAACCCGGAGATGCCATGCTTGTACATGGTGCTCGAGGACGCCGAGGTCAGGAAGGTATAGGTCAGTTCGATCTTGCCGTTGCCGTTGAGATCCTGGTACGCGGCACCGTCGCGCAGCAGCTGGGTGGCTGCCTGATCGACCGAGTAGGAGGGTTTGCCATTGACCGTCAGATTGCCACCCCGGTCATACTGATGGCTGAAGCTATTGATCTGGTTGTAAGCCGAACTTGCCGCGGCCAAGGGCACGAGTTCTTGTTCGGCGGTCACAATAGCTTTCGCTTTAACTTTCGACATAAACACACTTCCTTGTAATCAATGGAACAGTTTTTGTCCGATAGCGACAATCCCTGGCGAGATCGTCCTATCACTCGCCCTATCCGGGCGTAAGCAACCTGACACAATTTGAAATCAGGCGTCCACTACTTTTTGACGCCTGATTTTCGCTGTTCCAGCAAACTCCCGAAAACAATGACTGGTGAGTCGAAATATTCTTTAAGCTTCAATACCCGTTGATAATTGTCGGACAATCTCGAATTTAAATATTAAATAACAGTACAGATAGTTTTGCCGACTACGTCGCAGTTTTTAGTTCATGCAAGTTTGTTCCATCCAGTTAGTTTCATCGCTTGCAGCAGGGTTTCCCCGGTCAGCGCCGGAACGCTCGCGCCACTGTCCGCGGTCATCGGCTCGCCCGCCAGCAAGGCGTTGACGATGGCCTCCTCCACCGCTTCGGCGGCGGCGCTGAACAGGGCCGAGATGTAATCGTTGTTGAGCATCGCCAGGGGTGTGCTGAAAGGCACGCCCTGGCGCCCGTAGGCGGAAGGCGGCAGGTCGCGGTTGCCGGTGGCGAAGGCCAGGAAGATATCGCCGCTGGAGTCCTCGGTGCCGCCGCCGGTGCGGGCGATGCCGATGGACGCGCGCTGCGCCAGGCGTTGGCACTGGTGCGGCAACAAAGGCGCGTCGGTGGCCAGGATCACCACGATCGAGCCCATGCCCGGCGTACCGCGCCGGGCGAAAGGCGACGGGATGCCGCTCAGTTGTCGCCCCACCGGGTAGCCGTCGACCCGCAACTCCTCGCGCTTGCCGTGGTTGGCCTGCACCAGCGCGCCGACCGTGTAGCCGCCCTGCTCCCCCGGCACCTGGCGCGAAGCCGTGCCGATCCCGCCCTTGAACTCATGGCAGATCATGCCGGTGCCGCCGCCCACCGCGCCCTCGCGCACCGGTCCGGACTCGGCATTGGCCAGCGCCTCGCGCACCTGCTGCGGGCCGACATGCTGGCCCCAGATATCGTTGAGCAGGCCGTCATAGGTCTCCATCACCACCGGCATGCACCAGTATTCCGCGGGGTCCGCCAGGCTTGCGTGCTCCTCGGCGATCAGTGCGTCGCGCACCACGCCGACGCTGTGGGTGTTGGTGATGGCCAGCGGCGTGGTCAGCAGGCCCGCTTCGCGGATCCACTCCAGGCCGGTGGCATCGCCGTTACCGTTGAGCACATGGCAGCCGGCGAAACAGGGTTGCAGCCGGGCAAAGCCCTCGCGGGGCTGGATCAGGGTCACCCCGGTACGTACCTGCTTACCGTCGACCGTGGTCCTGAGGGTGCTGTGGCCCACCCGTACCCCCGGAACGTCGGTGATGGCATTGAAGGGGCCGGGAGTACCCAGGCCCAGGCTGATCCCCAATTGACGTGCGCGCATGACTTCTCCTTAGAGTTTCTGGAACGCCGGGCTGAACCGGCCGTTGGTGCCATACAGGATCACCGACAGCGCCAGCAGGCCGACGATCACCATGATGTCCCTGAGCGAAGCGTCCAGGAACAGATTGAACAACAGATACCCGGCGCCGATCACCGCCAGCAGCGCCGGCAACGGCCACAGCGGCATGCGGTACGGGTGGGCGCGGTCGCGCAGCAGCACCCGGCTCATCAGCGCGCTGAGGGCGACGATCAGGTACACCAGCATGATCAGCAGCACGCTGAACGAGGTCAGGTCGGCCAGGTTCGAGCTGAAACTGAGCACCGCCGAGGGAATGGCCAGGAACAGCGTGGCCAGCCACGGCGAGTCCCAGCGCGGATGAATCCGCGTGAACAGACGGTTGATGCCCGGCGTCCACAAGGCATCGCGGCCGCTGGAGAACACTACCCGGCCAATCTGGATCACGATGGCGACGATGGCGTTGAACACCGAGAGGAAGATCCCGGCGCTGACCACTCGCGACAGGGTTTCGTTGCCGTGGCTGGTGAGCAGGTAGCCGATGGGGTCGGGACTTTCGAGCATGGCGCTGAGGGACGGCGCGCCGATCAATAGCGCGGTCAACGGCACCAGTTCGATGATCACCACCAGCACCAGCGACCAGAGCACCGCCTTGTGCACGCCCTGCCCCTTGCATTTCATGTCTTCGGCCAGCAGCACCGCCGGGCCGTAACCGTTGTAGGAAAACAGGCCGATGCCTACCGCGCCGATCACCAGGGCCCAGGGCGCCATGTGCAATACGCCGTTTTCGACGATCTGCGGTTGCAGCAGGATGCTCGCCGGCTGCGAGGCATTGCCAAAGCCCAGGAACACGATCACCAGCAACGCGGCAATTTCCAGCAGCAGGCAGGTGCCGGTGATCCAGGCATTCAGCTTGATGTTGAGGATGCCCAGCGCATAGCTGCAGATAACGATCACCAGGGCCACGGTCTGCGAATCGAAGCGCGTGCCCAGGGCATTGTTCAGGTAAGTCGCCGCGCCGGTGGCCAGCACCGGCGGGATGAACAGCAACATCACCAGCACCGTGAGAAAGGTCGCGTACCCGGCCATGCCGCCGAACACCCGCTTGGCGTACACATACTCGCCGCCGGCGCTGTTGTGGGCGCGGCCCAGCTCGGCGTAGCAGAAGGCGAACATCAGCGCCAGCAGCCCCGCCATGACAAAGGCCAGGAACACCCCGCTGCCGGCCTGGTGAATGGCGAACGGGGCGATGACGAAGACCGAACTGGCCGGGGTCACGCCCGACACGGTAATGGCCACCACATCGAACACGCTCAGCGTGGGTTTCAGGGCGCCTTGCGGCGCGCAGGGAGAGCTCATGTCGTTATCCTCGTGGTTATTTTTGGTTTGAGGCAGAAACGAAGAACGTCGGGTGGATGCGCTCTGGGGCGCACTTGATGGAGGCCACTTTAGGCAGCCGGGGGTACAGGGCCAATTCCCCTATTGGAGTACTCCCCCTTGACGTCGCCGGGCAAATCGCCGAAACCTTGCTGCCACCTGGCGAGAAAGCAACCCGCCAGACCACAGCGGCATCGACGCGGAGCCACCTATTTGATCACTCTGTTCAGGGAAATCGGCATGCATGCCGGACTCGGCCGCACCCTCTCGCAGATCGGCGGCGAGCGCTTCTGGAAGCAACTGGTGCTGTTGCTGCACCAGGCCTTGCCGTTCGATAACGCCCTGGCGATCTTCTACCCGCGCAACGGCCTGCCCATCGCCCTCGAGGAATACGACGCCGAGCCCTCGGACAAGCCGGCGTCGATGCTCACCTACCTCAATGGCCTGTACCTGCTGGACCCGTTTTTCCAGGCCTGCCGCGAGGGTTATCCCAACGGCCTGTACCGCCTGGAGGAAGTGGCGCCGGACCATTTCCGCCAGACCGAGTACTTCTCCAGCTACTTCCACGACAACGTGCTGGAGGACGAACTGCAGTTCATCCTGCAGATCCCGGAGACCGGCACCCTGTCCCTGTCGCTGGGCATGCAGCGACCGTTCAGCGCCGAGGAGATCGGCCAGCTCACCACCTTCTCGGCCTGGGTCCTGCCGTTGATGCAGCAGCATTGGCAGCAAAGTCACCAACGCCCGTCAGCGCCCGCCGCGGAAGAAATGGCCAGCCAGATCCGCGACGCCCTGAGCCATTTCGGCTGCGGCGTGCTGTCGGATCGGGAAGTGGAAATCGCCCGGCTGATCCTGCGTGGGTTCTCCTCCAAGGCCATGGCCGAGCGGCTGAAGATCTCGCCGGACACCATCAAGGTGCACCGGCGCCATCTCTACGCCAAGCTGGACATCTCCTCACAGCCGGAGCTGTTCTCGCTGTTCATCCAGTCCCTGGGGCACGACCTGGAAAACCCCTGAGGGCTGCTCAGGCGTTCAGCGAACGGGCGCGGTAATCCCGCGGCGACTGCTCGAAATGCTTCTTGAAGGTACGGCTGAAGTGCGCCGAGTCGGTGAACCCCCACTTGAAGGCAATCTCGGTGATCGACGCGTGGCGCAGGCGCGGGTTGCTCAGGTCCGCCGCGCTGCGGTCGAGGCGCGCGCGCTGGATGAAACGGCAGACGCTGTCGCCCTGCTCTTCGAACAGCCGGTACAGCTGGCGCACCGAGATATTCATCTGGCTGGCCAGTGACACCGGGGTCAGGCTGGGCTCGGTGAGGGATTGGTTGATCAACTGCCGGGCCTGGCTGCCCAGGCAACCGCCGTGCTGGCTGTCGTAGCCGTCGAGATGGGCGCTGGGCGTCTGGCGCAGGGTCGGGCCGAGCAAGGCGATCAGCGCTTCCTGCAACGCCTGGCCTTCCTGCGGGTCGGCGCAACCTGGCAATGGCTCACCGCAGATCTGTTCCACCAGCAGGCGCATCAAGCGGCCACTGGCGCACTGCTGCGAGAGCTTGCCGAACTTGCGCTGCTGCGCCGGCAGATGGCGATACACCTCGTCGCGGGATAGGTGCAGGGAGGCATGTTCGATCAGCCCGTGGGGGACGATTTCGCAGGCCCCGGCGGAGTCCAGCAAGGCCATTTCCCCCGGTGCCAGTTCGATGCGCTCGCCGCCCTGGCTGATCTGGGCATGGCCGCTGCGCTGCATGATCAGAAAACAGTGCCGGTCGTCTTCATGATCGACGCTGGTGCCTTTGCGCGAGATCAGTCCGGCATTGGTGCGGATCTGCGCCACCTCGAGGCCGGCGTAGTCGCGCAAGCCGACTTCGCCGATGAACAACGCCGAGTTCAACGCCTGGCGGGCGTCGAAGCGACCGCAAACCTCCTGTAATGCGCCGATCCAGGAACCGAAACTTTGCGAAGCAAGCACTGTGCACCTCCAGAAGCCGGCTGAGACCGCCTTTGTTGTTATGGCGATATCATTAACATGTTATCTATTTGCCGGGCAAGGAAGCGCGGCGCAATGGATAGTCCGTTATAGCCTAAGCACGGGTTGTGCCAGCGCGGGTAGGAATAGTTCAGTGATCGCGCAGCAGTGAATGCAGGCGCTTGAACGTTGCCAGCAAGGCGCCGCGTTGCTCGGCGCTCAGGCGGATATAACGGCGGAAGCCGGGCAGCCGGTTGACCACCTCGCTGGCGCCGAAATGCTCCAGGCGCACCCGCCAGCCCTGCTCGTCGCGCTGCAATTGCAGGCGCTTGAAGTCCAGCGGCAGCAACGCCGCCAGTAGCTGCGGGTCGCTGTGCAACTGCTGCAACAGCCCCGCCCACTCATCCTGCGCGCCCTGCTTCAGGCCGGCGGCGACGCCCTGGCGGCGGATCGCGCCGGTATGGCGAATGTCGATCTGTGCCTGCGGCCCCGGCGAACCGGGAACCCGCAGGCGAAACTCGCAAACCACCAGGTGCATCAGGAACTGCGCCTGTGGCAGCTCCTCGACCTCGAAGTCCCAACCCTCCTCGGTCCAGGTGAACCGCACCAGCCCGGGCGCCTGCGGCGCACAGTCGAGCCCCGGCAGGTCGCGACGCAACTGGTTCAGGGTCACCCCCGGGCGATAGCCCGAGGGTGGCCGCCGCCAGAACTCAGAGAGGTTTTGCCGCCAGCTTGTACTGCTCATCGGGCTTGGCTCCAGGCAGGGTCTGCGCTTGGGTTTCAGTGGGGGATTGCAGGTTGAAGGCGTTTTCCAGCACCTCCTCCACCGGCACCGGGCGGAACGGGTTGACCTTCTGCACGAAGACCGTCCAGACCAGCGCATAGATCGCCGTCAGGCCGAGCATGCTGCCAAAGGGCACGTAGATGTCCCGCGGATTCATGCCCGGCGGCGTGATGAACCACATGCCCAGGAGGATGCCGATGGACGAGACGATCTGCGGCAGCGGGAACCAGGGCGACTTGTAGGCCCGCGGCAGGTCCGGGCGCCGGATGCGCAGCACCACCACCGCCAGGGTCACCAGCAGGTAGGCGGTGCTCCAGGCACAGACCGCGGCCAGCACCAGGTGCATGATGTTGTCGGTGCTGCCGCCCAGCCACCAGGCGTGCAGGCATGGGATCAATACCGCCACGGCGATGCACAGCAGCGGCGTCTTGAAGCGCGGGTGCAGGTAGGTGAAGGCCTTGGGCAGCGCGCCGTCCAGCGCCATGCCGTAGAGAATGCGCGGCAATCCGGCCATCAGCGTGTTGATGGTCGCCGCCCCGGCGAACAGCAGGCCGACGCCCAGCCAGATCCGCCCGTAGGGCCCCATCACCTGCTCGGCGAACTGCGGGATGGCCATGGGCGTGTCCAGCAGGTGCACGCTGCCGTCTTCGTTCAGCGCAATGTTCGCCACCTGGCGCTTCATCGCCGCGCCATAGATGAACATGCAGGTGGCTACCCCCACCAGGCCCAGGGCCATGGCCCGGGGAATGGTTTTCGCCGCCTTGCGCACCTCCGGCGTCAGCGGGGTGACGAACTCGCACCCGACGAACATGAACATGGCCATGCCCACCAGCGAGAGGATGGTGGTCAGGTCGGTGCCGACCATCGATTCGCCAAACCAGCCGCTCAGTTCCACCGCCGGCGCCTTGAACACCCCGACCACGCCGAAGATGATCAGGGTGGTCCACATGCCGAAAGTCAGGATCACCTCGGCGCGGCTGAACGCGGTGATGCCCACGGCGTTCAGCAGGCCGAAGAAGATCACCAGCCCGACACCCACCAGCCAGGCGCTGCCGCTCTGTTCCAGCAGGGTGTTGAGGGACTCGAAGTTCACCAGGGCCATGACGCCGCTGAGGATGGTTTCCGCCGTGCCGGCGAACACATGCACGATCAGGTAGGCGGATATGGTCCCGGTGATTGCGAAGAAGCGCCCCAGGCCGCAGGCCAGGTAGTCGTACACCGAGCCGGTGGTGGGGATCATGCAGGCCGCTTCGGCGAAGGTCGTCGATTGCGCGAGCATCATCAGCATGGCGATCAGCATGGCCGCGGCGAACGCCCCGCCGCCGATGCCGAAGCCGGTGGTGGCGGTGAGGATCACCGGGCTGGCCATGATCAGGCCGACGGCGCTGGCCAGGGCCGTGGGAAAGCCGACCACGCCCTGGTTCAGGTGGCGGGTGAGTCTGTCGTTGAAAGACATGGTGCTGGACCTCGAAAGCATGGGTGATGTTGTTGTTCTAGGCATTTCAAGGGCACGCCGGGCGGGCGTGTTTTACCTGGCTGTCTGCGCAGCCTGGCCGGTTGCATCCGACTGTAGCCGCTGCCGCAGGCTGCGATAAGGCCGAAGGCCTTCGGCGATCTTGAGATCTTGCGCACCCTGCGGGCGCGATCGCAGCCTGCGGCAGCGGCTACAGGATCAGAACGCGATGCACACCGACTTGTTCTCGGTATACGCCTCTATCGCCGCGTGGCCCATCTCGCGGCCGATGCCCGATTGCTTGTAGCCGCCAAACGGCATCGACGGGTCGAGCATATTGTGGGTGTTGACCCAGACCGTACCGGCCTTAATCCGCGGGATCAGGTCCATGACCTTCGCCAGGTCGTTGGACCAGATGCTCGCCCCCAGCCCGTACTGATTGTCGTTGGCCAGCGCCACCACCTCGTCGATTTCGTCGAATGGCGTGGCCACCACCACCGGGCCGAAGATTTCCTCGCGCACCACCTGCATGCCCGCGTGCACGTCGGCCAATACCGTCGGGCGCACGTAGAAGCCCTGCTCGCCATAGGCGACCCCGCCGCACAGCACCCGGGCGCCGTCGGCCACGCCCTGGTCGATCATGTCCAGCACGCGCTTCTGCTGCTTGGCGGAAATCAGCGGGTTGATCTGCGCCTGTTCGTCAAGCCCGGGGCCGATGCTCAGGGAGCCGGCGATGGCCGACAAACGCTCCAGCACCTGGTCGAAGATCGCCCGCTGGATATACAGCCGCGAACCGGCGGTACAGACCTGGCCCTGGTTGAAGAAGATCGCCCCGGCGGCACCGGCGGCCGCGGCCTGCGGGTCGCAGTCATCGAGCACGATCACCGGCGACTTGCCGCCCAGCTCCAGGGAAAACCGGGTCATGTTGTCCACCGCCGCATGGCCGATGACCTTGCCGATCTGGGTCGAGCCGGTGAAGGCCAGCTTGTCGATGCCTTTGTGCGCGGCCAGGGCAGCACCGGCCTGGGCGCCGCTGCCGGTGACCACGTTGACCACCCCCGGGGCGATCCCGGCGTCCAGGCACAGCTGGCCCAGGCGCAAGGCGGTCAGCGGGGTTTCATCGGCCGGCTTGAGCACCACGGTGCAGCCGCAGGCCAGGGCCGGGACGATTTTCCAGATGGCCATCAGCAGCGGGAAATTCCACGGCACGATGGCGCCGACCACGCCCACCGGCTCCGGCACCGTATAGGCGCGGTACCGCGCGCCCGGGACGGCGGCGATGGACAGGTCCAGGCTCTTGCCTTCGATCTTGGTCGCCCAGCCCGCCATGTAGCGGGTGAACTCGGCGGCGGCGCCGACTTCCAGGGCCCGGGCCAGGTGGATCGACTGGCCGTTGTTGAGGGTTTCCAGCTGCGCCAGCTCTTCGCCGTGCGCTTCCAGCAGATCGGCCAGCTTCAACAGCAGGCGCTCGCGATCCGCCGGACGCTGCGCTGCCCAGGGTCCCTCGAAGGCCCGTCGCGCGGCGGCCACGGCCAGGTCGATATCGGCGTCGGCACCGGCGGCGACGCGGGTCAGTTCTTCGCCGGTGGCCGGGTTGAACACCGGCATCTGCGCGCCGGACAAGGCCGGCTGGCTGCGCCCGTCGATCAACAGGCCGTGCTGGCTGTCGATAAAGGCGGCGACACGTGGGTCGATGGCAATACTCATGGGCAATCCTCGCTAGTTGGCCTCATGGATCGAACTCTGAGACCAATGCCGGCCAGCGTCTTGATCCTGGCTGCCGCGAAACTTGCCACTGGCTGCCAGGGAACCGCGACACACGCTTTTGCCGCCGCTGGCGCGTCTATCCAGATAAACCGCGGACTCAGTATTTGCGGTTGCTTCGCAACCGTTCGCAGCCTCGCGGGCTCGGCAGCGGCTACAAAAACACCGTGTGCCCGGTAGCCGCTGGCGCAGCCTGCGATCGGCGGCGCAGCCGTCGCCAAGCCTGCGAACGCATTTTTACAGGCAGATCGGCAATGCGCGGGACGCCGGGTCGATGGCAGTGGCGGTCAAATGCCTGGCACACAGAGGCAAGCAGGCATCCGGCAAAGGGCGCACTACTATGTCCCACGCTGTCTGTGCGTTTTCAGGAGATTCAACGTGAGCGAACCAAGCCGTTTCTGGCATCCCATGCTGCACCCCAACGAAATGCAACAACGCGAGCCGATCCGCATTGTCCGTGGCGATGGCTGCTACGTGTACGACGACCAGGGCCACCAACTGGTGGATGGCGTCGCCGGGTTGTGGAACGTCAACGTCGGCCACAACCGCAAGGAAGTGAAGGCGGCGATCACCGCCCAGCTGGACGAACTGGAATACTTCCAGCTGTTCGACGGCGTCAGCCATCCGCGCGCCGAAGAGCTGTCGCGGGTGGTGATTAACCTGCTGGAGCCCGAGGGCATGCGCCGCGTGGCCTTCAGCTCCGGCGGCTCGGATGCCATCGAGACCGCGCTGAAACTGGCCCGCCAGTACTGGAAGCTCGAAGGCCAGGCCGACCGCACCAAGTTCATCTCGCTGCGCCAGGGCTACCACGGCACCCACTTCGGCGGTGCTTCGGTCAACGGCAACACGGTGTTCCGGCGCAACTACGAGCCCCTGCTGCCGGGTTGCTTCCACGTCGATACCCCGTGGCTGTACCGCAACCCCTACAGCCAGGACCCGGAAGAACTCGGCAAGATCTGCGCCGACCTGCTCGAGCGGGAAATCCAGTTCCAGAGCCCCGACACCGTCGCGGCCTTTATCGCCGAGCCGATCCAGGGCGCTGGCGGCGTGATAGTGCCGCCGGCCAACTACTGGCCGCTGATCCGCGAGGTCTGCGACAAGTACGGCGTGCTGCTGATCGCCGACGAAGTGGTGACCGGCTTCGGTCGCAGCGGCTCGATGTTCGGCAGCCGCCTGTGGGGCGTGAAGCCCGACATCATGTGCCTGGCCAAGGGCATCACCTCCGGCTACATCCCGCTGGGCGCCACGGTGGTCAACGAACGGATCGAGTCGGCGTTCAGCAAAAACGCCAACTTCACCGGCGCGATCATGCACGGCTACACCTACTCCGGGCACCCGGTGGCCTGCGCGGCGGCCCTGGCCAGCCTCGACATCGTGGTCAAGGAAGACCTGCCGGCCAACGCCGCGAAGATGGGCGACTACATGCTGAACAAGCTGCTGCCGTTCGCCGAGCGCTTCGACAGCGTCGGTGAAGTGCGCGGCAAGGGCCTGATGATCGCCCTCGACCTGGTCGCCGACAAGAGCACCCGCGAGCCGATCGACCCCATGGGCGGCTATGCCAACCAAGTGGCGCAAATCGCCCGCGACAACGGGGTGATGGTGCGTCCGGTGGGGACCAAGATCATCCTGTCACCGCCGCTGGTGATCCAGCCGCCGCAGATCGACGCCATAGTCGCTGCCCTGGAGCTGGGTTTCACCCAGGCCCGTTGAGCCTGACGCCGCAGCCTTGAGCCTGGACCGCGCTGGAGCCGATATCAGCGCGGTCTGCGTGATCGCAGGAAGCCCCTGCGGGGCTTTTCGCAGCCTGCGGCAGCGGCTACAAGGAACGCAGTGTCCGTGTAGCCGCTGCCGAGCCCGCGAGGCTGCGATCGGCAACGCAGTGGCCGCAAACCGGGGCTCGCGATCTGTCTGAAATACCGTGGCATCAGAGGGTTACGGCCCTCTTTACCGGCCGTTCATGAAGAGGGAGCCATCCCATGCATACGCCAACCGCCCTGCCGGATGCCCAACAGCTTGGCCAACGCTGCATCAGCGCCTTTACCCGGGTGGTGCCGGCGACCCTGTGCGCCTTCTACCGCATTGACGCGCAGCTACAGGCCGAGCATTTCTCGCTGTACCACATGAGCCCGCAGATGCATGAGGCCTACCTGCAACGCTACCGGCACTACGACCCGCTGCGGCCGCGCAACTGCGTGGCGGCGGGCCGCCCGGTGCTGTCGCTGCACATGGGCATGGCCCAGCAGGGGCGGCATGAAACCGAGGTCTACCAGGGTTTCCTGCAACGCCATGGGGTGCTGGATGTGGTGGAAATCCTCGCGCGCAATGCCGGTGGCAGCCCGATCGCCGGCCTGTCCCTGCTGCGCGATGCCAGCCTGGGCCCGTTCCGGCCAGACGAACTGAGCACCCTGCAGGCGCTGCAAGGCCTGTTGGAAATCGCCGCCCAGGCGCCCTATTCGCGCCACGACGAACGCCTGCAGGCCCTTACGCCCCGGGAACGGCAGATCGCCTTACTGCTGCGCGACGGCGCCTGCAACAAGACCATCGCCCAACAGCTGGCGCTGGGCCTGCCGACGGTCAAGACCCACCTGATCAACCTGTTCCGCAAGGTCGGAGTGAACAACCGCACCGAGCTGGTGAGCGCGCTGTTCCTGTAAAAAACCGCCGTGCCTCAACCATTCGGTTGATGGGCAACAACGGCTTGCGCGATGAACATGAGGTTCTCCCTCATCGACAAGGTCCGCCCTCATGAACCTGCAACCCGAATGGATTACCGTTGGCGCCCTGGCCGAAGGTTTTGCCGCCGATAACCATATCCTGCCCAGCCTGGATGACCTCAACGGTCGCAGCCTGACCCTGCATTTCGCCAATGGCTGGCGCATCGAACACCTTTTCGGCTCACGCTCGCTGCATTGGCAGGACACTGAAAACCAAGCCAGCGGCGAGACAACTTATCGAGCCACCTCAATACGTTCCGGCATTTACCTGGTGGACTTTCTCAAGTCAGAGAACCACCAGATCCACTCGGTAAGCCTGATCCTCGACCTGGGCCGGAACATCTTCACCGCAGTGATCGGGCAGATGCCGAGCCAGGCCGAGACCCGGGTCGATCTGTTCAGCCGCGCCCTGTCCGGCCGCGAGCTGACCAGCGTCCAGGCCCAGTTCATCCACGGCAGCATCGACACGCCACTGACCGCCAGCAGCCCGCAACACGCGCTGACCGAAGAGCTGGTCGGCCTGCGCAACCAGTACGTCTACAGCGCCACCGAGGCCTACGAGCACGTCTACCTGAACCGCAACTTCTACAGCTGGCAGTGCCTCAAGGGCGTCGAGCAGGGCCTGGCGGACACCGACCGCTGCCATTACTACAAGCTCGCCGAACAGCTGTACCTGTTCGTCTGGCGCGAAAAGATCGTGCCGACCCTGGGCCTGGTGCTGATCGACCTGCAAGCGGGCAGGACCGACGGCAAGATCTTCGGCTACCAGGGCAGCGACTTCGCCGCACCCAGCAACTTCCCGGTGGGCGCCCTCGCCCATGTGCTGAACCGCACCGCGTACGTCTGATGCAGACCTGTAGCCGCTGCCGAGCGACAGCGAGGCTGCGTTCGATCCGGGCGGCACTGCGACGCAGCGGTCGCAATCCGGGCAGCGCGTTCTGCCTGACACACCGCAAGCGCAGGTTTCGCGGCAACTGCGTTGCCGATCGCAGCCTCGCGTTGCTCGGCAGCGGCTACCCAGACACTGGTTCCTGTAGCCGCCGGCGCAGCCTGCGATCGGCTGCGTAGCAGACGTTGCCTTTACGCCCCTTCGGGCCGATCGCAGCCTTCGCCAGCGGCTACAAAAACCTGTCAGCGACAACCCTCTATCCCAGGACTTCGACCATGACCCTCGGCCTCAACCTCGATCGCGTCGCCAGCCGTTACCAATCCGAGCTGCAACTGTTCGCCGAACGCCATCCGCGTTCCGCCGGCTTCTACCGGGAAAACCTCAAGCACTGGCTGTACGGTGCGCCGCTGCACTGGATGCAGCAATGGCCGGGGCTGTACCCGATCCTGGTGGCCGACGCCCAGGGCGCGACGCTGACCGATTGCGACGGCAACCGCTACGTCGACTTCGCCCTGGGCGACACCGGCGCCATGTTCGGCCATGGCCAGCCCGCCGTGGCCGAGGCCATCGCCCATCAGGCCCGGCACGGCTCGACCCTGATGCTGCCGACCGCCGACAGCCTGTGGGTCGGCCAGGAACTGGTGCGGCGCTTCGGCCTGCCGTTCTGGCAAGTCACCACCTCCGCCACCGACGCCAACCGCTTTGTGCTGCGCCTGTGCCGGATGATCACCGGCCGGGAGAAAGTGCTGGTGTTCAACTGCAACTACCACGGCAGCGTCGACGAGTCCCAGGTCGAATTCGACGCCAGCGGTCAGATGATTCCCCGCGAAGGCGTGCACGCCAATGGCCTGCGCCACGACACCACCACCCGGCTGGTGGAGTTCAACGACCTGCCGGCGCTGGAGGCGGCACTGGCCCACGGCGACGTGGCCGCGGTGCTGACCGAACCCTTCATGACCAACGTCGGCATGGTCCCGCCCGCCCCCGGCTTCCACGACGGCCTGCGCGAGCTGACCCGGCGTTTCGATGTGCCGCTGATCATCGACGAAACCCACACCATCTCCTGCGGCCCCGCCGGCTACAGCGGCGAACACGGCCTGCAGCCGGACTTCTTCGTGCTCGGCAAGTGCATCGCCGGCGGCATCCCCACCGCGGTGTGGGGCGCCAGCCAGGCCATGGCCGAGCGTATCTGGCAGGTGCTGCCGCATTTCCAGCCCGGCCAGGCGATCAACCACTTCGGCTTCGGCGGCACCCTGGCCGGCAACGCCCTGCAGATGGCCGCCATGCGCGCCACCTTCAGCGAGGTCATGAGCGCGGCCAACTACGCGCACATGATCGCCCTGGCCGAACGCCTGCGGACCGGGGTCCAGGCGCTGATCGCCAAGCATCGCCTGCCCTGGCACGTGACGCGGATCGGCGCCCGGGTCGAATACCTGTTCATGGACCACGCGCCGTGCAACGGCGGCGAAGCCCACCATGCCCGTCATGGCCTGATCGAGGCCTACCTGCATCTCTACCTGCTCAACCGCGGCGTGTTGCTGACCCCGTTCCACAACATGGCGCTGATCTGCCCGGCTGCTACCACCGACGACGTCGACCTGCACAACCGCCTGCTGGACGAATGCCTGGGCACCGTCACTCAAGGAGAACATCCATGATCCTCGACCTCAGCGGCCGTATCGCCCTGATCACCGGCTCCGGCCAGGGCATTGGCCGCGCCATCGCGCAAGTCTTCGCCGCCCAGGGCGCCAAGGTGCTGCTCGCCACTCGCAGCGAAGCCTCGGGCGCCGAAACCCTGCGCCTGATCCGTGAAGCCGGCGGCAGCGCCGAACTGCTGGTCGTGGACCTGAGCACCCGGGCCGCGGCCAACCAGGCGGTAGCCGCCACGCTCAGGGCCTTTGGCGGGCTGGACCTGCTGATCCACAACGCCGCGGTGTTCCCGATGGAAAACCTGCGCGACCTGAGGGATGAAATCCTCGAGTCGACCCTGGCGGTGAACCTCAAGAGCTGTTTCTGGCTGACCCAGGCGGCGCTGCCGGCGTTGTGCCGGGCCGAGCATCCGCGCATCGTCATCACCTCCTCGGTGACCGGGCCGCGCACGGCGATTCCCGGGCTGTCCCACTACGCCGCGTCCAAGGCCGGGGTCAACGGCTTCATTCGCGCGGCGGCCCTGGAACTGGCCGAACACCGGGTCACCGTCAACGGCGTCGAACCCGGGCTGATCGCCACCCAGGCCATGGCCAACCTCGGCGACTCCCCGGCCCTGGCCGCCGGCATCCCGCTCAAGCGCCTGGGCAGCCCGCAGGACATCGCCCACGCCATGCTGTTCCTCGCGTCCGAGCAGGCCGGCTATATCACCGGGCAGACCCTGATCGTCGATGGCGGCGCCCTGCTGCCGGAGAATACGCAGCTCATCTGACGGCAGACGCCTACCCTCACCCACGGCGCCCGACCGGGCGCCGGCACGCCAACCCCGACAGCACCGTTCGCCTGGCTCCTTCGTCCAGCGAGATCAACGGTTCAATGGTGCTATGGGTAGAACGCTGCATCCCGTTTTTACCGATTGACTTGAAGTTAACTTTAACTTTTAGAGTCGGCTCCGACCCATTGGCGCGCCTCACCCCGGCGATCCTCGCCCGCCCGCCTGCTTTCGGAGAAGCCCATGACCTCAACCAAGCCCGACACCCTCAGCTACGCCGTCGCCGATACCGGGTATTGGCCCGCCGTGTTCAACGTGCTGTTTGCCGGCATTGCCGCGGCGCTGCATATCGGCAAGGCCACCATCGCCCTGCCGCAGCTGCAGCAGGAATTCGGCCGGTCCCTGGAATCCCTGAGCTGGGTCATGTCGGCCTTCCCCTTGGTCGGGGTGTTCGGTGGCATCGCCGCCGGCATCCTCGTGCAGCGCTGGGGCGACCGCTACCTATTGGCCCTCGGCCTGCTGATCATGTGCGCCGCCAGCGCGCTGGGCTCCAGCCTGCACGACTTCCATGGGCTGCTGGCCACGCGTTTTGTCGAAGGCCTGGGCTTCGTCATCGTGGTGGTCGCGGCGCCGGCAGTGCTCAATCGCCTGGTCCCGGCGCACAAACGCCACCTGGTGTTCGGCATCTGGAGCACCTTCATGGCGTTCGGTATCGGCACCTCGATGCTTATCGGGCCGCTGCTGGGCGGCTGGCAACAGAGCTGGATCGCCGGCGCGGCCTTGACCCTGCTGGCGGCGCTGCTGTTGCCGTTGACCACGCCCAGGGACCCGCTGGCGCTGCGCCGCCAGGCGCAATCCGCTTTGCGCCACTCGCTGAGCAGCGTGCTGCGCGCCCGCCAGCCGCTGCTGATGGCGCTGATTTTCACCGCCTACAACCTGCAGTTCTTCGCGGTGATGGCCTTCCTGCCGGTGTTCCTGATGCAGCGGGTCGGGCTGTCGATCGCCAGCGCCGGGGTGGTCAGCGCCGCGGTGGTGGCGGTCAATATCGTCGGCAACCTCAGCGCCGGCCTGCTGCTGTCACGGGGCGTCCGCCCACAAGCCCTGCTCGCCGGCACCAGTATCGTCATGGGGCTTTTCGGGATGGGGATCTTCCTCTCGGCCACGCCGACCGGCCTGGTAATCCCTTTGTGTTTCTTCTTTTGCGCGGTGGCCGGCATGCTGCCCGCCACCCTTCTCGCCAGCACCTCGCTGACCTCGCCGGAACCCGCATTGATCCCGCTGTGCCTGGGCCTGGTGATGCAAGGCAACTATCTGGGCCAGGTGCTCGCGCCCATCGCCCTGAGCGCCGCCGTCGCCTATGCCGGCTGGTCCGCCCCGGCGGCGCTGGTGCTGGCTGCCGCACTGCTGGGGGTGCTGCTGGCGATGCGCCTGAAGATAAAGCAATAAAAACGCCGCTCCCCGACGGCGGTCGCCAGATCGGGGAGCGGTGGTGTTGATATGTGTCATCCCGCCTTCACTGGATAGAGGTGGTCAGTTGCGGCGCAGGCGATGTCAGCAACCCTTTGACGGCCGCCGAGAAACACTCCACCTGCAGCGGGTATTCCTGCCCCATCAACCGGCCTTTGCCATACCAGACGATACCGCCCTGACTCAGGACCAGACCGTTGCGGCCGAACTCGAACACGCTGCCGACGGAACTGCTGAAGACGAAGCGGCTGTCGTCCATTTGCAGCAGCTTGTACTGCGTGTTCGCGGGCGGCAGTTGCTCCTTGATGCGCTGCAGGTAAGTCGGGGCCAGACGGGTAAACAACTGCCCGGCCTGTTCACGGTATTGCGGTATCGTCAGACCTGGACTGCGCTGCAACTCGACGGCAATCAAGGCGAATACATCGGCGTTGGCACGCGCCACGGCCAACTTGGCCGACAGCGCCGACGCCAGCAAAGCGTTATCAATCTGCAACGACGATTTCTCTGGCTGGCCGTTGGCGGCGGGTTCGGTGACGGGGCGCATGAACTCGGCCACATTGACAGTCGACAGTACCGTCGTCGCCAGATACGCCGCACAGGCCGAAGCTTGCCCAGGCTGATCAGCATTGACCAACAACGAGTACGGACTGCCCTGTCGAGGCAACGTCTGCGCGTCGATCCCCTGCTGCTTGAGAAAGGCGTTGACCTGTTCCTGTTTCACTTCGCCTCGCGCCAACGCGCAAAGCTGTTCCATCATGAGTGTTTTACGCGGCTCGTCGAACCTGGGCGACAGCTGGAAAATCGCGTCCTGTATTACGGGTAGCGCGGGAACGCGCAACCAGATTCGCGGGGTATCCGTCGGCTTGTCTGCCAGGAATTTGTCGTAACCGGCCAGCGCCACCAGCATGATCAGGAGAGCGACGGAAATGGATTTCATGTTCATGGTTTTTTGCCCGAAAAAGTTGGATTAAGACTGCACAAGACCCATCTGCGGATCACCACTGATAACCGATCCCCACCGCCACCCCCACTTTGCGCTGGGTATCCGTACTGCCCTGCAACTTGGTCACCCACCGGCCATTGCCGGACATATGCGATACACCGAAAGCGAGCGACGACTGACCGCGGTAACTGCTTACCGCCGCCACTGTCATGCTGGAACCCGGAGAGTACGACTGCGGCAGACTGGCCATGGCCATCGCACCGGCAATCCCCGCACTGAGAATTTCGTCTTGCTGCTTGAGGTCGTTTTTCAGCTCCGTATAGCGCTGGTCGGTGTAGGCATTGGCACTGGTGGTGATGTCCGCCACGCTTCGGGTCAACTGGTCGAGGTTCACCGCATCCGTGCCGTGGGTACCCGCCGCGAGGTTGGTGATCTGCCGCTCATTGCCAGTGCTGCCGACCGACACGCTGCTGTCGCGATCCGCCACCGAGTTGGCACCCAGTGCCGTGGCATTCCTGGCCGAAGCCTTGGCCCCGTTACCCAGGGCAACCGAGTTTTCCCCGCTGGCCTGAGACCCTGTGCCGACCGCCGCGCTGTTTTTGCCCGAAGCCACCGCCCCCGCCCCCCCGGCGATCGAGTCGACACCTGTGGCTTTCGGTTTGGCCGCCGCGCTGCGGTTGTTCACCTGGAACATGCCGTCGGTCCCCTTCTTGATGTTGGAGACATCGTCTTCGACGGCGGTAATGCGGCCCTCCTGCTGACCTGCATTCGCCCCCAGATTGGCAATCGAATCGTCCGTGTATTGCTTGGCTTCAGCCACCGCACCGTCGAGTTGGCGCACGTTGACCGCATCCTTGGCGTCCTTGCCGTCGGCAACGTTGCTGACCGTTCGGGTTTCACCGGTGGTGGCATTGCCCACCGACACCGTGCCCGCGGTCGCGTTATTCGCCCCCGAATACTTGCCGCTGTAGGTTTCTGCGCCGCGACCGTCATCGCTGGAACCGCTGCCCACCGCGACGCTGCCATCGGCGGACGCCGTAGCACTGGTGCCCATCGCCACCGAACCATTGCCCGAGGCCTGGGCCTGGGCACCCAACGCCATGGCGTCAGTGCCGGTGGCGGCGGAGTCGGCCTTGGTCGAGTTGACGTGCAGATACTTGATGCCACCGCCCGCGCCGATCAGGGTTTCAAGCCCTCCGACCCGACCGCCGAGGTTAGTGATGTCCGTGGTGTTCTGATCCACCTGATCGCCGACCACTTTCAGTTGAGCCACGTTGACCGCATCGTTGTCCTGCGAGCCAGCCGCCAGCCCGGTGAGCTTGCGATTGCCCAGTGCCGTGCCGATGCCGACCTCACCGACTGACGTCTGCGGTGCTGCCAGTCGATAGGCGCTGTAATCCGTCTCGGCGCCGACCGTGGTCAGCGCACTCGAACCCAGCGCCACGCTCATGGCGTGGCTGGCATTGGCCCCGGCGCCCAACGCAACCGATTGCTCCGCCGCTGCCTGAGCCGCACTGCCCACAGCGATGCCGGACGCCAGTAACACCTGGGTATCGCGACCGATGGCGATGCCACCGGCGGCGGCCTGACCGACCTTGGCCTGATTGCCAAGACCAATGCCGTCGTCGCCATTGACCACGGTGCCCGGACCGACAGCGATCGACTCCGCGCCGCTGGCGAGCGAGTCCACCGGGTTCGTCGAATTGGCGTGGAAGTACAGGGTGCCGGTTGAGCTCAACGAGCCCATCGCACCGGTCAGTTGACGCAGGGTCACGGCATCGTGATCGTCGGTGGCGTCCGCCACGTTGGTGATTTGCCGGTAGCTGCCGGCCTTGCCCACCGAAACCGAGCCAAGCAAGGTGGCATCCGAAGTGTCGTAGATGATCGCCCCGCTGCCGGCTGCAATCGACCCTGTCGTCGGCGCCAGGACACGGTCGGCAACCGAACCTTCACCCAGTGCGATACCACCCGCCACCTGAGCCTGGCTCAGATGCCCCAGCGCAAGGCCGCCATCAGCCGTCACGTTGGCGCCCGAGCCGACGGCGAACGAATGGGCGCCGGCGGCAATGGACTGTGGCCCGATGGCAATGCTGTCCAGACCTGTGGCTTGCGAGTCGGCCAATACCGAGTTGCTGTGGAAGTACTTGATGCCCGCACCGTGGTTGACGAGGTTGTCGACGGTTTGGTTGGTCGCGAACAGCTGGCTGCCATTCACGGCATCGGTGCTGCTGGCGTTCAAGGTTCCGGCCGCGACGTTGGTCAACTTTACTGCGGTGCCTGCCGGGTTGAAGGTCACCTGATTCTTCGTCGCGGCATCGTCGTATTTCACCGCCACGGCTGCCGTGTTGGTCACACTGGTATTGAGATTACTCAACGCTGCGCCGACGTTACTGCTGACCAGCGGGCCGGTGTTGGCACCGGTTGCGCTGATGCTGTTGGTGGAGTAACTGGGCGCCGTCCATGCCCCAGTGTTCGCATCAAGTGCTGCACCGCCGCCCAGAGCGGTCGCCGTGTCCTGCCCTGCTTTATTCAGTTGGCTGACATTGACGGCATCGGTCGCGCTGGAACCGGCGGCCAGGCCAGTAATACGACGACCATCAGCGCCATTGGCGATGTTCACTTCACCACCTGTCGCGGCGCCACCGACGCCGTAAGCCGCATTGGCCAATGTCGCGCCCGTGGCGGACGAGTTGGAGCCCAGCGCCACAGCATTGGCAACGGTCGCACTCGCGAGTGGGCCGATGGCTACGCTGTCCAGACCTGTGGCTTGCGAGTCGGCCAGTACCGAATTGCTGTGGAAATACTTGATGCCGGCACCGTTGTTGACGAGGTTGTCGACGGTCTGGTTGGTCGCGAACAGCTGCGAGCCATTCACCACGTCGGTGCTGGTAGCGTTCAAGGTTCCAGCCGCGACATTGGTCAACTTCACCGAGCTACCCGCCGGGTTGAAGGTCACCTGGGTTTTAGTCGCGGCATCGTCGTATTTCACCGCCACGGCAGCGGTGTTGGTCAGGCTGGTGTTGAGGTTGCTCAGCGCTGCACCGACGTTGTTGCTGACCAAAGGCCCGGTGTTGCTGCCTGTCGCGTCGATGCTGTTAGTGGAGTAACTGGGCGCCGTCCATACGCCAGTGGCTGGATCGAGTTGTGCGCCGCCGCCCAGAGCTATTGCTGCGCTTTGCCCGATCAGATTGAGCTGGCTGACGTTGACCGCATCCGTCGGACTGGAACCGGCGGCAAGACCGGTAATGCGACGGCCGTCGCCGCCGTTGGCAATGTTCACTTCGCCCCCCGTCGCCGCCCCGCCGACACCATAAGCCGCATTGGCCAGTGTCGCGCCCGTGGCGGACGAGCCAGATCCCAGAGCAACACTGTTATCGACACCGGCCGTGGCGCCATTGCCCAACGCAACGCTGTTGATGCCCCCGGAAACAGCGGCCGGCCCCATCGCCACGCTGTCCTGGCCGGTTGCGCTGCTGTCGGCGAGGGTCGAATTGCTGTGGAAATACTTGATCCCGGCGCCGTTGTTGACGAGGTTGTCGACGGTTTGGTTGGTCGCGAACAGCTGGCTGCCATTCACCGCGTCGGTGCTGGTAGCGTTCAAGGTTCCGGCCGCGACATTGGTCAATTTGACCGCTGTGCCCGCCGGGTTGAAGGTCACCTGATTCTTAGTCGTGGCATCGTCGTATTTCACCGCCACGGCTGCCGTGTTGGTCAGGCTGGTGTTGAGGTTGGTCAGCGCTGCGCCGACGTTGTTGCTGACCAAAGGCCCAGTGTTGCTACCGGTCACGCCGATACTGTTGGTCGAATAACTCGGCGCCGTCCATGCACCGGTGTTCGAATCAAGCGCTGCACCGCCGCCCAGGGCGGTCGCGGTATCTAGGCCTGCTTTGTTCAGTTGGCTGACGTTGACGGCATCGGTCGCGCTGGAACCGGCGGCAAGGCCAGTAATACGACGACCATCGGCGCCGTTGGCGATGTTCACTTCACCACCTGTCGCCGCACCGCCAACACCATAAGCCGCATTGGCCAAAGTTGTGCCAGTGGCGGACGAATTGGAGCCGAGAGCCACACCATTGGCAACGGTCGCACTCGCGAGTGGGCCGATGGCCACGCTGTCCTGACCCGTCGCGCTGCTGTCAGCGAGGGTCGAATTGCCGTGGAAATACTTGATCCCAGCGCCGTTGTTGACGAGGTTGTCGACGGTCTGGTTGGTCGCGAACAGCTGCGAGCCATTCACCACGTCGGTGCTGGTGCTGTTCAAGTTACCGGCCGCGACATTGGCCAGCTTCACCGCGGTACCCGCTGGGTTGAAGGTCACCTGGGTCTTGGTGGAAGCATCGTCGTACTTCACCGCCACGGCAGCGGTGTTGGTCACGCTGATGTTGAGGTCGCTCAGTGCCGCGCCGACGTTGTTGCTGACCAGCGGGCCAGCGTTGCTGCCGGTCACGCCGATGCTGTTGGTCGAATAACTCGGTGCCGTCCACACACCGGTGGCTGGATCGAGTTGAGCACCACCGCCCAAAGCCAGTGCCGCGCTTTGCCCGATCAGATTGAGCTGGCTGACGTTCACCGCATCCGTTGCGCTGGAACCGGAGGCAAGACCGGTGATGCGACGGCCATCAGCGCCATTGGCGATGTTCACTTCACCACCCGTCGCGGCGCCACCGACGCCGTAAGCCGCGTTGGCCAACGTTGTGCCTGTAGCGGACGAGTTGGAGCCCAGCGCCACACCATTGGCAATGGTCGCGCTCGCGAGCGGGCCGATGGCTACGCTGTCCTGGCCGCTCGCGGTGCTGTCGGCGAGAACTGAATTACTGTGGAAATACTTGATGCCGGCACCGTTGTTGACGAGGTTGTCGACGGTCTGGTTGGTGGCGAACAGTTGCGAGCCGTTAACTGCATCGGTGCTAGCGCTGTTCAACGCACCGGCTGCGACATTGGTCAACTTCACCGCCGTGCCCGCCGGGTTGAAGGTCACCTGGGTTTTGGTGGAAGCATCGTCGTACTTCACCGCCACATCCGCCGTGTTGGTCACGCTGGTGTTGAGATTGCTCAGCGCTGCACCGACGTCGCTGCTGACCAATGGGCCGGTGTTGGCACCGGTTGCGCTGATGCTGTTGGTCGAATAACTCGGTGCCGTCCATGCCCCGGTTGTCGCGTTGACCGCCGCACCGCCACCCAATGCCGCTGCTGTGTCCTGGCTGCTCGCAAACAACTGGCTGCCATTCACCGCGTCAGTGCTGGTGGCGCTCAAGGCACCCACCGCGACATTGGTCAACTTCACCGCCGTGCCCGCCGGGTTGAAGGTCACCTGAGTTTTGGTGGAAGCATCGTCGTACTTCACCGCCACAGCAGCGGTGTTGGTCACGCTGGTGTTGAGGTCGCTCAGTGCCGCGCCAACGTTGTTGCTGACCAATGGACCGGTGTTGGCACCGGTTGCGCCGATGCTGTTGGTGGAATAGCTGGGGGCTGTCCATGCTCCGGTGGTCGCATCAAGTGCTGCGCCGCCGCCCAGGGCGATCGCGGTATCTTGGCCTGCTTTGTTCAGTTGGTTGACATTGACTGCGTCTGTCGCCGAACTGCCGGCCGCCAAACCGGTGATGCGCCGGCCATCAGCGCCGTTGGCGATGTTCACTTCACCACCTGTCGCCGCCCCGCCGACACCATAAGCCGCGTTGGCCAATGTCGCGCCCGTGGCGGACGAGTTGGAGCCGAGCGCCACACCATTGGCAATGGTCGCGCTCGCGAGCGGGCCGATGGCCACGCTGTCCTGGCCCGTCGCGGTGCTGTCGGCGAGAACCGAATTGCTGTGGAAATACTTGATGCCGGCACCGTTGTTGACGATGTTGTCGACGGTCTGATTGGTCGCGAACAATTGCGAGCCACTCACCGCGTCGGTGCTGGTAGCGTTCAAGGTTCCGGCCGCGACATTGGTCAACGTCACCGAGGTGCCCGACGGGTTGAAGGTCACCTGCGATTTGGTCGTGGCATCGTCGTATTTCACCGCCACGGCTGCGGTGTTGGTCACGCTGGTATTGAGGTTGTTCAGTGCTGCGCCGACGTTGCTGCTGACCAACGGACCGGTGTTGCTACCGGTCGCGTCGATGCTGTTGGTGGAATAGCTTGGTGCCGTCCATACGCCGGTGGCTGGATCGAGTTGTGCGCCGCCGCCCAGACCTATTGCTGCGCTTTGACCGATCAGGTTGAGCTGACTGACATTGACCGCATCGGTTGCGCTGGAGCCCGCAGCGAGGCCAGTGATGCGCCGGCCATCGGCGCCGTTGGCGATGTTCACTTCGCCACCCGCCGTCGCCGCCCCGCCGACACCGTAAGCTGCATTGGCCAGTGTCGCGCCCGTGGCGGACGAGCCAGATCCCAGAGCAACACTGTTATCGACACCGGCCGTGGCGCCATTGCCCAACGCAACGCTGTTGATGCCCCCGGAAACAGCGGCCGGCCCCATCGCCACGCTGTCCTGGCCGGTTGCGCTGCTGTCGGCCAGGGTCGAGTTGCTGTGGAAGTATTTGATACCTGCGCCGTTGTTGATGTTATTAACGGTGGTGTTGGTGGCAAACAGCTGCGACCCGTTCACCGCATCAGTACTGGTGGCATTCAATGTCGCCGGTGCCAGGTTGGTGATCGTCACCGGAACACCTGCTCCGGCGCCGCCAGTCGCACCCAAAGTGATCCTGGTGCCGCCGGTGGCATCGTATTTGACTGCGATATTGGCCGTGTTATTCACATTGGTGTTGAGCGCTGTCAAGGCAGATGCAACATTCGCCTGCGCCGTAGGCCCGGTCACTGCACCGGTAGCGCTGATACTGTTGATCGGCTGGCTGAAGCCGCTGATATTGCCGGTCGCCGGACTATAGGTCGCGCCACCGCCCAACGTGCTGGCGGTTGTTGTGCCCACATTGTTGACGCCGGTGACGACCGAATTCAGCTGAGAGCCGTTGATTGCGTCGGTGCTGGTGGCAGAAATCACGCCTGCCGCAACGTTCTGGATCTGGCGCTCAGTACCTGCCGCACCCACCGACACCACACCATTGGTCGAAGCTGCTGCTTCCACGCCAGCTGCAATATCACCAAATTGCGCAGTAATACCGGTATGCGGTGCAGCTGTAGTTGACTTCGAACCTAACGCCACATCGTTGGTATTGTTAGCCATTGCGGTATCGCCCAGCGCCACGGCGCCTGCTGCAGCCGCATTGCTAGTATTTCCCAGTGCTACCGAACCTTGGCCAGTGGCCGTATTGGTGTTACCCAGCGCGACAGCCCCTTGGCCGTTCGCAGTGTTGTCGGCACCCATAGCGACAGCCCCTGTGCCCGTGGCGGCGTTCGGATCTCCGATAGCCACTGCACCGTTCCCCGTCGCAGTGTTTCCGGCACCGATCGACACGGCTTTGCCACCCTGGGCCAGCGCGCTATCACCGATTGCCACGGACGAAGCCGAACTGGTGGTTGCCCCCTTACCTATAGCCACGCTGTTGGTGGCGGTGCCGGTTACGGATGCTAGAAGCCCAATTGCAACACTGGAAGTAGCAGTCGCCGACACCGTTGATTGACCACCCAGAGCGATAGAATCGTTGGCCCCAGCCTGGGCCCCACGGGTGGTGTTACTACCAATGGCAACGGCACCCGCGCCGGACGCTGTGGTGGACTGTACTACTGTAAGCGAAGTAGTGCCGGTCCCGGCGGAACCACCGATGGCCACGCTATTAGTCTTATTCGCAACGCTACCGTAACCCAAAGCGATACTTGCAGTACCCGACGCATTGGACTCCAACCCTATCGCAGTGGCCCATTTGACGGCGTTGGCAGAGTATCCGACTACTGTTCCACCGAGCCCGGTCACGGTAGAAAAGCTGCCAAAAATAGTGGCTCCATCGAAGGATCCAGCGGATGAATTGCAACCGGCAACGTTTATATAAGAGCCAGAGCCGGCAGTCGGATCTACAATTGACCCCGAGACGGCAGTCCGACCCACGGTACCAGTAGCGGTGCCGGTGCAGGAACTAGCAGAACTGTTAGCAAAATACAGCCATGCGTACCCTGGCTCAGACCATCCAACAGTCAGACTCAAAGCCACCGCGAGCACACTCAACGCTCGCGATTTCCCCTTCAGTACAAAAAGTAGGTTAACCCCCCGCTTACGCTGCCCCGCCGACCCACTCTTTGTCTTCTTGCTGGCAAGTTCCGAAGCAACTACCCAGCAACCGATCGAAGCGTTCCAAACCACAGAGTAAATTTTGTTCATTTGTTAATTTGGCGAGAGCCAACCTCCGAAATACGCGTCATCCATGGCGTGATGACTTTCGCCTTCAATTCGATTGCGGATCCAGGACCTTGCCGGCAAGCATCGAATCCCGTCAGTAATCGACAAGACTCGAACTTCGCTTCACGTAGCGAACAAGCAGCACAATGGAATCAAGTGAGCGTATTTTCTCGACTGTCCCTACGGATTAAGCTAGGAAATTTCCTGCTGTTTGTAGGAAATTTCCTAGCTAACGAACATCAGAAATCCGCCCATAAAAAAACGCCAAAGAACATGTAATCAATGTCTTTGGCGTTATGCGTTTTCCAAATGAACCCATGCATTGCGCACTTGAATAAGCCGTTCAATAACTGGCCTCTGCCCCCCGCTGAAGATCCAGCCAATTCAACAAACTGGCCGCCGACATCGGCCGCGCGCACAAGTAGCCCTGCCCTTGTTTACAACCCAGTTCCAGCAGCACTTTGCGTTGTTCTTCGGTTTCGATTCCTTCCACCACCACCGACATGCCCAACGCCTCGCCCAGTGCCAATGTGCTGCTGATAACTGCGCGACGGCGCGGCTCGTGCTTGAGACCACGCACGAACTCGCCATCGAGTTTTATTTCATTGAACGGCAACTGGCACAGCCGCTGCAGTGATGAAAAACCGGCGCCGAAATCATCGATAGACAGGCTGCAGCCCATCATTCGCAGGCGCACCAGGCTTTCCAGGCTGATGGCCGGTGCCTCGAGCAACCCCGTTTCTGTCAGCTCGAAGGTCAGCCCGGAACCGGGTAGATCATGAGCCGCCAATATGGTCTGAATCCGGCCCGTGAGGTCCGGGTTGACCAGTTGCCCCGCATGCAGATTGAACGCGACATTCAGGGCAAACCCTTGATTGAGGGCCTGGCGCTGGAGCCTCAGGCCTTGTTCCAGCTGAAGGAACAGCAACTCATCCAGCCATCCGCAACGCTCGATAACCGGCATGAACACCGAGGGCGGCAAGACACCTTTGAACGGATGGTGCCAGCGGGCCAGCGCTTCGATGCTGCACACGTCCCCCGTCTGCAGGTTGAACTTGGGCTGAAAGTACGTGTGCAGCTGATGGCCGGAAAGCGCCCGACGCACCTCTTCTTCAGAGGCCGGTACGACAGGCAGCACGCCCGATTCGTTGATGGGCTCGTTCAAGTGCTTGGCCAGCAATAGCTGCAATGCCCCGGGTTGCAAAGGTTTGCTGACATCGCCCAGCAGCGCCATGCCCAACAGCGAAATCAGTTGCCCCGGCACACTGCGCGCATCGGCCGACAGCGTACTGCTGATGATGATCGACCCTGCCAGCCCGGAACGGCCCATGGCCTGCAAAAGGTCCAGGATGCCCCCGCCCTCCTTGCGCAAGACGCAAAGCGTTACATCCACCGGACCGATCTGTTCGAGACTCGCGAGTGCCTGCCCCTCATCCACGGCAACGAAGACTTCCTGGCATCCAGATTGCCGTAGCACGTTGGCCACCCTCAAACAATGGGAGGCCATGTCGCCAAGAACCAGGATGCGTAGCGGGAGCATGGGCATGGAAGCAGCTCACTCTGAAAGGAATGAGCCAATTGTCCGGACTTGATCAGCAGGTATCTCTAGGAAACTTCCTTCTGAAAGTAGGAAATTTCCGAACACAATACCGGGGAGTTACTGACGCCTAACACCGCAATCGTGTTTGATCGTTGCGAAATTTCCTACAGACAGTGCATTGCGATCTTCATTAACGTTTGCGCATCAATTGACTGTGGATATCGGCCAACCTCTCCAGACCGGGTCGGACATGACTAAAGATCGAAGACAACTACGAATCCTGCTTAGGCGACACAAAAAAAATCTTGAATTACTGATCGCGCACAGTAAATCGTGGCAAGGCGAAGATTGCGAAAGGGGTAGCGCCACCCGCCAGAATCTGACGCTACAGATCGAACAGTTATTGAAACAACTTAACAAGTGACGGGAACGCAAACCAGAAGCTTGACGCCGTTCTTGGCGTTCTGAACTTGCTTTTCCGATATTTATTTTGGCGAGACCCTCAAGTTTATCTCTCCAAAAGCAGGGTATAAAACCGATAGGAGATTTGCAGTGATTGGCGAACCCATGTCCGACCCACGCGCAGCCATTATTTCTGACCTGGAAAAATCCAAAGAGGCGTTTCTTGCCGCCGGAAAAACGATCCAGAACATCCCGTCAGGCCACAGCGGTTTCCTTTCCGAGGGGCCTGTCACGGGTCATCAAAAAGTCCAGCGGGCCGAGCGTGCGAAACTCGCACCCGCCCTGCGGGAACTGGCTGAATCCGGACGATCCCTGCGGGCGGCTGCAAACGCCCTGAAATTGAAAGTGGATCGAGCACAACTGATCGCCAAGGAAAACAACATCATGTTCAACCGTGTGTAGTACATGACTTCATATCAGGCGGCCCCGCAAACATTCCACTCACACGCCTATCCGTCATCAACAACGGCCTCGTTGACCACACAACTTTATTAAAACTTTGAAGTTTGGCTGCACTGCCGCAGCCGGCGCGACGGTCAACTGCACGCCGGCGATGCCAACAACGTCTATCTGAGCAGCATCTATCCGGCGACGACACCGTCGACGCCACAGTCCTCGATACCCACAGCACCGCGCCCCTCTCCTACCCTCATATTGCGCCCCGCCGTGGCGGGCTCGGGCCTGCCCGGCACGTTGCCCCCGCGGATGGGCGAGCAACAGACGCTCAAATGGGATGGCTGCGGCTGCGATGCGAAAGCGTCCGAAGAGCAGGCATGGGTACGGAAGCACAACACCTGAATCTGGACGCCAGATGGCCGCTCTGGGTGCGTATCACACACATTAGTTATGCCGACAACGGAAGCTACCTCGACCTGGTCGGCCAACTGCATTCGGTGTGGAACCATTACCCCGACAAATACGGTAGTGATTGAAAAAACTACAATGCCGGCTCACTGATACGTTGCTCCAGCGTCTGCGCCAATCGCTCCATCGCTTGTTGCAACGCATCCACCGCCTCTGTCAGCGCGGCAGCGTCAGCCCCCATACAGACGGTTTCCAACTGCTCGCAGCACAGGATCAGACTGTCTGCCTTGATGATCCGCGCCCCGCCCTTGACCCGGTGGGCCAGATCGGAAAGCCCCGACAAGTCGTGCTCGCCGAACAGTTTGATGAGCCGCAACATATCCTCTTCGTTGCTGCAGGCCAGATCCCCCAGCAACTTCCTGATCGCGCGGTGATCGCCGCTGGTCAGTTGCTGCAGGCTGCTCAGATCGATGTCGCCCTCGACAACAGGGCTCAGGGCGCCATGCGTAGATGATTCCGAACCGGACTGCACCGAGGCAAGTCGGGCACTCAGGTCACCCAGGCTGGTCGGTTTGAACAGGCAATCGTCCATCCCCTCTGCCAGGCAGCGGTCTTTTTCCTCTGGCTGGGCATTGGCGGTCAGGCCGAGGATCAAGCAAGGCTCGGCCCCCGATGACTTTTCTTCGTCACGGATGGCCCGCGTCAACTCATAACCGTTCATGACCGGCATGTTGCAGTCGGTGATCACCACATCGAAATGGCCATTGCGCCAGGCGCGCAGGCCATGGGCGCCGTCCTCGGCGTCGCTGACGCTGTGACCGAGGTAAGACAATTGCTGAGAGAGCAGCAATCGGTTGGCCGGGTAATCGTCGATCACCAAAATATTCAGCACACTCGCCTGATCCGTGAGCACGGCCGCAGGCGACTCGGCGGCGGGCACTGGTTGCAGGATCAGAAGATCGAGGCGGATATCAATCTGTGTGCCCTTGCCCGGCACGCTGGTCAGGTGCAATTGCCCGTCCATCATTTCACACAAGGTACGGCTGATGACCAGCCCCAACCCCGAACCACCCCGCGCCGACTGATGATTATTGCGGGCCTGGCCGAACGGGTTGAACAACAGCGCCTGATCTTCGGCCGAAATGCCAATGCCCGAATCCTTCACCTGGACATGAATCGCCAGGCGCTCGCCGCACACGCCGAGTACCGTCTGAACACTCAAGCGCACTTCGCCTTCGTCGGTGAACTTGATCGCGTTGCTCAGAAGGTTGGACAGGATCTGTTTGAAACGCAGGGGATCGATCAGGACATCGCGACAGGCCTTGAGGTCGAAATCCAGCAACAGCCGCACCCCCTTCTGCCGTGCCACCCCTTCGAACATGCGCACCACCGATTCGACCAACTCACGCAGGCTGGCCCGTTCCGGGGTCAGGGACAGGCGGCCGGATTCGATTCGTGCGATGTCGAGAATGTCGCCGATCAGATCCAGCAACCCCCGGGCCGCACCTGAGGCCACTTCGATTGCGAACCGGTCCATGATGCCTTGATCGGCCTTCTTCATCGCCAGTTCGAGCATGCCGATCACGGCATTCATCGGCGTGCGGATTTCATGGCTCATGGTCGCCAGAAAGGTGGTTTTCGCCCGGTTGGCGTCGTCGGCGCTTTTCTTGGCATTCTGCAATTGCTCCATCAGGCGCTGACGGTCGCTGATGTCGATCCAGCCGGCAATGATGCCCATCACCACGCCTTCACTGGTGTGATACGGCAGCATCCAGTGATACACCGTATGCACCACGCCATCGGTGTGGATGTAGGTGCGATCCTGGAGCCATCGCGTGCCGCTCTCCATGACCTTGACGTATTCGGCCTGGAACGTCTGAGCATCGGAACGCCCAACCACCGGGCTGTCGATCAGACGCTTGCCCATCACGGCTTCGCGCGGCAGGCCCAGCGCGTCCAGGTAGGCCGAGTTGCAGCTGATCAGTCGCCCTTCGCGGTCGCGCACGTAAATCGGATGGGGCGTGCCATCGATCAAGGCCCTCATGAACTCCATCTGATCGTTGAGCGCCCGTTCGGCCTTCACACGGATAGACACCAGTTTGCGCAGATGAGCGATCCAGACCAGCGCCAGAATCAGCAACAGCGCGAAAATGACAAACCCCTGGATGACCGCCGAGCGATGGTGCAGCCAGCTGTCGTTATCGATCACCACGTCGTGGCGCCAAGGGCTCGTCAGTTCATCCAGTTCTTCCGGAGGAATGCTTTGCAGGGCCTTGTCCAGAATCGAGTACAGCTCCAGCGCCCCACGATCGGTGGCGAACCCGGTCGGTGCCGACAGCGGACCGACCACACTGGCCACCCGCAGACGGTCGCGGTACTGCCGCAGAATCATGTATCGCCCGTTGATCAGCGAATTGAGGGCACCGTCCGCTTCGCCTTTGTCCAGCAACGCCAAGGCTTCGGCCGACGTCGCTGTCTCGACCAGTTGAATACCCGGGAATGTCCCACGAATATACTCACTCAGCGCATTGCCGCGCCGCATCGCCAGTCGTTTGCCGACCATGCCTTCCAGCGATTGCGGTCTGTCTGCCCCCTCCTGCGTGATCAGGACAAACGGGCTGGTCAGATAAGGCCGGGTGAACCGCAGCTCGCCTTCCCGGACGGCGCTGGGGGTGAAGGCCGCGATCAGATCCGCATTGCCGGCCCGGACCTGCTCGATCAATTTCTCCATCGAGCTGCTGCGCAGGACATCGAATTTCAGACCGGTGCGCTGGCTGACCTTGGCCAGCACCTCGGCGCCGATACCCCGGAATTCACCCTGCCCATCAAAAAAGGAGACCGGCGGAAGACCGTCGTTGACGGCCACTGTCAGTCGAGGGTGCTTGTGCATCCAGCGTCGTTCGGCTTCTGTGAACTGGAGCGGGTCAAGGCCGGCAACGTTCAGGTCCCCTGCTCCCCACCGACGCAGGATCGTCATGCGATCGCTGATCGGAATCACCTCCAGCGCTGCATTGATGATCTGCAGGAGCTGACGGTTGCGCTGATTCAGGGCGAACGAGAAATGTGTGCTGAACACCCCCGACAACGTCGTCAGGTAGACGTCATTGTGGAAGTATTTGCCGACCAGATAATGGGTACTGACGGCATCGCCCAGATACGCATCCGCCTGATGGAATGCCACGGCGCCGATCGCGCTCTGGGCCGATGGGTGCAGCTGTAGCGCTGCCTTGGGGTAGTTCGCGGTGACCGCATCCGTCGGCTGAACGTGATCAACGACGGCAAGGCGATTGCCAGCCAGGTCAGGCGCCAACACCTTGCTGGTGCCACAGCGCGTCACCAGCACCGACGGTGCCTGCACATAGGGACTGGTGAGCGCCAGCTCCGGATCTGTCCCATCGAAACTGTTGACGGTGCCCACCAGATCCAGCTCACCGTCCCTGAGCGCCTGCATCGCCTCGGCCCGGGAATCATAACGAAGCACTTCGATCCTGATGTGCAACATGCCGGCCAGCAGCGCGGCATAATCGGCCGTGATGCCCTCGTAATCCTGGCCCCCGGTGATCATGCCGAAGGGCGCGCTGTCCGGCAGCGATACCCCCAGGCGCAGTGATCCTTTATCGCGCAACCAGCGCCAGTCCGCTTCATCCAGAACGACCGCAGGCAGTTCACCGTTCGAGCGACCGAAGAGGTTCAGGGTTTGCACCGCAGCCTGTACCGGCGAAACACTCCCCAACTGACCGAGCAGGCAGACGGTCAGCCCAAAGCAACGCAGAAAAATTTTCATCTAAATCAGGTTATTGCGCTTGGCAAAGTCGGCCAGATACACCACCGACTTCACATTGAGTTTTTCAATGAGGCGGGTTTTATAGGTACTGACGGTCTTGTTACTCAACAACATGGCATCACCGATTTCTTTGTTGCTCAGGCCCCGGGCAAGTTGCTGCAAAATGACCAATTCTCGATCAGACAGTCCGCGGATCATCTCCAGCTCGGTGGAGTCGATATCACTGCGGCGCACGGAGTTTCCGGCAAGATTGGGAAAAAAGGTATAGCCGGCCATCAGCGCCTTGATCGCTTTGCTCAGTTCGCTCAATTCATCGGTTTTCGAAATGTAACCGGCAGCGCCCGCTTTCATGCAGCGCATGGCATAAAACGCCGCGGACTGAGAGGTCAACACCAGGATCTTGCTCGACAGTTTCAGAGCACTGATCCGATTGATGACTTCCAGACCGTCGAGGCTGGGCATGACGATATCCAGCAGAATCAGTTCCGGCTCATGCTTGCGAGCCATTTGCACGGCATCGGCGCCATTGTCGGCCTCGGCAACGACTTCGAATTGCTCACGCTCAAGCAACACCTTCACCGTCGCCCGAATGAATGGATGATCGTCTACAATCAACGCTTTATGCATTTGAACCTCACTGCAATACGCACAGGAAAATACCAGTGACGAAATGGGCCATGCATCAAAAAAGTATGGAACAAATCACCGGTTTATGCCGCCCGGATCACTCAGTAATCAGGCAGTTATATCGAGCTGTTTGAGGAACCGAGACTGACGCTTTCAAACGGGTGAATCGGATTCCTGCAACCACCGCAGGAACCTCTGGGCCTCCATCGGACGCGCCAGGTGGAAGCCCTGGCCAAATGAACACCCCATTTCCACCAATCCGTCGCGGATAACGTGGCTGCCGACGCCTTCGATCACCAGGCTCATGTTCAGCGCGCGGGCCAGTGCCACGGTGCTGGTGACCAGCGCATGGGTGCGTGGGTCCTCGATGGATCGGACGAGTTGGCCGTCGAGCTTGAGCTGGTTGAACGGCAGTTGGCTGAGCAACGTCAACGATGAAAAGCCCATGCCGAAATCATCAATCGACAGACCGCACCCCAGCAGGCGCAGGCGTTGGAGGTTTTCCCGTGTCGTGCGAGGAACATCCAGCAAACCGTTTTCAGCCACTTCGAACAACAACGTCCATCCTGGGAAACCGTGACGCTTCAACAGATGTTCAATGTGCTCGATCAGGTCGTTGCGGGCCAATTGCGAGGCGTGAAGGTTGAACGCCAACTCCAGGCCCAGACCGGATCGGCGCAAGGCATTCAGCAAACTCATCCCTTGCTCCAGCAGTTGCTTGAGCATTTCGTCGATCAGGTCATAGGCCAATACGGCCGCCAGAAAGTCCTTGGGCAACAACAGGCCTCTGACCGGGTGCTGCCAACGCACCAGCGCCTCTGCCCCGGCCACCGCGGAAGTTTTCAAATCGAACTTGGGTTGGAACCAGGCCTTGAACTCCCCCAGGGCCAGGCCCCGCCGCACGTCCTCCTCGCTCGGGAGCCTGGAGTGAGGCGACGACTCGACGTCCGGTACCGGCCGCCGGCGAGAATAGCGACTGAGGATTTCCTGCAATGTATACAGCTGCGTGGGTTTGCTCATGACGCCGAGCATCTGCAACCCCGAAAGGCAGGTCATCTGTTCGACTGCACGGCGCAATTCCGGCTTCAGCTCGCTGCACAGCGCAACAGCACGAGCCATGCCGTTCTCTGCGACCTGGGTCAGAAAGTCCAGACAGTCGACGGCCGTATTGCTCAGGTCACAAAGCACAATGTCAACGCCTCCCGCCCGGTATATTTGCGTCAGGGCCCGCTCGCTGTCATCCGCCTGCAAAATATCGTCGACACCCAGATGCTGGAGAGCCGTAACTAACGCGCCACGCTGAAACGATTGTTCTTCTAAAACCAGGACGCTAGGGGAGCACATCTCGCCAGTTACTCTGCCAATGACTTGAGGGGAAAATTCTGGCAATTCCATTTCATCGAAAGCGAAGGATTTATCTCGGCAGCTTGTAGGAAATTTCCCAAGCGCTAGCTTGAATAGCCGTAAGAACGCTTTCGACCGGGGCTAATTTTGGTAATTGCTATCGTCAGCAAAGACAAGAGCAGTTACTTGCATGCGGAACCATAGCGTCCCTCGCAGCAACCAAGGTTTTAATTATGTTTTGAATCGCCCCGTACCTAGTACGATCACGCGCTGGGGCAGGACTGAGAGAAAAAATAAAAAGGAAACCGGCGGCTGTACATACAACTATCGGGGTAGGTCGTTAACCCACTACCACTCGGCAACGGAAGTGTCCCTCTACTGACCGGTGTGGAAAATCGAGACACTCTCCAACTGTTTAGAAAGAGCTGCGATACGTGGAGTAACATTCAGGACAGCCATTCCCACTGTCTTCAACACGCCCTGAAGTGATTTAGGCAGATTCGCTGGACCCAGAGTGAGCAAGGGCCCCTGCCTGATGGTGCAACTCTGGTGGTCCAGTCCACAAAGGTCCGCACACAGCTCCTCTGGCGTATTTTTTGCTTGATTTCTCCCTGCAATCGTTCTCGAACTAGCGGTATTGAACATGGCACTCAATCAGATATTGTCGCTCCATGAAGTTGTGAACTGGAACATGGTCCTTGCAAGTCTGTTTGACAGACAATTGGAGAATGGCCTTCCGGGATTGCTTTCCGATGCGATGAAACATTTTATCGAACACGATACTTTCATCCTCAAGGCGTACGACCATGGCAGCGATTTGCCAATAATCATTTCTCATGACATCCCAGCGCATCGGCATTATCAGTATTTCGAAAATTACTTCGCATCGGCATACAAAGAAGATCCGCTGCTGGATAAGCTTCGATACGATGGCACGGGTAGCGTGATTCAAATCAATGCAAGTACTTGCGCGCTGAAAAACTCTGCGTACTACCGAACCTACTATGAGGATCTACACCTGCATGACGAGATCGATATCTTGTTGCCAGTGGCGCCCCGCCAATCACTGGTGCTGTCGATTGGCCGACGTGGCGGTGTTGCCCATGAAGACGAACTGGCAACCTTGAGCAGCGTATATCCACTGATCGAGTGTTTGCTGAAAAATTTCTGGAAGCAGCGATCGGCGAAGCAAGACCTTGTGCCGCATTCTATCGAAACACGTCTGGCCAGGTTCGGTGAGGATCTGCTGACCGTACGGGAGCGGGAAATCACTCGTTGGATGCTACAAGGCAAGTGCACCAAAGAAATTGCTCGTTTGCTGGAGATCAGTGCACAGACCGTCAAGGTCCATCGCAGAAACATTTATGCCAAGCTGGGCGTCAATACTGAACTGCAACTGTGCAGCCTGTTTGCCGCGACGGTACTTCCCTCCCCTTACGTGGGAAACGCCAAACACGTGGCTTGATGGAGCGAGCGCTAACGACCCGATTTCTGCTGCCGATAGCGCTTGCTCACCAGCCAGTAGGCTGCCCTGTGCCTCATCGCACAAAGCCACTTCGTCCTTGATCTGTCCTGGTACGCTCAGCAAGCGGACCCGCAAGCCACCCAGGTCGATACTCTCCTCTGGCCTCGCCCGCCGCGCTGCCTTGAAGGGCGGTACCAAGCTTCCCGAATACACGGGCCCTGGTACGTGGTAGAGGCCATCCTTCCCCTTGAACTTACCCCTCACGTCTGCTCATAGCAGGCGCCATCGCCGACTCGATAGAAGTCATGAGGCATCAAGCGGTGTAGATTGTTCCTATGTAGATGCCGTGGTTAGTTGAAATAACCGTCTTCAATCAACTTGCTTGAATGCAGTCGTTGAAGGGTTCCCGAGTGCCCGACGCAAACTGAGGCTTTTTCCAGCAAAGTGCCCCGATAGGGGTATGTCCTCCTACCAGATCGCTCCAGTAAGGTTATTTAGTGCGACCGCCAAGGAGGAAACTGCTATTCGCAGATGCTAGGGCTTGAAACATAGCGTTAACGGTCGCCTCGCACTTCTCATAAAAAGGGTATTGCTACCCATCCAACAAAAGTTCGGAGAGTGTTATGGGGAACAGCAGCAGGCTGTGGCCAAGTTTTTTCAAAAATATCAGTGGCGTCACGCTTACCGCTATAGCGGTAACACAACTTCCAGTAGCGAAAGCCGAATACAACTTTACTTACGGCGACCTGAGTGGCAGCACCAGCGTGTTGGTAGGCGGAGCGGCACTCTCGACAAAAGGAGTCAACTTTGGTCTTGGCCAGATTGACTTCCGTAACGGAGAGAATCACGGAGATCGTGCAGACTGGTTTGAAGCATTCCTGAAACCAAAACTTGAACTTAAATACGACCTGAATGATTCCGTGAAATTTTTCTCGGGCCTATCATTCATCACAACCCACACCGGTGGCGACGGCGATGCCGGCGGATACACGCGTGGGGGAGATGGCAAGACCAGCTGGGAAGATCTTTATCTAGGCGCCCAGTACAAAGACCTGAGCATAAGCGCAGGCCGCCAAGGCTACGTGATCGGCAACGGTTTCATCATCGCGGATGGGCATCTGGGGATGCTCGACGAAGGAACGTACTGGGGAGATCCGCGCCGAGCGTTTGAAGACACGATCATCCTTCGTTATGCGGGCAAATCAGCTTTCTCAGCAGAAGCATTTACCGTTACGACCGATAAGCACATGGGGCATCAAAAGCTGTCTGGCATCAACATGGATTACAAAGCCCCCTACGGCAAGGTGGGCGCGGCGTACATCCATGTGAGCGATACCGACGCAAACTTCCAGCGCACCGCGCCGAAGAACGGCATGAACGTCTACGACTTCAGACTGCTGTCAATGAAGGTGCCAGGCATTGATGATCTGACGCTCGACGCTGAATACGCAGTCCAACGTGGAAGCGGTGAAGGCGTCGAGTTCAAAGGGAACGCCTGGTATGCCCAGGCTGCATACACCTTCTCTGCTTTGCCCGTAACACCACAGATCACTTACCGCTATGCGGCGTTTTCTGGAGATGACGACCCTAACGACGGAAAGCGAGAAAGCTGGGATCCTCTGGCCAAAGGCTACATGGATCGCGGCGCTTGGGTAATCGGTGACATCACTGGCAACTACTTGCTGAACAACAGCAACGAAGTGGTGGGTATGTGGAAGGCCGCATTCCCTATAACGCCGGAGGTGACCCTGGGTGCCGCGTATTACGACTTCGACCTGGACAAAAGCAATTATTACGGCACTGCTGTAAGCAGCAAAGAGTTTGCAGACGAAGCCGCTATTTTCGCTGACCTTGCCCTTACGAAGAACGCCTACATCACTCTCTCGTACAACCAGGTAAAGCCGAAGGCGGCGGCCAAGGAAGTGTTTGGAGATAAGGATTTCTCTGCCCTTCAGGTCTACGCCACCTACCTCTTCTGATCACTCACGCGCCTCATCGAATTCAAGTTCGTGAGGCGCAGTGCCTCTAAAAAACCAGGCAAAGCGTGTGCAGTGGAAACACACCCTGGCCGCATGCTTCCCCCCAATCCCCCCGTCTACCCCTATAGCGGCATATTCCCCCCTGCTCCCAGGGCATAAGCTGATGAGGCAAATCAATTGCAACCCTAATCACAGATTTGATGACGAGGTAGAAAATGGGGACTGGGTTCGTTTGGCATGAGCTATTCATGTGGCATTCGACGGGGTGTCATGCCGGAATCTACAAACCAGGGCTGACGATCCAGCCTGGTACTCCATTCGAAGAAGCGGAAACGAAACGACGCTTCAAAAATCTTTTGGATGTCAGTGGCATCACGGACGATTTGCTTCACATTCGCCCCCGAGCGTTACGCCGAGATGAACTCGAAAGGGTTCATTCGGCTGCCTACCTGGATGAACTTGAGGCCCTGTCAAAGGCCGGGGGTGGAGCCTTCAGCGCCAACACGCCCTTTGGCGCAGGTAGCTATGAGATCGCGGCGCTGTCCGCGGGCGGCGTCGTTGAGGCCGTAGATGCAGTGATGCGTGGGGATGTGAAAAACGCCTACGCACTGGTTCGCCCACCAGGACACCATGCCGTTGCCGATGCGGCGATGGGCTTCTGCCTTTTCGCCAACGGATCTCTTGCCGCTAAACATGCAATCGAAAAGCATGGCCTGGAACGCGTCGCCATCGTGGATTGGGATGTCCACCACGGTAATGGCGCGCAAGACATCTTCTGGGAATCGTCCAAGGTCCTGACGATCTCCATTCACCAAAAGGGAAATTACCCCAGTGACAGTGGGCATGCCGAAGAGCGCGGCCTTGGCGCCGGCGCTGGCTACAACCTGAATATCCCCATGCTTCCAGGTTCCGGTCACGGCGCTTATCTGGGAGCGATGGACACACTCATCGTGCCGGCGCTCAGGGCATTCGACCCACAGCTGATCATCGTCTCCTGCGGCTTCGATGCCGGAGCTTACGACCCCTTGGGTCGAATGTTGCTCCATAGCGATAGCTTCCGAGACTTGACACAAAGAGTGATGGAGGCCGCGGATATTTCATGCAAAGGAAAGTTGGTGATGTGCCACGAGGGTGGCTATGAGCAGAACACTGTTCCTTACATGGGGCTTGCAGTTATCGAGACCTTGAGCGGTATCAAAACCGCTATTTCAGACCCCAACCTCGATGACATGAAGGGGCTTTTCGGCCAGGAGACACAGAGCTACCAGCGCGAACATCTCATGGAGATAAGAAAGCTACTGCAATGTCCTGCCGAAGCAGCACGCCGTAGCTGACACTCGCAAAATATGTAATCGACACATTTCAGTCCATTCAAAAATAATAAGCCTAAGGTCTTGCCATGTCGCAACTTATTGCCGAGCGCGATTCAAACACATCACAACCACTCTTGATAAAGCTCATCGTGTTAGCGGACTTTCTTCTGTTGCTGGCAGCGCCGTTGCATTGGCATTTCGCAAACGGATCCCCCACGCAAGCTCTTACTTACTTCCTGGGATCAAGCTTGTTGGTGGCACTGTCTCTTCCGCTGATCTCGGCATGCTCAAAACAAGAGGGTGAATAAAATGCAGATGCTCATTGGCTACGGTGGGGTGTTGATTTTCTTCCTGATCATTATTTATGCGCTGGAAAAGAGCCACAAAACTGATGGATCGGGCAGTTTCAGCGAGTACGCAACGGGTGGACGTTCCTTCGGTAGCTTCTACTCAACCATGGCGTTCGTGAACACCTGGCTTCCGGGGACCATTTTCATCTCCTTCGCGGGTTTCGCGGCGTCCTCTGGAATCATCGGGTTCTACTACGTCCCCTACTCGCTTCTCGCGGTAGTGCTCATGTTCCTCCTGGCCAAACCGGTACACATGTGGGGCAAAGCGTTCGATCTTCGCACCCAAGCTGACCTTCTCGGCCTGCGTTACAACTCAAAGACAGTGCGGGTGGTCGCCGCGGCGATCGGCATCATCGCGTCCTTCCCGTGGATCGTGCTGGGCATGCAATCTCTGACACTTGTTTTCACCCACTTATCGTTCGGTGCCGTAAGCGCTAGCACTGCAGTCTTCATCGGTATCGGCCTGATTGTCGCTCGTCAAATCTGGACCATCCGCTTCGGCGCCCGGGGCGTCATCGTCAGCGACATGATCCAGGGAATCGCGGCCTATCTGATTGGGACGCTTATCGCGCTCGGTCTGCTGGTCTGGCTGACCACCAATGGACATGGATTCGGGCAATCCAATTCCAGCATGTTCACCATTCCAGGCCCTGGTAGCGAGCTCGGGCCTCTGTACCTGTTCTCCCTGATCGTCACTGGTGCTTTGGGTGGATGGTGCTGGCCGGACATCTTCGTCAGGCTCTTTGCTTCTCGTAGCACCAGGACAATCCAGAAGTCAGCAGTTCAGGTCGCACCCATTCTGCTTATATTCGGCACCTCGATCACTCTGCTGGCCTTGAGCGCCTCGACGCTTCCCGGGGTTCAAGAGTCTCCGGACGCCGTGTGGTTCATCGCAGCTGAAGTCGGTGGGGTGCTTGTGGTGACGCTGGCCGGCATCTGCGTGGTAGCAGCAACCATGGGTAACGTCGGCGCCAATCTGCAAGCACTCGGCGCACAGACAGCGAATGACATCGTTGGGGTACTGCAGGAACGTCGGATTGAGAACCACCGCATTGGACAATTGACCGTAGCAATACTGACCATCCTTGCAGCAGTCTTCGCGGTATCAACCACTAAATCCAGCCACCTGATCACTCTTGCAATGACCTCCTACCAGGGCATAGTCCAACTGGCTCCAACCATTTTCCTCGGGATCTTCTGGAAACGTGGAACGGCTGCAGCCGCGGTCTGCTCGATGATCAGCGGATTCGTGTGTGCCGGGGTTCTACAGTGGTACTTTCCGACCTCCCTGCCTCAACTGGGGGGCTTGACCTCGGGAGTGGTTGCTTTAGCTGTGAACTTCGCGGTGTACGTAACTATCACCCTGCTCTTCCCCGCCACTGCCGCAGAGCGCCAGAGGGTGAATGAGCTCTACCTCTTCATTGACTCCCCTCAGACGAAAAGCACCGCCAAGAGCAACCTGGCTATTTCGTAATAAATCGCCCTGGTCGCCAAGGACGTCGACCAGGACTTTGTTACCCCGGGAGCTTATTTCGGACTACTGCATTCCAGGCAGTAGAAAGCTCAAGATACGAAACCGCATCGAGCGGCTTATCGCTGCACAGGGCGCAGTAGCTGGAGATGACCATGGTCATGGTTGAGGAATGCGGCTACGCCAAAGAGCTCACCTACCCCAATAGAGGCATTCCCCCCTCCGGCCCTTGCTCCTACCCTACTGACTCGCTCATCACTTTTTTTGGTCGATTTGATGGCAGTTCGGCGAGGGTTTGTGCAATGAAGAGCGGTTCTATCTGGCATGAAATTTACATCGTGCCTTACATGGGCCTAGCCGTTATTGAGACATCGAGCGAGCAGTCCACTGCCATTACCGATCCCAATCTTGCTGATATGCAGGGTATGACAGGAGAAACGCTACGACCCCATCAACGCGAATGGATTGCCAATTTGCTGACAGAACTTCAAGCCCCCTTGTTGTCAGTTCCGAAAGAAGAGTGCTGTGTATGAACACACTTTCGACATCCAGAAAATACTTATCTAACGCATGTTTGCGTTTAAACATAGTTCCTACAACGGTTGGATTAAAATTGATCAAGAACAGCCCCATTCGCTTGCTTGGCAAAGTCCTTTGCGGGCTCGGCCTGCTCAGCTCTCTCGCCCACGCCGAAGATCGCACCTTGCGGGTCTATAACTGGTTCGACTACATCACCCCCAAGGCCCTGGAAGATTTCAAGGCCCAGAACACGCAGACCAAACTGGTCTACGACGTCTACGACACCAACGAAACCCTGGAAGCCAAGCTGCTCACCGGCAACTCCGGTTATGACGTGGTGAACCCGGGCGACATGTTCTTCGCTAAAGAGATCGCGGCGGGAGTGTTCCAGCCACTGGACCGCAGCAAGCTGCCAAACTGGAAACACCTCGATCCCAATCTGATGAAGCTGGTCGAAGACAACGACCCGGGCAATAAATTCGGTGTGCCCTACATGTACGGCACCGTCCTGATAGGTTTCAACCCGGCAAAAGTCAAAGCCGCGCTGGGGGATAACGCACCGGTGGACAGCTGGGACCTGATCTTCAAGGAAGAGAACATCAGCAAGCTCAAGCAGTGCGGCGTGGCCCTGCTCGACTCGCCGTCGGAGATTCTGCCGTTGGCCCTGCGACACCTCGGCCTGGACCCCAACAGCGCCAACCCGGCGGACTACACCAAGGCTGAAGAACTGTTGATGAAGATCCGTCCGTTTATCACCTACTTCCACTCGTCCAAGTACATGGCCGATATCGCCAACGGCGATATCTGTGTCGCAGTCGGTTACTCCGGTAGCTTCTTCCAGGCCAACAACCGTGCCAAGGACGCCAAGAATGGCGTGGTGGTCGACATGCGCCTGCCCAAGGAAGGCGCACCCGTCTGGTTTGACATGCTCTCGATCCCGAAATCAGCGAAAAATCCGGAAGACGCCTACGCCTTCATCAACTACTTGTTGGAACCGAAAGTCATCGCGCCAATCAGCGACTTTGTCGGCTACCCGAACCCGAACAAGGACGCCACTGAACTGGTTGACCCGGCAATCCGCAACAACCCGAACCTGTACCCGACCGAAGCGACCATGAAAACGCTCTACAGCGTGAAACCGCTGCCCCGTGAGGCGGAGCGTGCACGAACCCGGGCCTGGACAAGAATCAAGTCAGGTGTCTGAGCCCGACAAGATCGAGGCTTGGCACAGACTCTATAGCCGTTGCCGAAGCCACAGTTGCTAAAGGGCCCCGGGGGGCGCCCGATCAGAGGTCTGGATTAGTTCAGCGACGGTCTGATTCAGACCGTCGCTGTTCGGTCGGACGCCGCCGACGGCGTGCGAATCTTTACATCAAGTTCGCCTCTTCTGCTGATTGCCAAATAGAACCCACAGGTTGCAAGTCCCGAACCTGCCGCATAATTCAGTGCAACGAGAACCACTATGAAAGTCCATTTTGAGTTTAGTGATGCCCTTAAGTCCGAGCTCCAGCGTGATGGAAACAATCACCTGTTCAACCATCAGCAGTCGGCGGCAACAGCATGATCGAGGTCACCGAGGTTTCCATTGCCCAACTGCGCGCTGCACTCGAATCCGGCCAGACCACGGCCGTTGAACTGGTCCAGGCCTATCTCGCCAGGATCGATGCCTACGACGGCCCCGACACGCCTACCGCCCTCAATGCGGTGGTGGTCCGCAACCCTGAGGCGCTCCAGGAAGCACAAGCCTCCGATGCCCGTCGGGCCACGGGTCAGACGCTGGGACCGCTCGATGGCATCCCTTACACCGCCAAGGACAGTTATCTGGTCAAGGGCCTCACCGCGGCTTCCGGCAGCCCCGCCTTCGCCAGGCTGATCGCCTATCGCGACGCATTCACCATCGAACGCCTGCGCGCCGCCGGGGCGATCTGCCTGGGCAAGACCAATATGCCGCCCATGGCTAACGGCGGCATGCAGCGCGGGGCCTATGGCCGCGCGGAAAGCCCGTACAACGCCGCCTACCTCACCGCGCCCTTCGCCTCGGGCTCGTCGAACGGCGCGGGTACCGCCACCGCCGCCAGCTTCGCCGCCTTCGGCCTGGCGGAAGAAACCTGGTCCAGCGGCCGGGGGCCTGCCTCGAACAACGGTTTGTGTGCCTATACCCCTTCGCGCGGGGTGATTTCGGTGCGAGGCAACTGGCCATTGGTACCGACGATGGACGTTGTCGTACCGTATGCCAGAACCATGGGGGACCTCCTTGAGGTGCTCGACATGGTGGTGGCCGAAGACCCCGACACACGCGGCGATCTGTGGCGGATGCAGCCCTGGGTGCCGATCCCGAGCGTGGCTTCGGTGCGTCCAGCCTCCTATGTGTCACTGGCGGCGAACAGTGGAGCACTCGCTGGAAAGCGCTTCGGCGTGCCGCGCATGTACATCAACGCCGACCCTGAGGCGGGCACCAGCGAGGCGCCGGGGATCGGTGGCCCGACCGGGCAACGCATCGACACCCGCCCTTCAGTGATCGGCCTTTGGGAACAAGCTCGCCAGGCACTCGAAGCCGCGGGTGCAGAAGTACTTGATGTCGACTTTCCTCTGGTCTCCAACTACGAGGGTGATCGCCCTGGCGCGTCAAAGGTGTTCCATCGCGCACTAGTGCCTGAAGAGTTCCAGCACCATGAATTGTGGGAGCTTTCGGCCTGGGCCTTCGATGACTTTCTGCGGGCCAACAACGATCCGAAATTGCACCGTCTGGTCGACGTCGACGGGCCGCAGATTTTTCCACACGATCCAGGCGCTCTGCCCTGTCAACAGGGTGCCTTTGCCATTGACATGAGCGAGTACGTGCAGATAGCCGAGCGAGGCATTACCCCTTGGGACCAGATCGCCACTCTTGCTGGCGGACTCCGAGGGCTTGAGCAGACGCGCCGGATCGACCTTGAAGACTGGATGGATCGGCTCGGCCTTGATGCGGTGATCTTCCCCACCGTGGCCGACGTCGGCCCGGCGAATGCCGACGTCGATCCGCAGTCAGCGGACATCGCCTGGAGCAATGGCGTCTGGGTCGCCAACGGCAACCTCGCCATCCGCCACCTGGGCGTGCCCACCGTCACAGTGCCTATGGGCGTCATGCCGGACATCGGCATGCCGGTTGGACTGACCTTTGCCGGCCGTGCCTATGACGACTCGACGCTGCTGCGTTTGGCTTCAGCGTTTGAGTCGACTGGTACGAAGCGCATGATCCCGCCTCGTACCCCGCCATTGTCCGCGGACAATTGACAGAAAGGTCGGGATTGGCGAGATACCAACACCAATCCCTCCCAATGACGGCAGCGCTCCCCGACGGCGGTCGCCAGATCGGGGAGCGGTGGCAATGCTTCAGCTGCCGGTGCGGATCTTGTTCCACACCCGGGTGCGGATCCGGTCGATATTCAGCGGCATGGCTTCCAGGGCGAACAGCTTGCCCATCATGTCCGGGCTCGGGTAGACCTTGGTGTCGTTCTTGATGGCCGGGTCGATCAGGCTGTCGGCCTGCTCGTTGCCGTTGGCGTAGTGCACGTGGTTGGTGATCTCGGCCATCACCTCCGGGCGCAGCAGGTAGTTCATGTAGGCATACCCGGCCTTTTCGTCCGGCGCGTCGTTGGGCATGGCCACCATGTCGAACCAGATCGGCGCGCCTTCCTTGGGAATCGCATAACCGATTTCCACACCGTTCTTGGCTTCCTTGGCCCGGCTATCGGCTTGCAAAACGTCGCCGGAGAAGCCTACCGCCACGCAGATATCGCCGTTGGCCAGGTCGCCGGTGTACTTGGAAGAATGGAAGTAGGCGACATAGGGCCGGATCTTTAGCAGCAGCGCTTCGGCCTTCTTGTAGTCCTCGGGATTCTTGCTGTGGTGCGGCAGGCCCAGGTAGTTCAGTGCCGCTGGCAGCAGCTCGGGGCCGTTGTCGAGGATCGCCACCCCGCACTTCTGCAGCTTCTGCATGTATTCGGGCTTGAAGATCAGGTCCCAGGAATCCACCGGCGCGTTGTCGCCCAGCACCGCCTTGACCTTGGCCACGTTGTAGCCGATCCCGGTGCTGCCCCACAGGTACGGGAAGCCGTGCTCGTTGCCCGGGTCGTTGGTCTGCAAGGCCTTGAGCAGCACCGGGTTGAGGTTCTTCCAGTTCGGCAGTTGGCTCTTGTCGAGCTTCTTCAGCGCCCCGCCCTCGATCTGCCGGGCCATGAAGTGGTTGGAGGGAAAGACTACGTCATAACCGGAGCGACCAGTCATCAGCTTGCCGTCCAGGGTTTCGTTGCTGTCGTAGACGTCGTAGCTGAAACCGATGCCGGTTTCCTTCTGGAAGTTCTTCAGGGTGTCCGGGGCGATGTAACTCGACCAGTTATAGATCTTCACCGTCTCGGCCGCCTGGCTGAGTGAAGCCACCAGCAGCAACGGCGCGCACAGCGATAAAGCCGGTTTTTTACGGATCATGGGGCGATTCCTGAGTGGGTTTGTTTTTATTGGCAGGCAATCAAAGGATCAGAAAATCAACACGTAGGTCTTGCGCACGGTTTCCTGGATATCCCAGGTCCCGGTGCTGTTGGCCGGCAACATCAGTGCATCGCCGGCTTCTATAAGCAAAGGTTCGCCGTGGTCCGGGGTGAAGGTGCAACGCCCCTGGATGAAGTGGCAGAACTCCTGGGCGACGATCTGCCGCCGCCAGCGCCCGGGCGTGCACTCCCAAATGCCGGTTTCGACGCCGTCGTTGCGCTCGACGCAGGTCACCGAAGTCACGGCGACCGGGCTGCCCAGGGGCACGGCCACCGGAGTCGATTGCTCCAGGGTGGCGTGGGCGGTGTTCTTGAATTGAGTGATGCTCATGGCGCTACCTGTCGATGGAAAAAACCGCTGTCAAAAACCTGGTCAGTGCATCAGGCCTTCCATGAAGCCCGCCACCCGGCTGGCCAGCCGCCGGCGCCAGGGCGGCGTGGCCGGGTTGGCCAGGGTCTGGTCTTCATGGACGAAGCTGCGAATGATCGCGTTGTAGCCCAGCCAGCGGCACGGCTCCGGCTCCCAGGCGCGCAAGGCGTCGAGGCCGCCCTCGGGGATCACCCAGGGCTGGCGCGTCAATTCGTTGTCGCTCTGGAGAATCAATGCGGCCAGGGTCCGCCCGCCGAGGTTGCTGGCGCCCACGCCTTCGCCGCCGTAGCCGCCGGACAAGGCGATGCCGCGCTGGCGGTCGCAGAGCATGTGCGGCCGGAAGTGCCGGGACATGCCCAGGTTGCCGCCCCAGGAATGGGTGATCCGCACATTTTTCAGCTGCGGGAAAAGCTCGCTGAACAGGTAGCGCCGCAGCTCGACTTCGCTGCGGGTCAGGTCGAAGTCGTGGCGCAGCTTGCCGGCGAACTGGTAACCGCCGCGGGCGCCGAACACCAGGCGGTTATCCGCGGTGCGCTGGCCGTAGGTCACCTGGCGACTGCTTTCGCTGAACGCCTGGCCCTGGTTCAGGCCGATCTCGTCCCAGGTCGCGGCCGACAAGGGCTCGGTGGCCACCAGCAGGCTTTGCACCGGCAGCTGGTAACGGCCCAGGGGCGGCAAGGTCACCGAATAGCCCTCCACCGCCGGCACTATCCAGCGGCAACGCACGCTGGCCTTGGCGGTTTGCAGGCTGCCGGCCTGCCAGTGGCTGACCGGGCTGTTTTCGTAGATGGGCACGCCCAGGCGCTCCACGGCCCGGGCCAGGCCGCGCACCAGCTTGGCCGGCTGGATGGTCGCGCAATGGGGCGCGTAGATGCCGCCGTAGGCCTTGGCCACGCGGATCTGCTGGGCCAGTTGCTCGGGGCTCAGCCAGCGGTAGTCGCGCTCGTCGAGGCCCTGGCGGTAGAGCTTGTCCAGGTAGCGGCGCTGGGTGATTTCCTGCTCGGGGTAACGCGCCGTGCAGTACAGCACCCCGCCCTTGCGGTAGTCGCAGTCGATGCCTTCGCGCTCAAGGACGATGGCCACTTCATCGGGAATGCCGTGCAGCAGGTCGAAAGAGGCACGGCGCTGTTCGGGGCTCAGCCCGGCCAGCAACCGGTCTTCCCCCAAAAGGTTGCCCATCAGCCAACCACCGTTGCGCCCGGAGGCGCCGAAGCCGGCGGTCTGCGCCTCGACGATGGCGATGTTCAGGGTCGGCGCCAGGCGCTTGAGGTAATAGGCGGTCCACAGCCCGGTATAACCGGCGCCGATGATCGCCACGTCGACATCCAGGTCCTGCTCCAGCGACGGCCGGGCCAGCAGCGGCTCGTCGAGCTGATCCATCCACAAACTGATATTGCGCCACGCTGGCATACACGCACTCCGCCACCCGAACTTCGATGGCGTCGATCCTAGTGCCTGGGCTCAGGGGTTGTCTTGCGCGCGTGCACGCAAAGAAATTTGCTTGGCGTAGGCCTTGGGCGACAGGCCAGTGTGCTGGCGGAAACAGCTGTAGAACGCCGACAGCGAGTTGAAGCCGGCGGCGAACGCCAACTCGTCGATGCGCACCGGCGGCGTCGCCTGGTCCAGGGCCGCCAGCAGATGCTGCAGGCGCGCCTGGTTCACATAGCGGTAGAAACTCTGCCCCAGCACCTGGTTGAGCAGGTAGGAGATCTGGTTGCGGCTGTAGCCGCACTCCTTCGCCACCCGCTGCAGGTCCAGTTCCGGGTCGAGGTACGGCTGCTGGCGCTCGAAGTACTGCTGCAGGTCCTCGGCCATGAAACTCAACTGGCGCGGCGACAGCCCCAGGCGGCTGACCGCCGGCCGCGCGCTGCCTTGGGCCTTGCCCGGCACAGCCTCGCGCACCAGCGAAGCGTATTCGTTGACGCGCCAGATCAGGCCGTCGCGCACGGTGATCGCCTCGCTGGCGCGAAACGACACCAGGCCCTGCCCGCCGCGCAGGGTCACCTGGTATTGAATGAACGCGGTGTTGCCATCCAGGCGGATGCGGTCGCTGTGCTCCAGGGCCTCATCGGGCGCGCGCGGCATGCTGTTGCGCACGTATTCGCGCAACTCGTCCAGGCCCAGGGTGCGGTTCTGGAAAAAGTCGTTGTACTGGATTTGCGGGTGATACAGCGCCATGACGCCATCGAGGTCGCGGTGCTTCCAGCACAGGTGATAGCGCAGCACCGTCTCGCCGGTGGCCTGGGTTTGCGCCGGGCCATCATCAAGGGAAGACATAGGGGCAGATATAACGGCTCAGGGGACGGAAAGGCGCAGCTTGCCGAAGTTCGTCCAACGCTTCAATGGCCAATGCACGGCCCCTGGATACTGGCGTTTTGCCTAAACCGCGGGCGGAAATGACCTGCATCAAAAAAGTGCCAGACAATCGCCAAACAGCCTGAAAAAAACCGTTGAGTGTCATATCCCGGTGCTATTTTTAAAAGCTCCACAGGTTGGTCCAATGACGGCCCTTCCGTACCTACCGCGAGCACAAGGAAGCGCTCATTGATCAAGGTGGGCAATCCATGAATAGAGTCTCCGCCAGCAAAGTCACCTTTCCCAACGCCTGCCAGCTGATGCGCTGGCATTTTCACCCCATGGGCTTCGAGGCCAGCATGGATGCACCCGGCAGCATGATCGCCCGGCTCTTCGATCGTGCCAGCGGCGAGACCATGATCGCCATTGCCGGCATCCCCTGCGCCACCGTGATGAACGCCACCGATGTCGAGCGAATAATCGAGGCGGTGGAAGACGAGCTGGAGGCCTTCATGCCGCCACTCGCGCTGAAAGCCTAGAGTCGCTCTGCTCCTGGCCCCGGCCGCTCCAGACTGTTTTCAAGCCCGCCATCGAGCGGGCTTTTTCAGGCCCGCAGGTCGGCGAAGAACGGCTTGCCCTGGGGAATCCGGTCCGACGCCTTGGGTGCATTGGCCGCCTGGGTGTCCGGGCGGTCCACATACCAGTAGCAATGTTTCACCGCCCGGGTGATGCCGACATAGGCCAGGCGCAAGGTCTCGTCCTTCTGCGCATTGTCGTAGGGCTCGCTGTCGCCATCCTTGCCCAGCCCGGCCATGCGATAGACCTGGTTCTTGTAGGGCGAACTGGTCAGGTGCTGGCAATCGCCCAGCAGGAACACCGCATCCGCCTGCAAGCCCTTGGAGCTGTGATAGGTCAGTTGCTTGAGGCGTCGGTCCTCGGCCGGCAATCTAGAATCAACATTAACTATTGGTAAAATATGCTCTTCAATCAATGATTTATCGCTACTTTTTCGAAACAACATCAAGATCGAATCGCCATTGCGATAGTGCTCCGCCAGCCGTGCTGCAAGCCCCTGGTCGTCGCGGTCCAGCACATTCACCGGCAACACTTCCTTGGGTTCGCCGCTGGCCTTGGCCTTCTTCCCGGCAATCGCCGGCGCCGCGCGGACGATATGTTCCGCGGCGTCGATGATGTGCTGGTGGCTGCGATAGTTCTCGCTGAGCATCACCCGGGTGGTGGTCGGCGACGGGAATTCCTTGTTGAACTCCATGAAGAATTTCGGCGAACTGCCGCGCCAACCGTAGATCGACTGCCAGTCGTCCCCTACGCAGAGCAACGACGAGCGCTGTGCCCCGCGGCCGACATGCATTGCCGGCCCGCGACTGCGGATTTCACGCAGGCTGGCGCGAATCCACGAGACGATCTGCGGCGAGACGTCCTGGAATTCGTCGATCATCAGGTGCGACATCGGCCGCAAGCGCTCATCGCTGAGCAGCTTGAAGTTCTCCGGGGTGTTCTCGCCGAACAGCGCGAACATGCGGTTGTAGCTCATGATCGGCGGCGACTGGTCGAGCAGATGATCATCCAGCGCCCGCCAGAACAGGCTCAGGGCCTCGAAGAAGTAGCGATCCGGGTCGTCCCGGGCAAACACCATCTGGCCCACGGCCACCGAGACGTCCAGCCCGAGGTTCTCGATAAACCCGGCCGCGGCGACAAAACAGTCCAGCAACGGCGCCGAAGCCAGCTCGCCCTTGACCTTGTAGTCGAAGCCCGGCCCGGCACTGGCATCCCCGCCCAGGGACGACAGGACGCGCTTTGCCGAATCGTAACTATCCAGCCAAATCATTGGCTTATGGCAGAAAGCTTGAAACAGGGTGCGCTTTACCGCCCACTCCGCGCGCACCGAAAGCTTCGATCCGGGGCGACTCAACTGCGGGTTTTCCCGAGGGTCGAACCCCAGCACCACCCAGGCATCCAGCTCGGCGACGTAACCATGGCAATGGAACTGCGAGCCGTTGATCTCGACCGTCTGCCGGTTCGGCTCGATGCCTTTGATCGGCCAGGCGCCGGCACGAAACCACAGGTCTTCCAGGGTGTCGCACAGCTCTTCGTCGCGCTTGGCCGCCAGTTCGGTCACGGCCATGCGTTTTTGCACGTCCGGGTGATCGCGCTCCAGCTCCTTGAGTTGCAGGGCATGGCGCAGCAACGGCTTGATCGCCTCGCGAAAACGCCCGTCACGCCGGTGCAAGGCGTGGTAACAGGCATTCAGGTGCTTGCGCTGGGCGTCGTTGATCCGCAGGTCGAAGGGATTGCTGTCGACCTCCAGATCCCCCGCCACCGGGCGGTCGCTGAGATTCTCGAACGCCTGCAGGCGCTCGAAACCCGGCAGGCTGCGGACCATCGGCAGGATGCGCGAGTGGAATGTACGCACCAGCTCCCGCGCCTGCTTGAGGCCCAGGGGCCGCCCCCAGAGCGCGAACACTTCCAGCAGCTTGTTGATGAAGTCCTTGCGCGACTCACGGGTGAAGGTCACCACGGTCATCGAGTCGAGTTCGAAGCCCAGGTAATGATTGAGCAGCAGGATGCGCAGGACCAGGGAAGTCGACTTGCCCGCGCCAGCGCCGGCAATCACCGAGGTGGACGGGGTTTCGCTGAAGATCATCTTCCATTGCGCGCTGCTGGGTTGGGCATGGGCCGGCAGCAGGCGGCCAACGTCGGCCTTGATGCGCTTCTTCAGTTCGGCGCTCAGCGGCAGGCGCCAGTCGTCGAACAGATAATCGTCTACCCCGGGCGCCGGATGCTCGGTGGAGCGGCTGTCGCGAATCAGCAGGACCTGGCGGCCCTGCTCCAGCCCCTCGGCCTTGCCCTCCTGGTAACCGTATTCCACCCCGGCGGTATGCCCGCTGCGAAAGCCGTCCGCCTGGCCATGCAACCAGGACGCACGATGCTGGGCGCGCAAGCGACTGAGGCCATGACCGAAGAACCTGGCCGCCAAGCGCTTGAGCAGCGGCATTTCGGCCAGGGGCAAGAGTTCGGGAGGAAGATCGGGGGTGTGTTGCGGCACGCTGACTCCAGGGTGTGAGGCTGTGTGGGACGGTATGGTCGCTTCATTCGTCGATGACTTCTAGTGAAATGCTTACAGGTCATCCACTTAAGCCCCGAACTGAATGTTTGGAAGCAGAAGACAGACTACAAAATATATCTATTTATTAGATCTGATAACGGCGATTTTTGCGCTTTTTATCGATGTTTTGCTGATGGATGATGAGCGCCATCAATCACCGGTCTCGTTCTGCGGCTCCACCAAGGCGCCCCATGACGAGCCCTGACAGGAGACGATCATGCTTGAACTCAGACCCTTCAAATCCCTGGGCGGCGCCCATCATGGCTGGTTGGATGCCCACCACCACTTTTCGTTCGCCGAGTACTACGACCCCAAACGCATGAACTGGGGCAACCTGCGCGTGTGGAACGACGACGTGATCGCTCCCGGCAGCGGTTTTCCGCAGCACCCGCACCGCGACATGGAAATCATCACCTACGTCCGTGAAGGTGCTATCACCCACCAGGACAACCTGGGCAACAAGGGCCGCACCGAGGCTGGCGACGTGCAGGTGATGAGCGCCGGTACCGGGATTGCCCACAGCGAATACAACCTGGAAGCCGGCGAAACCAGGATCTTCCAGATCTGGATCATCCCCAACGAGGCCGGCTCCGCGCCGTCCTGGGGTGCCAAGCCGTTCCCCAAAGGCCAGCGCGAAGGCTTCGTGACCCTGGCCAGCGGCAAGCAAGGCGATGACCAGAGCCTGCGGATTCGTGCCGACGCGCGCCTGGTAGCCGCCAACCTGAAGGCCGGCGAGTCCGCCGAGTACCCGCTGGACCAGGGCCGTCGGGCCTACCTGGTGCCGGCGACCGGGGTGATTGAAGTCAATGGCTTGCGCGCCGAAGCTCGAGACGGTGTCGCGGTGGAGGATGAACGCCTGCTGCGGGTCACCGCCCTCGAGGACAGCGAAATCGTCCTGGTGGACCTGGCTTGAGACAGCGAAGAAATGCTCCGTTTCTGTAGGAGCGAAGCTTGCTCGCGATGGGCTGCAAAGCAGCCCTGAAGCTGACTCCGCTCCAGTTGAAGATGGCTGTCGCTCAACGGCAGCCAGCGCGGGCAAGCCTCGCTCCTACAAGACACAGCCGCAATAAAAAGGGGGCGACCTTCTGGTCGCCCCTTTTTCGTCTACCGCGAAACGCCGCTGGATCAGCCGCTGATCGCGCCGTCCACCAGGGTTTGCGCTTCCTGCACCAGCTGCTTCAGGTGATCGTCGCCAATAAAGCTCTCGGCGTAGATCTTGTAGATGTCTTCAGTGCCCGATGGACGCGCGGCGAACCAGCCGTTCTCGGTCATGACCTTGAGGCCGCCGATCGCCTGGTCGTTGCCCGGCGCATGGCTGAGGATCTTCTGGATGCTTTCGCCGGCCAACTGGGTCGAGGTCACCTGCTCCGGCGACAGCTTGCCGAGCAGCGCCTTCTGCTGCGGGTTGGCCTTGGCATCGACGCGCACCGAGAACGGCTCGCCCAGCTCGTCGCACAAGGCGCGGTAGGCCTGGCTCGGGTCGCGGCCGGTGCGGGCGGTCATTTCCGCGGCCAGCAAGGCCGGGATCAGGCCGTCCTTGTCGGTGCTCCAGACGCCACCGTCCTTGCGCAGGAACGATGCGCCGGCGCTCTCTTCACCGCCAAAGCCGAGGGAGCCGTCGAACAGGCCGTCGGCGAACCATTTGAAGCCCACCGGCACTTCGTACAGGCGACGGCCCAGGCGCGCCGCCACGCGGTCGATCAGGCCGCTGCTGACCACGGTCTTGCCCACGGCCGCGTCGGCGCGCCAGTGCGGGCGGTTCTGGAACAGATAGTCGATGGCCACCGCCAGGTAATTGTTCGGCGCCAGCAGGCCGCCAGTCGGGGTCACGATACCGTGGCGGTCGTGGTCCGGGTCGCAGCCGAAGGCCACGTCGAAACGACTCTTCAAGCCGATCAGGCCTTGCATCGCATAGCTGGACGACGGGTCCATGCGGATCTGGCCATCCCAGTCGACAGACATGAAACGGAAGGTGGCATCGACTTCCTTGTTGACCACCTCCAGGTCCAGGCGATAGTGCTCGGCAATCGCCGACCAGTAGCGCACCCCTGCTCCGCCCAGCGGATCGACGCCCAGGCGCAGCTTGGCGTTGCGGATGGCGTCCAGGTCGATGACATTGATCAGGTCGGCGACATAGCTGTTGACGTAGTCGTGACGATGGGTGGTGTCGGCCTTCAGCGCCTGCTCGTAGCTGATGCGCTTCACACCGGCCAGCTTGTTGGCCAGCAGTTCGTTGGCCTTGGCTTCGATCCACTTGGTGATATGGGTGTCGGCCGGGCCGCCGTTGGTAGGGTTGTACTTGTAGCCACCGCTTTGTGGCGGGTTGTGCGACGGAGTGATCACGATGCCGTCGGCCAGGCCGCTGGTGCGGCCGCGGTTGTAGCAGAGAATCGCATGGGACACCGCCGGCGTCGGGGTGTACTCGTCGCCTGCGGCGATCATCACCGTTACGCCGTTGGCGGCCAGCACTTCCAGGGCGCTGGCACCGGCCGGGGTGGACAGGGCGTGAGTGTCGATGCCGACGAACAGCGGGCCATCGATGCCCTGGGCCTGGCGATACAGGCAGATCGCCTGGCTGATGGCGAGGACATGCCATTCATTGAAACTCAGGTCGAACGAGCTGCCACGATGCCCCGAGGTGCCGAAGGCGACCCGCTGGGTAGAGATGGCGGCATCGGGCTGGCCGGTGTAGTAGGCCGTTACCAGTCGCGGAAGATCGACCAGCAATTGTGTCGGTGCCGGTTTGCCCGCAAAAGGACTGAGTGTCATGCAAAACCTCGGGAAATGGATGGTTCGGTGAGTGCTGCGCAGTTTACTGGCAGTTTGACCGCAACGCGACGGGATCTATCCGTGGAGACCTGCACAATAAGCAGGCGCAACATAGGCCATTGTCGGCTGCTGCACAGAAGACACTCAGGATCGAGACGGGAATAAAGAAGGGAGTGACCGCGAGGACAGAAACGCCAGAGTGCGCGATGGCGAACCCTGGCGTCAGGATCAGGCCGGTTCGACCTGCAGTGCGACCCGTTCGCGGCAAGGACACTCGTCCATGTAGCGGTGGGCTTCGACGAACTCGTTGAACGGGAAGATCCGGGTCTTCAGCGGCAGCAGCACACGATCGGCCGTCAGCTGGTTGATGTCGCGCAAGGCGCGCTGCAAGGCCACCTGATCCTGGATGATGCCCAGCTCGGGCTTGCCGGTGAAGTTGCCGATGCAGTGCACGAAGAACTGGATGTTCTTCTGGAACGCCGCGCAGGCCGGGAACGGCGTCTGGTTGCCGCCTTGCAGGCCGTACAGCACCAGGCTGCCGCGCGGCGCCAGGACGTCGCCGAGCATCGACATCTGCGGACCGCCCAGGCCATCGAACACCACGTCGACACCACGATTGTCGGTGTATTTGTTGATCTGCATGAGCAGGTCCTGCTCTTCGGTGACGATGACTTTCTCGGCCCCCAGGGACAGCAGGTACTCACGCTCTTCAGCGGTCTTGGTCGCGGCAATCACCCGCACTCCGAGCGCCTTGCCCAACTGGACAAAGGATGGACCGGCGCAGTGGCTGGCATCGGTGACCAGGGCGAACTGCCCGGGCTTGACCCGCGCCAGGTCGACATAGGCAAAGTAGGCCACCAGCAGTGGCGTGTAATGCACCGCGGCTTCCACCGGGCTGAGCACATCGGGATAGCGGGTCAACGCCGAGCGTGGCAGGACAATCAGCTCGCCATAGACCGGATAATCGTTCGGGCTTTCGGCCGGGAAGCTGGCAACCTTGTCGCCAATGGCCAGGTCGTCGACACCTTCGCCGACCGCAGTCACTACGCCGGCCATCTCATGGCCAAGGCCGGAAGGCAGGCGGGCATGGGAAGACGCCAGGTTCTGGCGCCAAAGGACGTCGTACCAACTGATGCCGATCGCTTCGACACGCACCTGCACTTCGCCTGGCGCAGGCAGAGCGGCCGCATGCTCTTCGCACTTGAGCACCTCGGCCGGACCAAACTTGTGAAAACGGATCGTGCGGGACATCGCAAACCTCGTCAAAGTAACCTCTAATGCCCCGAACTCTATCTGGGCTTTCTGGCCAAGACCATCAGTGGCTATTAATAGTCGACATGCCTGTCATTGATTCCGCAGCACCTGCAACAACGGGAAACAGCGTGCCAGAGCGAAGGGTTCCTTACAGGAAAAAACAATTAGCCGGTGCAGAGTAGCAGCCTTTCCCCGTAAGATTCATGCCGGCCATTGTTCTCATATGGCCGCTCTCGTCAAGTTTGCTGACTCTGCCAGGACTCAAGATGAATCGTAATGACCTGCGTCGTGTCGACCTGAACCTGTTGATCGTGTTCGAAACATTAATGCATGAACGCAGCGTGACCCGGGCGGCGGAGAAACTCTTCCTCGGCCAGCCGGCCATCAGTGCGGCGCTATCGCGCCTGCGCAGCCTGTTCGACGACCCGCTGTTCGTGCGCACTGGGCGCAGCATGGAGCCGTCGGCCCGGGCGGTGGAGATTTTCGCCCTGCTCTCGCCCGCCCTCGACTCGATCTCCACCGCGGTCAGCCGCGCCGCCGAATTCGACCCGGCGACCAGCACCGCGGTGTTCCGCATCGGCCTGTCCGACGACGTCGAGTTCGCCCTGCTGCCGATGCTGCTCAAGCGCCTGCGCGCCGAAGCGCCGGGGATCGTGCTGGTGGTGCGCCGCGCCAACTACCTGCTGATGCCGGCCCTGCTGGCCTCCGGCGAGATTTCCATCGGCGTCAGCTACACCCAGGACCTGCCGGCCAACGCCAAGCGCAAGGTGCTGCGCCGCAGCCTGCCCAAGCTGCTGCGGGCCGACAGCATGCCCGGCGCCCTGAGCCTCGACGACTTCTGCGCCCGCCCCCACGCCCTGGTGTCGTTCGCCGGTGACCTCAGCGGTTTTATCGATGAAGAGCTGGAAAAACTCGGACGCAAGCGTCACGTGGTGCTCGCGGTCCCGCAGTTCAACGGCCTGAGCACCCTGCTCACCGGCACCGACATCGTCGCCACCGTGCCGGACTACACCGCCGAAGCCCTGACCGCCGCCGGCGGCGTGCGCGCCGAAGACCCGCCCCTGCCCGTGCGCACCTTCGAACTGCACATGGCCTGGCGCGGTTCCCAGGACAACGACCCGGGCGAACGCTGGTTGCGCTCGCGGATTCAGATGTTTTTTGGCGACCCTGAGAGTCTTTGATACGGCATTGCGCGCGCCCAATGTTCCTGTCAGCAGTCTCAGGCATCGGCCCGTTCTAGCTTGTTTGAGGTGGGGAGCCAGGGACGGCTCGTCGCACAGGACGATACAAACGAAAAGCCGCGATTGGCCGCACTGCTCACTCGTACAGCCGATACGAGCGGGGGCAAATACGGGGGCAAGTTTCAATTTTTTTTGCCAGAAACCATTGTCCTGGAGCCACTGTTCCAGTCGGTTTGTCATGCAGCTGCGCGTGCAATGACATTGAAAGCAACTATCACCGCTGGCACCACCCTACGGCAAAGCCAGCCGCTGCACACGCCTCTCGGATGATCACCTTCAAATGGCTTTCGCTTCAGAAGCGATAAAGCCCGTCCATTTCACTCTCGTCGCAGAAGAGTATGGGGAGCAATGCCAAAGGCCTTGCGAAAGGCGTGGCTGAAATGAGAGAAGTCGGAGAAACCGAAATCCAGCGCCGCCTGGGAAATACTGCGGACTTGACCGCGCTCAATCGCGTCGCGGCTCGCGAGCAAGCGCGCCTTCCAAATTTCCGCGACCGGCGATTTCTGATGACGAGCGAAAGCGCGCGTCACAGTGCGCGTGGAGACATGGTGAGCTTGAGCAATGCGTTCGAGCGACAGGTCCACATCGGTCAAATATTGGTGGATGTAATTCATGATCCGGCCATATAGGTCCAGCTCGTCATGAGTCTGCTTTAAATCCTGGAGTTCCAGGCTGACCACCAGAAGGTCGAGCAAGGTGCTGGAGTAACGACTGGATATTCCCGTGTTATGGAAGCCTGAAGGCATACTCGCGGCTTGGCGCAACATCTCGCGTAACGGAATCACCCCTGGGCGACGATCATCCAGAACCATCGCGGTGCAACCTGCTATGCCGGGTAACCGGTGACTGAGCAGTTGTCGCGGAATGCGGACAAGGTGATTGTCGGTACCGCCGAAGCTGAATCTGAACGGCTGGGATGCGTCATAAAGAAACAGATCGTCCGCGCTGAGCTTCGTCCGGCGGTCAGCCTGTTCCAGCTCGCCATAGCCGCTCCTGGTAAAGCCCAACCACAAATCGTCATTAGGATCACTGCGCAGGTGCTGGGCGGACCGCTCCCAATAATGCAAGGGTGCGGACAAGGTGCAGATGTCCAATACGCCCATGCCATGCACCTCCAGCACCCCGTCGAAATCGCTCTGCGCCAGCAGTTTGCTGTCGGCGTCCAGGCAGTGATGACAAACCACATCTTTCCAGTAATCAAACCGGAGTGGTGCCGTAACGGCAAGGGTCGAATAGTGACATGTCTGGCTCATTGCATTCACCTACCGGCAGCGATTCAACAAAAAAGCGTGGTAACGTTTTTGCGAGCCAAGCAATTAGCAGGCCACCCTCACGGCCTGATTCCAGCTGTTGGACGCACTACCAGATGGTCACCGGAACACTCGGCTGGCGCGTATATCGGTAGCTCCTCCAAAACACTCCCCTTGCAACTTCCCAGGGCGCCCCGCCCCTTATTTCACAAGCCCCGCACCATTGCTGCGCACTGATATGCCGGCCATTTATACCTGTCCTTTTTAACCAAACGGTTGTCCATTCGAGCCAAGCGAATTCCATCTCCCCTCGATAATTTTCACTCCATGCCGTGTCCCTACAAACACGAATGACGAGGTGGGTCATGCAACTACGAGAACAGCAGCGGCTGTCCGATTCATCCTGGTTTTTACAGCGATGGGACATGGCACCCGAAGAGTTTGCCACTTACCTGGTGCAACTCGGGACCCTGGCGCTGCAACGCCGATGGAGTGGTACCCACCGCAACACACCAACATCCACTGGGATGTAGAACAGCGAACCGTCCGTTTGAGACGGAAATAAAGGAGCCCCCATGGAATCTGCAATCGATAAACATCTCAAATGTCCCCGGACTTTGTCCCGTCGTGTTCACGACGATTACAAGCCGCCCTTCCCGATGTTTGTGGGGCGAGCTGACGAAAACGTGAAGCAAGTTGTGATGGCCTACCTCGGGGTGCAATTTCGCGACGAACAACGCGCCGCCGCCCTGCAGGCCATGCGCTACATTGACGCCAGCTTTGCCCTCGCCGATGGTCCTGGGAATCACGACCTGACCTACCACCTCGACAATCAGGGGTATGGAAACTTCATCGCCGTGGGCTACTGGCGTGATCCCGCCGCCTATCACCGATGGTTACTTTCAGCGCCTGTAGCCGACTGGTGGGGTGACGAGGCGCGCCTGAACGAGGGGCTGGGGTATTTCCGCGAGGTCATCGCACCGCGCGCCGAGCAGTTCGAGACGCTGTATGCATTCAAGGACGATTTGCCAGGTGTCGGCGCGGTCATGGACGGCATCAGTGGCGAGATTGAGGAGCACGGCTACTGGGGCTCGGCGCGCGACCGCTTTGCTATCTCACAGACCGACTGGATGCAGCCGACCAGCGAACTGCAAGTCATTTCAGGCGATCCCGCCAAAGGCGGCAAGGTCGTGGTACGCGGCCACGATAACCTGACGCTGATCCGCTCTGGACAAGACTGGGTCGAGGCCGGCGAGGAAGAGCGCGCGCTCTATTTCAACGAGATGCTGCCGCCACTGCAAGACGGCATGAACTTCCTGCGTGACGAGGGGCAGGCGCTGGGCTGCTATAGCAACCGCTTCGTACGCAATATCGACCTTGATGGCAATCTCCTCGACATCGCCTATGACATCGGTCACTGGCGATCGCTCGACAAGCTGGAGCGCTGGGCAGAATCCCATCCCACTCACTTACGTATTTTCACCACTTTCTTCCGAGTGATCGGAGGCCTTTCGAAGCTGCGGCTGTATCACGAGGTCTCGGTAGCGGACGGTAGCCAGCAACTGTTCGAGTACATCAACTGCCACCCGCAGACCGGGATGATGCGCGACGCGCAAGTGTCGCCCACCTGACTCCATCGCTGACTCCACTTTTAGCCCTGCGCGTTGCCTGACTGGCGATAGCGGGGCTCTTTTTGCCCGGAAAAAGGTTCTTCGATCATGAAACAGTTCCGCTACCTGTCGCTTGCAGCCCTCCTCCCCAGCCTTTCCTCTCACGCTCTCGAGGTGGATCCTGGCGATTACGAGCCGCTCCCCGTGGGAGCGACCATCGGCGTGCTCTACTACCAGCACTCCACCACGGACAGTGCCTACTCCCAGGGGCACAAGACCAGTTCCGATTTCAACCTGACGTCCGATGTCGGCATCCTGCGTCTGCTACACATCTACCAGTTGAGCGAGCGGCTGACCATCGAGCCGCAATTCCTGTTGCCCTTCGGTCATGTCTCAGGCGGTGGTGACGCTTCTGGTCTGGGCGACGCCAGCGGCATCGGCGACCTCATTCTTACAGCGCCGCTCAAGTACCGTCTCAACGACGCCAACGACACCCTCGGTGCGACTGCTTACTTGTACGTGCCGACTGGCGACTATGACAAAGACGACGCGCTCAACCTTGGCGAGAACCGTTGGAAGGTTGATCTCCAGGCCGCTTACGTCAAGCACTTCACGGAGAAGTGGGCCATCGACCTCGTCGGTGACGCCATCTGGTACGGAGACAACAACGACTTCGGCGCCAGCTCCGCCCGCCGGGAGCAGGACGTTTCCTACGGCGCTCAGTTAATGGGGCGCTACATGCCCGACGAGACCACTGCGCTGGCTATCGGCTTCGGCCACAGTTGGGGCGGGGAAAACCAGATCGATGGCGTCAACCAGGACGACAGGATGGAAACCACCAACTTCCGTGTCACGGCCAGAAAGTTTTTCACCGCCAAGGACCAGCTCCAGGTGCAACTTGGACGCGACCTTGCGGTGGAGAACGGCCCCAAAGAGGACTTTCGCATGAACCTGCGCTACGTCAGGGTCTTTTAGACCCGCCCGCCTCTACCACCCGTTGTCCTTATCAACCAAGCGTGCGCCCAACGACGAATTCAACTTGGATCCGTCGCAAGACCTCGCATCCCGTATCAATCGTGCCAACGCGACCGTTGGCTAATGAGATGCCTCTAACCCGAAACGGAGTAACCAGACAATGACCGACCAACAACCCACCCTGGAACAACAACCCTCCCTCTATACCCGTCTTGGCGGCTATGACGCTATTTATCAGTTCGCCGGCGCAGTGTTGAGAAAAACAATGGGGCACCCCGCCATCGGGCACATCTGGGCCCATATGTCGGAATCGACGTTCCAAAAGGAACACATCAATTTTGTCGATTTCCTTTCCGAGCACTGGGGTGGAAGCGCCAAATACAGGGGTAGAGACATGGTCACCGCGCATCGCGGGATGGGTCTGACCGAGGTGCACTGGCAAGCCGTGCTCGATTGTCTCGAGGCGTGCTACGACGACTACGGGCTGGCCCCGGATCTGCGCAAAGAGGTCAATGACTTCCTCATCAAGTTCAAACCGGCGGTGATCGGGAGCCCCTCGTATCGGGACGTCGTACTCGCACACCCGGAAATGGACCCCGCCAAAGGCATGAGAAGCGTTGGGGTTGTCTGGCCAAAACCCGGGAAGTCATCTCAGAAACAGGCCACGCCTGAATCCGAAGACTAATACCCTCGGCATAAGCCTAAACCACAGCAATGGAAGGCATATCCATAAGGAACCCTCCCCGCTGCCAGGGCTCGCTCTGGCCGCCGACGGCTACCGTGGTGTGGCTATAAAAAACAGGGGCAAGCGAGTCCCGCTCAACCAAGCGACTGTCCTCCTCAGCCAAGCGCTGCTCAATCTGTGGAGATAGCTTGATACCAGCCCCGGCCACGGCTCGCCAATAGCGCACGCCGGGCCCGGGCATCCCCGAGATGACGTTTGAACAGACATTGCCAGCCCCTACGGGTTGGCACAGGACACAGGACACCCCATGGCCATCATCCGCCCGACTCTCGAACAAGTGCAGGATCTCGCCAGCCGCCTGCACATACAGCTGACACCCGAGCAAGCCAGCGAATACCTGGCGCTTATGCAATCCAGTTTTGATGCCTACGATCTCGTCGACGAGTTGCCAGACTTCATCCCTTCAGTGCGCTACGAGCGCAGTGCTGGTTACCGCCCTTCAAGCACGGAAAATCCGCTAAACGCCTGGTACTACAGAACTGAGGTGATGGGCGCCAGCTCGGGCAAGCTTGCTGGCAAGACGGTCGCGCTCAAAGACAATATCTCTCTGGCCGGTGTCCCGATGATGAACGGTGCCGCACCACTGGAGGGTTTCGTACCGTCGTTTGATGCCACCGTGGTCACGCGTCTGCTCGACGCTGGAGCAACCATCCTCGGCAAAGCCACCTGCGAACATTACTGCCTCTCCGGTGGTAGCCATACCTCGGACCCGGCGCCTGTGCACAACCCTTTTCGCCATGGTTTCACCACGGGCGGTTCGTCTTCGGGCAGCGCGGCGCTTGTGGCGACGGGCGCGGTCGACCTGGCTGTCGGTGGAGACCAGGGCGGCTCCATCCGCATTCCTGCCGCATGGTGCGGCATTTACGGAATGAAGCCTACCTTCGGTCTGGTGCCCTATACCGGGGTCATGGCGATCGAGTCCACTTTCGACCATGTCGGCCCCATGACGAGCAACGTACGCGATAACGCGCTCATGCTTGAAGTGATGGCCGGAGCCGACGGGCTCGACCCTCGCCAGACCGCCCCCAAGGTCGATGCCTACTGCGATTATCTGGAACGAGGCGTGACCGGACTCCGGATCGGGATTCTCCAGGAAGGCTTCCAACTCGCTAACCAGGATCCACGTATCGCAGAAAAGGTACGCAGCGCTATCGCCCGGCTCGAGGCTTTGGGTGCGCGGGTCGAGGAGGTATCGGTTGCCGAACACAACCTGGCGGGATCGTTATGGAGCCCTATCGGCTGTGAAGGCCTGACCATGCAAATGATGCACGGCAATGGAGCGGGTTTTAACTGGAAGGGGCTTTACGACGTGGGCCTGCTGGACAAACAGGCCGGTTGGCGCGATCAGGCAAACGCATTGTCGCCGTCACTCAAGCTTTGCATGTTCGTCGGCCAGTTCGGTCTGGAACGCTACAACGGCCGCTACTACGCCAAGGCCCAGAACATTGCGCGCTTTGCCCGAGCCGCCTATGACAGGGCGTTGAACACCTATGACCTGCTCGTCATGCCGACTGTGCCAATCACCGCTCAGCCGCTCCCTGAACCGGGCTCTTCAATCACCGAGACTGTTACGCGTGCGTTGGAGATGCTTGGCAATACGGCCGCTCAGGACATTACCGGGCACCCCGCCATGTCGATCCCTTGTGGCCTGGTAGACGGACTGCCCGTGGGGCTGATGCTTGTCGGAAGACATTATGCCGAAGGCACCCTCTATCAAGCTGCAGCTGCATTCGAGGCCTCTGTCGATTGGCGGACGTTGTAAACCTGCGCATCGCATTGGCGAGCAAACACCGGCAAGTCGCACTGAACGTGAGTATCAACTTCAGAGGAGCCAATACATGAGCCACACCCACGAACATCATCACGACCACGACCACACCGAGCCCCCCGAGGCCATCGCCTTGCGGGTCAAGGCGCTCGAATCCCTGTTGATAGAAAAGGGCTTGGTCGACCCAACCGCCATGGATGCTCTGGTGAACACTTACCAGCACAAGGTCGGCCCGCGCAACGGCGCTCAGGTGGTCGCCAAGGCCTGGTTCGATCCCGATTACAAACATCGGCTGCTGGAAGATGCCACTGCGGCCATTGCCGAACTGGGTTTCTCCGGCGTGCAGGGCGAAGACATGGTGGTGGTGGAGAACACCGCGACCGTGCACAACGTGACGGTCTGCACGCTGTGCTCCTGCTACCCCTGGCCGACCCTGGGCCTGCCCCCAGCCTGGTACAAATCCGCGCCCTATCGGTCACGGATAGTCATCGATCCGCGCAGCGTGCTGGCCGAATTCGGTTTGATTATTCCCAATGACAAGGAAGTTCGCGTCTGGGACAGCAGTGCTGAGTTGCGCTACCTGGTACTGCCGGAACGTCCGGCTGGCACTGACGGCTGGAGCGAGGAACGACTGGTCGAGCTGGTGACGCGTGACGCCATGATCGGCACTGGCCTGCCCAGGACGCCGGGCGACGAAGCCTGAACCCGAGAAGGAGAAAACCATGAACGGTGTACACGACTTAGGCGGTATGCACGGTTTCGGCCCAGTGCTCACCGAAGAAAATGAACCCGTCTTCCATCACGACTGGGAGCGCAGGATCTTTCCGCTGTTCGCTTCGCTCTTCGTCGGCGGGCACTTCAATGTCGACGAGTTCCGACACTCCATTGAACGCATGGAACCGGCTGAATACTTGCAGTCGAGTTACTACGAACACTGGCTTCACGCCTTCGAAACCCTGCTGCAGGAAAAAGGCGTGATCAGCGCTGCCGAACTGCAGGGCACGGTCAAGCCGACCTCACCGGCACAGCCGCCAACGGTGCTCACACCGGACATCGTCGAGGCGGTGATCCTCGGAGGCGCCTCTTCCCGGGCAAAGGAACCTGTCGGCGGCCGCTTCCGGGTCGGTGACCGGGTGCGGACCAAGAACCTCAATCCAACCACCCACACCCGACTGCCGCGCTACGCGCGCGGCAAGGTCGGGACCATCGAGATTGCACACGGCGCCTTTGCCACCCCAGACACGATGGCCCACGGTCTAGGCGAACAACCCCAACAGGTCTATGCCGTTCGCTTCAGTGCTACAGAACTGTGGGGAGTGGCGCGACCGGACAGTGTTTGCATTGATCTGTGGGACAACTATCTGGAGGCCGTATGAACGCCAGCATGCCTCACATCCCCCCAATAGCCGGTCTGTCTCTCGACGATGAAGGCCCGGTGTTCGACAAACCTTGGCAGGCCCAGGCTTTTTCCCTGCTGCTCCACCTGCACCAAACCGGTCTGTTTCCCTGGAAGGACTGGGTGCAGGTATTCAGCGACGAGATCAAGGCGAGCCCGGCGCAACCCGGAGAAAGCGTCAACGACACTTACTACCGGCAATGGATCGCAGCCATGGAAGGAATGGTCACCACACTCGGTTTAGCGGGTATGGAAGACATCACCCAGCGCAGCGAGGAATGGCAGCAAGCTTACTTGAATACCCCCCATGGACAACCGGTAACGCTGCTCAACGCGAGTTGCCCACCGGCCCATGGAAACGGGCACGAACACCTGCCGCGGCACGAGCCGGTAGCGATCAGCCGTGCCACAAGCTGAGGACGGAGCCGTCCTGTTTTTTACTTTCGAGGTCGCGAAGCGGCCAAGGGGCAATCGTCATGCATATCGAACCTAATCTGGTGGAAGCTGGAAAAATCTGGCTGAGCTATGTCACTGCCGCAGGTGTCGGCGCCTATACCCTCAAACTCGCTGCGCAAGCCATAGGTGAGCGTGGTGTCTTCTCGCTGCTGGCTCGCACTGTCACTGCCACGGCCCTGGTATTCAGCTTCTTCGAGCTACTACCGCACCATCCAGTCGGCGTCTCCGAGGTCCATCTCATCCTGGGGTCAACGCTGTTTCTGCTGCTCGGCGCCGCACCTGCGGCAGCGGGGCTCGCCCTGGGGCTGCTGATCCAGAGTCTGTTCTTCGCTCCATTCGACCTGCCGCAATACGGCATGAACGTCACCACCCTTCTGGTACCGCTGTTCGCAGTTACCGCCCTGGCGAAACGCATCATCGCGCCAGACACGCCGTATGTGGAACTGAGCTATAGACAAGCGCTGGGGCTGTCGACAGCCTTCCAGGGGGGCATTGTCGCCTGGGTTGCCTTCTGGGCCTTCTACGGGCAAGGCTTCACAGCAGAAAACGCACTGTCAATTCTTGCCTTCGGCAGTGCCTACATGACCGTCGTCATCCTCGAACCGCTGTTGGACCTGGCCGTGCTGGCCGGTGCCAAGGCAACCCATCGCCTGCGTGGTAGCACGCTGCTCGAGCGCCGTCTGTACCAGGCTGCCTGAGTCGACATACTCCAGTCCAAGTCAGACTGCCCCGGGCATTCGAAGACCGTAATGCTCGGGGGCATCAAGAGCGAGAACCGCCCCGAAACCTCGTGAGCAAACCAGAGGTGTTTGATGTTTTTCAGAAATAGCACCCGCAAGGAATTGAAGCTCCTCAGCGACAGGCTGGAACAGCACGACGGCGAGGGAGTATCGATAGCGGCGAAGGATTCGTCACTGCGACGGGTACTGGCCGGCATCGAACGCCTGCTCGCCGATCGCACGGCGCTCCGGGCCAACGTGGTCGACCTTAATGCTGAACTGCAACGCCTCAAGCTTCAGCTAGGTGAATACGAAACGCAGCTGCACGATCAAGAACAACTTTGGCAATTGGCAGCATGCGGGTCGGGTGATCTGCTCTGGAAATTGCAGCTCAATGGCAGCCAGCAGCCCGCCCGCGACGCAGTACTGCAATGGTTCGGCAACCTGCCCACCCAAGCGGACCTCCCCGTCTATCTAGGCCCCTGGAACGATTGCCTTCACCCTGATGACCGCCAGGCCAACCTGGATGCCCTGGCTCATCACCTTGCCGATCGCAACGGGCATGCTCCCTACCAGGTGGAGGTGCGCCTCGCGAACCACTCGGGAGAATACCGCTGGGTCCAGATCTCCGGCAAAACGCTCCGTGACAAACAGGGCATGCCACAGGTCAGCGTCGGTATTGTGCGTGACATCCACACGCAGCGTCTGCGAGACGAAGAATTCACGATGCTTTCAGCCCGCTTCGATATTTCCCGCGAATGCATTCAGGACGCACTCTGGGACATCAATATCATCGCAGGCGATCCAGCCAATCCGCACAACGTCATCTGGTTCTCGTCACAGATGCGTCGCCTGCTCGGCTACGAAACCATCGAAGAGTTTCCCAATGTGTTCGAAAGCTGGTTGTCCCGCCTGCATCCCGAAGACAGCCAGCGTGCCGTGCAGGCTTTTGTCGAACATGTCGCCGACCGCTCCGGCCAAACACCCTTCGATGTGACCTACCGCCTCAGGCACCGCAACGACGAGTACCGTTGGTTCAGAGGCAAAGGTCAGACCCAGCGAAGCAGCGACGGCACGCCCTTGCGTACTGTGGGGGCGATCACAGACGTGCACTCCTTCCGCGAGGAAAGCCAGTTGCGCCAGACTCAGGAACGCCAGCATCAAGCGATGCAGGAAAACCTCGCTCAGCTGACGCAGATAGTCGGCGCCATCCAAAGCATCGCCAAACAGACCAACCTACTGGCCCTGAACGCGGCCATAGAGGCGGCCAGGGCCGGTGAGGCCGGAAGGGGCTTCGCAGTAGTGGCCGACGAGGTCCGCAAGCTGGCGACCCGGACCAGCCAGGCGACCCAACAGGCGGCCGACATGATCGAGAGGTACTGAGTTCAAGCTGGGCCTGGACGTTAATCCAGCGGGTTGAAGGATCGGTTCATTGCTACAACATCGTCATGGCTTGGGTTTGCTCCAAGCCACTCGAAGTGTTGGGGCAGTTGATCTCGTTTCGCTGCTGCCTGCCCCTTAACTGCTGCCGCTAATGCCCTGCGCATGGTCTTAGCGTCGTAATCACAGCAGTAGCCAGGCGTGGACGGTTGTTGCCTCCAAGACTCTTCCAGAGAACCTCCGTCAACCGGATCGAAGCCAGCTTGGTTAACCAGGGACATTACCGTTTCCTTGGCCTTGTCATTATCACCCGCTACCGCTGCCGCCAAGCGACCTTTAGTACCCTCTGGAAGACCTAGCTCTGCCAGTGTATAGGCCAGCACATTATTGAAAGCTTTGACAACAGGGCGCCCAACCTGCGTTGAAACCCAGACACTTTCCGTCATTCCTTGATCGATTTCAGCAATGCGGGGATCACGCAAACCCGGGTAGTAATTACTCGTATCCACCACCGGGACGCTTTCGGGGACATAGCTAAACAGGTCAGAAGGGAGTGCGCTCACAGCAGGTAGAGGTATCGATAGCACGATCACGTCCACTCCATCCACCGCGCCTCGAATGTCTACAGGTTCCGCTCCAATTTCTTCGGCAAACGCTCGAACGCCATCGACACCTCCAGAGTTTGCTACACGAATTTCATGCCCAGCAGCTCCGAGCTTTCGGGCTATGGTGCCCCCGATATTACCGGTCCCGATAATGCCTATTTTCATGGGCAAGCCTCCTGAATTGATTGTCTTGCACCGATTTTAGAGTGCTCATGAGATAATGGTAAGTACACACTAAAAGGTGGGTAACCCACTTAAGGGAAAGAAATGGAACGGGAATGGAGCTGCGGCGATCCTCAAAATCGACGAGCATGGGCTGAGGCAACGACCGAGACACTTCGTGTACTAGAGGGGAAATGGAAAATCATCATCCTCTGCCAGCTATTCGCGGCAAAGGGCGCGCTTCGCTTCTCGGATTTGGAAAAGCTTATCGAAGGGATCAATCAGAAAATGTTGATCCAACAGCTCAAGCAGTTGGAAAGGGACGGGATCGTGCTGCGGACGGTGTACCCGCAGGTTCCTCCCAAGGTGGAGTATCAACTCACACCTATCGGCCATGCACTCGGGCCATCAATTCAGGCGTTGATTGAATGGGCGGAATTGAGGCGTGATCAAAGCTGAGCGCCATCGAGCTGCGAACGGCACAATCCCGGCTTTGTACGGAAAGTACAGCTGCATATCACGTAGCCTTCAGTGACCATGGCTGCAATGCTTCTTGCCTGCTTGTCGTAGCGAGTGCCGATTCTTCGATTCTCTTCTAACCAACCGACTCCACTTAGGTTATCGACTCACTGCCCATATCCTCTTCCGAAAGACCAAGGATCTGCCAGATATGGGTTGCTCATCCAGTATACGGAGACGCACTGAATACCAGTCACTGCCATACTGGAGTCCGTCAGAAATCGCCATTCGCGATCGCTCGCACACCCGGTGCGAATGGGGGCAAAACTGGGGGCACAATTAGATTTTTTTCAGGCTATAACCACCATGCTAGAGCCCAGTCAAAATGTTCTTCGGCGACCCCGATAGCCTTTGATCCATACACAAACCGGATCGTCTGCCATAGGCAAAAGGGCCAGTCCTGACTGGCCGCTCGCGAGACTTTTCTGTTTCCGGGCTGACACCGAGCGTTGCAGCTTTGTGCTTGTTCAACCCGCCCGATGCGTTGCCCACCATTAACCAACACCGACGTCCTTGCCAATAGGCCGCGACACGCGGCCGGGTGACGCCAGTCGGCCGGGGCCGGCGCTGGCAGGTGGGCTCAAGCTTGCGGATTGACCAGGAGTTGCGAAGCCCCGTGGCCCTGGTGCCGGACGTCGTGGGTACAGGCGACGAAGTCCTCCTTGCGTAGCACTAGCAGGGCCAGCAGCGACGCGATCCCGGTCGCCACGTAGAAGTACCAGGGCGCGGTGATATCGCCAGTGAGCTTGATCAGCCAGGTGGAAATCAGCGGCGCACTGCCGCCGAACACTGCCACCGGGATGTTGTAGGCCACGGCGATGCCGGTGGAGCGGATACGGGTCGGCAGCAGCTCGCTCATCAGGGCGTAGGTCGAGGACGCATAGAGCCCGAACAGGATCGCCACGGCCATCAGCGGCCAGAACAAGGTGGCCGGGGTCGCATTGGGCGCGGCCTTGAAGAACCAGTACATGGCCAGGGTCGCCAGGGTACCGATCACCATCAGGAACGGCTTGCGCCCGTAGCGATCGGTGAAGGCGCCACCGAAGGGCATGACCACCGCCGCCGAGAGGCTGGCGACAAATACATAGAGCAAGGTGGTGCCGCTGTCGAACTTGAGGGTGTTGGACATATAGGTCGAGGCGAAGGTCAGCACCAGGTAAAAGATCGAGCTATGCAGGGTGATGATGAAGAACACCAAAGCGATCGGGCGCTTCCACTGCCAAACCTCGCGCAGCGGCGCCTTGGAGGTCTGCCCGGCCTGCAGCAAGGCGAGGAATTCCGGGCTGTCCTCCAGTTTCAGGCGGATGTACAGCGAGATGAAGCCCAGGGGACCTGCGATCAGGAACGGGATCCGCCAGCCCCAGTCCTGCATCAGTTCGGCGCCCAGGGCCCAAGTCATACCGTTGGCCACGGCGCCGCCCAGGAGCAGGCCGAGCACAGCGGTGACCATCAGCCAGCAGGTGGCGAATCCCCGGCGCCCTGGGCTGGCGTATTCGGAAATGAAGCTGGTGATGGTGCCGATCTCGCCACCGGCAGAGAAACCCTGCACACAGCGGACCAGCACCAGGATCACCGGCGCGGCGATGCCAATGCTGGCGTAGGTCGGCAACAGGCCCAGCAGGCAGGTGGAGCCGGCCATCATCACCAGTACCGTGATCAGGGTCTTGCGTCGGCCGATCTTGTCGGCCAGGGGGCCGAAGAACAGGCCGCCCAGGGGCCGGATGAAGAAGCTCAGGGCAAAGGCCGCGAAGCTTGCCAGAAGGCTGCTGGTGGGATCGTCGGAAACGAAGAAGGCCTTGCCGATGTACAAGGCCAGGAAACCGTAGACGCCATAGTCGTACCACTCGATCAAGTGGCCGGAAGTGGCGCCGATGAAGGCCCGGCGCCGCTGGCGCTGGGGGTTGGAAGGTGGCACGCCCATCGTGGGGACTCCTGTCGTAGTGCTATCCATGAAATGCCGCGTTTCAGAGGTTGCTCAAGGGCCCGGTGGGGTCCTGCAACCACTGGCGCAAGCGGGTCTTGAGAATCTTGCCATAGCTGTTCTTGGGCAGCTCGGCGCAAAACAGGTACTTCTTCGGCTTTTTAAACGAGGCCATGCGCGCCAGGAACCAATGGTTGAGCGCCTGCGCATCGAGGTTGCCGGGCGAACGCAGGACCACGAAGGCCACCACCGACTCACCCCACTGCGGGTCAGCCTCCCCCACCACACACACTTCGAATACCTCGGGGTGCTGGATCAGCACTTCCTCGACTTCCCGCGGGTAGATGTTGCTGCCGCCGGAGATGATCACATCCTTGCTGCGATCGGTCAGGGTCAGGTAACCCCGCTCATTCAGGAAACCGATGTCACCGGTGAGCAGCCAGCCGTCCACCAGGGCCTCCCGGGAGGCTTGCGGATTGTCCCAGTACCCCTGCATCACCACAGCCCCGCGCACGGCGATTATCCCTCTCTCTCCGACAGCCAGGGGTTGGCCCGCAGTATCCACCACGCGCACCTCAACGCAGGCATGGGCACGCCCTACCGAGGCAGCAATGGTCGGCCAGTCAGCATGGCCGCGGTCGGCAATGGTCTCCCTGGACAGGGCGCTGATGGTCATTGGGCATTCGCCCTGGCCGTAGATCTGCACCAGCCGCGGGCCGAAGGTGTCCAGGGCCTGGGCGAGATCCGCCAGGTACATCGGGCCGCCGCCGTAGACGATGGTCTTGATCCCTTCGCCGCAATAGCCCTGCTGCCGGGCCTGCTGCACCATGCGCTTGAGCATGGTCGGCGCGGCAAACAGGCTGACCTGGCCCAGCGCCTGCGCCAGCTCGAACAATTCCGCCGCCTGGAACCCCTGGGACGTCGGCACCACATGCCGCGCGCCACAGCGCACATGGATGAAGTTGTAGAGGCCGGCACCGTGAGACATCGGCGCGGCATAGACCACTGCGTCATCAGCGGCCACCGGATCCACGTCCAGCGGATAGCACAAGGACATGGCGATCAGGTTGCCATGGGACAACATCACCCCCTTGGGGCGGCCAGTGGTCCCGGAGGTGTAGAACAGCCAGGCCAGGTCGTTGTCCTCCCGCAGGTGCGGCTCCACCAGTTCATCGCCCGGCACCCGGCCTTGCACGGCCAGCCCGGGCGCAGCCAGTTCGCGGCAGCCGGCAGGCAGGGCCACGGTGTCGAAGCTCTGGCCCTCATCGGTGTAGATCAGCCGGGCCCCGGCATTGCCGGCAATCCAGGCGGCTTCCAGTGCATGCAGCTTGCTGTTGATCGGAACCGCCACCGCCCCGCTCCACCAGATGGCGTACAACAGTTCGAGATAACCGCAGCTGTTCTTCAGCAGCAGCGCCACTCGGTCGCCAGGCTCGATGCCGTACTCATGGCGCAGTTGCAGGGCGCGTGCCCTGGCCTGCTCGGCAAACGCCTGGTAGTCGGCGACCTGGCGGCGGCCCTCGAACAGAGCTCCCCGCCGCGGCCAGCGCTGGGCCGCATCGTGCAGCCAATGGGCGATGTTCATCCTCAGACCTTGACCGCTTGCAGGACGCTGGCGTAGTTGGCCACCGCCATGCCGCCCATGTTGAACAGCAAGCCGAACTCGGCACCGGGCACACCCAGGCCGATGGGTTTGCCGATCAGTTGGGCAAAGCCCAGGGCATGCATCGATACCCCGGTGGCCCCCACCGGATGCCCCTTGGCCTTGAGCCCGCCGGACAGGTTCACCGGCAGGCGTCCGCCCTGGCGCACGGTGCCGTCGTCGAGGGCCCGGTGCCCCTCGCCCCTGGGCGCCAGGCCCATGGCTTCGTAGATCAGCAATTCAGCGATGGTGAAGCAGTCGTGTACCTCAGCGAAACTCAGGTCGCCGAGGGTCACGCCGGCCTGGCGCAGGGCCCCGTGGATGGCCCGTCGCGGCCCCTCGAAGGCCAGCATGTCACGGCTCGACAAGGGCAGGAAGTCGTTCACCTGGGTCATGGCACGAATCGCCACCTGACGTCGCATCGAACGGGCGCGCTGGGGCGAGGCCAGGATGATCGCCGCCGCACCGTCACTGATCAACGAGCAGTCGGTCAGGCGCAGTGGCGGTGCGATCAACGGGTTGCCCTGGGAAACGTTGTTGCAATGTTCAAAATCCATCACGCGGTGCATCTGCGCCAGGGGGTTGGCCATGGCATTGGCATGGTTTTTCACCGCGATCATGGCCATTGAGGACAACGGGTTGTGGTAACGGTCGGCGTACTGCTGCGCCACCCGGCCAAAAAGCTGGGCGAAACTCATGCCGGCCTCCTGGAGGGCGTTCTGGTAGCCGGCGCCGGCCAGGGCCCGGGTGACCTCGACGGTGCTGTTGCCGGTCATTTTCTCCGCGCCGACCACCAGTACCAGTTCGGCGGCGCCGCTGCGGATCGCGTTGATCCCGGCCTGGATCGCCGCCGAACCGGAGGCGCAGGCGTTCTCGCAGCGAGTGGCGGGCTTGAAGCGCAGTTGCGGATCGGCCTGGAGCATCAGCGAGGCGGGGAAACCGTCCGCCACCAGGCCGGAGTTGAAGTGCCCGAGAAACAGCGCGTCGATTTGTGCAGCCTCGATCTCAGCGTCTGCCAGGGCCTCGCGGGTAACCTGGACGATCAGGTCCTCGAGGTTCAGGCCGTCCAGACGACCGAAAGGACTATGGGCGGCAGCGACGATGGATACGGAATCGTGAATCATGTGATTTTCTTCTTCCTTGAAGCGGGTATTCCATACAATGATTCAACACCCGAATCACACGCTAGTTGGGGGAACTACGTACGGCAGTAAGTAGTCCCCCGCCCCCCAAAAAAAGGGGCGCGCCGATAAACCCGAGGCAGGATGCCTGATGACCCTACACGCCCAGCAATTCCAGGACCTCGAGCGCCTGGCCTTCCAGGTTTCCCCCGCACCGCAGATGATCACCGGGCATCGCCGGATGCTCGATTGCAACCAGGCCTTCGTACGCCTGTTCGGCTACGAGCGCGAACACTTGCAAGGCCACCTGACCCTGCTGTTGTACCCCTCCCAGGCCGACTACCAGAGCATCGGCGAACGCAGCGAGCACTGGTTGCGCAACGGACCCGGCACCTTCTACTCCGACGAACGCTTCATGCAGCATCGCAACGGCGAGGTGTTCTGGGCCCGCGCCCACGGTTTTTCCCTGACTGCCGAGGATCCGTTCAAGCTGATGGTCTGGCATTTCGAGCGCCTGGACCGCCAACCGGCGCCGATGATCCAGCTGACCCCGCGCGAACGGGAAATCTCGCTGCATATCGTCAATGGCCTGACCTGCAAGGAAGTGGCACGCAAGCTGGGCATTTCCCACCGCACCGTGGAAGTCCACCGCGCCCGGCTGATGAAGAAACTTCAGGCCAAGAACAGCGCAGAACTGGTGTCGAAGATCATCTTCATCAGTTGAGCGCCTGCGCAAGCATGTCGCTGGCACTGATGCGCAGCAGCTGCAATGGCCCGATAGTCGGGCCCTCCACGCTGCCGTCCTCTGCCAGGACCTGGTGGACGGCCCCCATCTTGAAAGCCAAAAAAATCCGATGCCTTGCGACATCGGATTTTCATTGCTTGCCCTCAGCGATCAAGTCAACAGGCTTGACTGTCGAGCATCCGGCACGTCTGCCGGAGGTCTCCTTGACCAAATGCTAGTGGGCGCTCTGCGGGTGGGGCTCCTCCTGGGTCGAGGAGGACAGCTTGCCACCGTTGATCAACGGCCCGTAGCGCCGGCTGAACTCCTGGTTGTAGGGCACGTGGTCCTTGTTGAACCCATTGTCCCAGTTGACCGACCAGGTCATCAGGCCCTTGATCGACAGCCCTTTGGCATCGAGGCGTTTGAACGCATTGGCAACGGCCGCCGGGTTGACCACGTATCCGGTGGCCGCGGCATCGACGTTGGCGGGCAGGCCAATGACGAATTTGTCAGCGGCAATCCTGGTGAAACCGCGAGTACCACTCACCAGGCTTTCGGTCAGGTAATAGAGGAAGTCCTCTTTCATGGCGTCGTTGTTCTGGGCGATCCAGGCCCCTTTGCCGTTGTTGGCCTCCTGAACCCAGAGGCCATCGCCGCCCTGGTTGTAGAACTGCGGCGCGATGAAGTCGTAGTAGCCTTCCAGCGCCTTGAGGTAGTCGACGTATCGACCGGCAGCGGTCAGGTAGGGGAACTCCGGCGCCATGCTGATGATGAAATGCTTGCCCTCGGCAGCATAGTGATCCTTGACCAGCTTCAACGCGGCCGGAAGGACGATCTTGTTGCTGGCAGAGTCAATCGCACTCTGTTCAAGATCGATGTCCAGCCCGTCAAAGCCGTAGGTTTCCACCAGGCGGATGATTTCATTGGCCAGGGGCTGTTCGTGGCCCGGGTTCAACGCGATATGAGCGTCGGCGCCCCCCAGGGACATCAGCACCGCCCTGCCCTGGCTGTTCAGCACGCCCACCTGGCGACGAAACTCGGCATCGGACAGGTTGTACGGTTTGAACGTCGGAATACCACTGCCTTTCATGAACGCCACGGCCACCACGTTGTAGTCCCGGGGCACATCCTCCAGGTTCATATTGGCAAACTGCCCGCGCTGGTAGCCGTCCGAGGGGCCGGCCGGCCAGTTGTGCCAGTAGCCCATGAGGATTTTCTTGCCATCCAGGCTCGGCATCCGCGACGCGGCATCATCCTGCGTCGTTTTCAGTTGGGTAAAGTCAATCTGTGACATGTTCTAATCCTTCAGAACGTTTTAATGATCCGCAGACTTATTTGAAGTCGACGTCGAAGGCCTGATAGAAGGCGTTGCCGGTATTGGCCACGATCCACATCAGGACAATCACGTGACGGCCCTTTTTATTGGCTGGCAGCTTCACTTCGTGATCGACCTTGGCCTTCAGTTCGCCGGCATGGCTGTAGTAAGGCACCTGCGGATAGAAGTCCTCGGCGAAAGGTTGAGCCTCCAGTTGGGCGCGGGTGATGCGCTGTTTCGGGTCCCAGCCGTCCTTGGTGATCAGCCAGCGATAACCACGGGTGGTGTGCGGCGCGGTGTACTGCCAGGTCACCTTGAAGATCTGGCCGGGGTTGACGTTGAGCGTCGGCCAGGTGAAGGCGCGACCGAGCTTCTTGCTCATCTCCTCATCGCTGAAGTTGACGCAGTCCCGGGCATCGGTCTTGCCACCGCTGAGGATGAAGCCATCGGCCGGCGGCACGTCGCTTGGGTTATCCGTGTTGAACGGTGCAGGGAACGGACCCGCGGCCAGGGCCGGGAAGTTCTTGCCGCCTTCCATCTCATTGACCTGCCAACCGCCCAACAGGCCCAGGTCGATCGCGACTGCGCCGCGGGAGGCTGGGGAGGTGACGCGACCGTGGCGAAGCGGTGATTGGGTTTGTGGTTTGTTCATGTTTATTGCTCCATTGATTTAAGAAACTCTCCCTTTCCAAAGGAGAGGTCTTCAAATTAACCGAGCTGGATTTTCTGTCCACGCACCCATTTTTCGTTCCGCATCACGCTGGCAGAGGAATCGCCCGAGAATACTGGATATATAACCAGTACCCCTAGATTTCTCCTACCCAACTTGAAGTAAAAGTCCTACATATCCAGGCGGCACCTGGAAGCTGTACCTCTACCCGCAAGCCTTTGGGGCACTGCGCACCTACCCAGCGAAAATATCCCCACTGCCGAGCAAAATCCGCTGCAGCGCCGGCCCGCGGAGCGGGTATCGTGGAGCAAAACCATCGGCCAGAGGTGCACTGTGGCGTCCTATTCCTTGCGTCAATTGAAGTATTTCGTCACCACCGTCGAATGTGGCAGCGTCGCCGAGGCGTCGCGCAAGCTGTATATCGCCCAGCCGTCGATCTCCACCGCGGTCAAGGGCCTGGAAGACAGCTTCGGCGTGCAGTTGCTGATCCGTCATCACGCCCAGGGCGTGTCCCTGACCCCGGGTGGCGCGCGTTTCTACCGCAAGGCCCAGGAACTGCTGCGCATGGCCCACGAGTTCGAGCAGAACGCCCTGGCCGACAACGATGTGGTGTGCGGACAGATCGATATCGGTTGTTTCGAGACGGTCGCCCCGCTCTACCTGCCACGGCTGATCGCCGGCTTTCGCCAGCGTTTTCCGGGGGTGGAGATCCGCCTGCAGGACGGCGAGCAGCAGGAGCTGGTGCAGGGTTTGACCGGCGGGCGCTTCGACCTGGCGATCTTCTACGAGCACGACCTGGACAGCACCATCGAGACCGAGGCGCTGATGGCGCCGCAACGGCCGTATGCCCTGGTGCCGGCCGGGCACCGTTTTGCCGGACAGGCCCAGGTGTCGCTGCGCGACCTGGTCCTGGAGCCGATGATCCTGCTGGATGTGCAGCCCAGCCGCACCTACTTCGTGAGCATCTTCGAGGAGTTGCAACTGACGCCGAATATCGTCTTCGGCTCGCCGTCGATCGAGATGGTGCGCGGCATGGTCGGCCAGGGGTTCGGCTTTGCCTTGCTGGTGACCAGGCCCCATGGCAACAGCACCTATGACGGCCAGGAAGTGGTCTGTGTGGAGATTGCCGAGGATGTCACCGGCTCGGCGCTGGTGGCCGGCTGGCTGAAACGGGCGCAGCTGACCAAGCCTGCGCAGTTGTTCGTCGATTACTGCAAGGAACAGTTCGCTGCGTGGTTGAAATAGCACCCCAGGTATAACCGAAGCCGGCTTGCCGGCGATGCGGCCAATGCAACCCGCCTATCCAGGGTTGAACAGGTTATGGGCCAGCCCCGGGCTCGCGGCCAATACCCAATCTGCATCTGTAGGAGCGCAGCTTGCTCGCGAAGCGTCGCATCAGGCACACCGCGTTGCCTCTATCGCCAGCAAGCCGGCTCCTACAAAGAGCGGGTGCCCTCCTTTACAAAGCCGGCGGCCATCGACCTCAGCGCGCCGCCCAGGCGTTGAAGCGCTGTTCCAGCTCCTCGCCATGGTCCACCCAGAACTCCGCGTCCACCGCCCGCGCGCCGGCCAGGTTGGCCTCGGCGGTGGGCAGCTGCCGTTGCACCGCCGCCGGCAGCAGCGCCAGCGCGTCACGGTGCACCGGCCCGTAGGGGATCTCCTCGGAGAACACCTTCTGGGTCTGCGGCTGGCTGGCGAAGGCGATGAAGTCTTCGGCCAGCGCCTTGTTCGGCGTGCCCTTGACCACCGCCCAGTACTCCGGGTCGTACAGGCTTTGCGGCCAGACGATGCTCAGCTTCATGCCTTCCTTCTGCGCCGAGGCGATCCGCCCGTTGTAGGCCGCGCTCATCACCACGTCCCCGGCGATCAGCCATTGCGGCGGCTGCGCGCCCGCCTCCCACCACTGGATATTGCCCTTGATCTGATCGAGCTTGGCGAACGCCCGGGTCACGCCCTCGGGAGTGCCCAGCACCTGGTACAGCTGGTCCGGCTTGACCCCGTCGGCGAGCAAGGCGATTTCCAGGGTGTACTTGGCGCCCTTGCGCAAGCCGCGCTTGCCGGGGAAGTCGGCGACGTTCCAGAAGTCCGCCCAGGAGGTCGGCGCCTTGGCCAGCTTGTCCTGGTCGTAGGCCATGACCATCGACCAGACATAGGTGGCCACCCCGCATTCGCTCAGGGTCCCCGGGACGAACTGCGCCGGGTCGCCGAAGCGCGCCGGGTCGAGGCGTTCGAACAAGCCTTCGTCACAGCCACGCAGCAGCTCCGGGCTTTCGACTTCGACCACGTCCCAACTGGTGTGGCCGACATCGACCATGGCCTTGATTTTCGACAGCTCACCGTTGTATTCGCCGGCGACCACGCGTCCTGCGCCGCTGGCGGTGAAAGGTTGGAAGTAGGCCTTGTCCTGGGCCTGCTTGGTGGCACCGCCAAAGGAGATGACGGTGAGGCTCTGCGGTGCGGCCGCAACCGCGGTGCACAACAGGGCCAGGGCAAAGGGAACACAGCAACGCAAGGATCTGGACATGTAGCGGTTCCTCGAATAGGCCGACGCGCCCGCGCGCGCCGGCCGCTTTTGGGCCTACAGACGACCGTATTCGCGGGCGGTCCTGTCTACGGCGGTACGGGTCTTGTCGACCAGTTCATCAATGTCGGCGTGGCTGGCCACCAGGGCTGGGGCCATGATCATCCGGCCCAGGGTCGAGCGGATGATCAGGCCCTCTTCGAAGCCGATGGTGCGGCAACGCCAGGCCATGTCGTTTTCGTTGGCGAAGCGCTTGCGGCTGGCCTTGTCTTCGGCGAACTGCAAGGCGGCGACCAGACCCGCGCCCTGCACTTCGCCAATCAACGGATGGTTGTCGAACACCTCGCGCAGGCAGCGCTGCAGGTACGGCCCGGTCTCGTGCTTGACCCGGCTGACGATGCCTTCGTCGCGCAGGGCCTTGAGGTTGGCGATGGCCACCGCCGCCGCCACCGGGTGGCCGGAATAGGTCAGGCCGTGGGCGAACACCCCGCCCTGCTCCACCAGCACCTCGGCCATGCGCCTGGAGAGGATCAGACCGCCCATGGGGATGTAGCCGCTGGTCAGGCCCTTGGCGATCGACAGGGTGTCGGGCTCGAAGCCGAAATGCTGGTGGGCGAACCACTCGCCGGTACGGCCGAAACCGCCGATCACTTCGTCGGCGCACAACAGCACGTCGTACTGGCGGCAAATGCGCTGGATTTCCGGCCAGTAACTTTCTGGCGGGAAGATCATGCCGCCGGCGCCCTGGAAGGGCTCGGCGACGAAGGCCGCGACATTCTCGGCGCCCAGTTCGAGGATCTTCTCCTCCAGCTGGCGCGCAGCGCGCTGGCCGAACTCGGCCGGGGTCAGGTCGCCTTCGTGGGCGAACCAGTACGGCTCGTCGATGTGCGCCACGTCCGGGATCACCCCGCCCATGTCGTGCATGAACTTCATCCCGCCCAGCGCCGTGGCGCCGAGGGTCGAGCCGTGGTAGCCGTTCCAGCGGCCGATCATGATCTTCTTCTGCGGCTTGCCGAGGATCTGCCAGTAGCGGCGCACGGTGCGGATCAGCACCTCGTTGGCCTCGGAGCCGGAGTTGGTGTAGATCGCGTGGCTGTAGTGCGCGGGCAGCAGGCTGAACAGCAGCTCCGAGAGCTCGACCACCGCCGGGTGGGTGGTGTGGAAGAACATGTTGTAGTACGGCAGCTGCTCGAGCTGCTGGCTGGCGGCCGCGGCCAGGTCCTTGCGGCCGTAGCCGAGGTTGGTGCACCACAGGCCCGACATGCCGTCCAGGTAGCGCTTGCCGTCGTTGTCCCAGAGCGCCAGGCCCTCACCGCGCACGATCACCCGCGGCCCTTCGGCGTTCAGCGCCTTCTGGTCGAGGAACGCATGAATGTGGTGCGCGGCATCCGCGGCCTGGTAGTCGCCGGTGCTGCGCACGGGTTTGATCTGAACGGTCATTGCGAGTCTCCTTGCGGTTTTTTATCGAGAGTGCCGAGCACGCTGGCCAGCGGCTCCGGCTTGAACAGTGGCTTGCCCATCACGCCCTTGATCCACAGCACGGCGATGATCGAGACGATCAGCAGCACGAGACCTGCGTAGGCAAAAATCGAAAAGGTCATCTCCGGGCTGGGCGACACGTTCCAGATCGCAAACAGCATGCCGACGATGCCGAACACCTGCGGCAAGGGGTAGAACGGCGTGCGGAACGGCCGCGCCACCTGCGGGTAACGGCGACGCAGGGCGATGACATTGACGTGGGTGATGATGTAGGCCAGCAGCCAGGCCAGGGCCGCCGAGAGCAGCAGCTGGTTGATCGCATCGGCATGGTCGTGCATCAGCAGCAACGGCAGGCCAGTGACCGCGGCGATGAACAGCACCGCCACCCAGGGCGCGCCGGTGCGCTTGCCCTGGCGCTTGAACACGCCGAAGGCCTGGCCATTGCGAGCCATGCCGAACAGCATGCGCGGGATCGCCGCCAGCGAACTGTTGAGGGTGCTGCAGGTGGCGGTGATCGCGGCGGTCACCAGGAACACCTTGCCCGCCTCGCCGAACACCGTGGTGGCGAACAGGTAATGCGGCAGGCCGTTGCTGGCCAGTTCCGCCTGGGGCACGGTGAGCAAGGCGCCCAGGCCATACAGGCTGATGATCACGAAGATGATGGTCAGGCCGAGCATCATCGAGCCCGGGATATTGCGCTCGGGACGCCGGGTTTCTTCCACCAGCGGGCAGACGAACTCGGCGCCGACGAAGCCCCAGACCGCCATGGCCGTCAGGGCGATCACCCCCAGGCCCAGGGGGTTCCAGTGGGCGCTGTCGAACAGCGTCGGGTTGGGCACGACAATGTCGCTGTTCATCGCGCTCAGGCCCATCACCAGCAAGACCACGGTCATCACCACCGCCAGCACCGTCTGCAGGCGGGCGAAGATGTCGATGTTGAACAGGTTGAGCACGGTGAACAGCGCCAGTACCCCCAGGGCCACGGTCAGCGGCGGCATGGAGTGCGGGTAGACCTTGTCGATGATGAACTCCATCAGCAACAGCTCGGCCGACAAGGCGAACATCGCTACCACGATGTAGCCGGAAAAGGTCGCCAGGATCGCCGGGAACTGGCCGATGGCGACCTCGGTGTAAGTGCTCAGGCTGCCGGCGCGGGGGATCATCAGCGCCAGTTCGGAGAACGAACAGGCATAGCTCAGGGCCAACAGGTAGGCCAGGCCCAGGGGCACGATAAAGCCCAGGCCGGCCATGCCGACGCCTTGCAGCATCAGCACCATCACGCCTTGTGAAACCACCAGGCCGATGGCCACCGCCAACAGCGCGGTGAGGCCGAGTTTCTTGCGACTCGCGGGCGGCGCCAGGGCGCCGGTTTGCACGCTTGCATTGCTGTTCATCGGTTGCTCCGTCTTGTTGTTCTATTTTTTTGAAGATCGGTGCTGCTCTCGGGGCCCTCAGCCGCGCAGTTGAATCCAGGTGGTTTTCAGCTGGGTGTACTTGTCGAACGAATGCAGCGACAGGTCGCGGCCGAAGCCCGACTGCTTGCCGCCGCCGAAGGGCACGGTGACATCCAGCGCATCGACGGTATTCACCGACACGGTCCCGGCATTCAGCCGCCGCGCCACTCGATGCGCGCGATTGAGGTCGTCGGTCCACAGCGAAGCGGCCAGGCCATAGATGTGCTGGTTGGCCAGGGCCACCGCCTGGTCTTCGTCGTCGAACAGCGTGACCGCCAGCACCGGGCCGAACACCTCTTCGCGGGCCAGGGTCATGTCGGCGGTCACGCCGCTGAAGATGGTCGGCTCGATAAAGTTGCTCGAACCGTCGATGCTCAGTTGCCGACCGCCGCACACCAGCTGCGCGCCCTCGGCCTGGGCCTGCTCGATGTACTGCCTGATGCGCCGGGCCTGGCGCGCATCGACGATGGCCCCAGCCCGGCTCGCCGGGTCCAGCGGATTGCCCGGCTGCCACTGGCGCGCCTTGGCCACCAGGCGCTCGATGAACCCATCGGCGATCGAGCGCTGCACCAGCAGGCGCGAGTTGGCCGAGCAGACTTCGCCCTGGTTGAAGAAGATGCCGAACGCGGCTTTCTCGGCCGCCAGGTCCAGGTCCTGGCAATCGGCGAACACCAGGTTCGGGCTTTTACCGCCGCACTCCAGCCAGACCTGCTTGAGGTTCGATTGCGCGGCGTACTGCATGAAGTACTTGCCGACCTCGGTGGAACCGGTGAACACCAGGGCATCCACCTCCATGTGCAGGCCGAGGGCGCGACCGGCCTCCTCGCCCAGGCCCGGCACCACGTTGAGCACGCCCTTGGGAAGGCCGGCTTCGATGGCCAGCTCGGCCAGGCGCAGGGCCGAGAACGGCGACTGTTCGGCCGGCTTGAGCACCACGCTGTTACCGGCGGCCAGGGCCGGGGCCAGCTTCCAGGCGGCCATGTCCAACGGGAAATTCCACGGCACCACCGCGCCGATCACCCCCAGCGGCACCCGGGTGATGGTCGCCAGGACATTGCTGGCGCTCGGCGCCACCTGGTCATAGAGCTTGTCGAGGCTTTCGCCGTACCAGGCAAATACATGGGCCGCGCCCGGCACATCGATATTCCAGGCATCCATCACCGGCTTGCCCATGCTCAGGGAATCGAGCAAGGCCAGTTCATCGCGGTGCTCCAACATCAGCTGCGACAGGCGCAGCAGAATCGCCTTGCGCTCGCCGGGCGCCATCCTGGCCCAGGGGCCCTGCTCGAACGCACGACGGGCACTGCGCACCGCCCGGTCGACCTCGACCGCGCCGCAGGCGGCCACCTGGGCCAGGCGTTTCTCGGTGGCCGGGTTGACCACATCGAAGCGCGCGCCGCTCTCGGCCTGGCACGCCTCACCGTCGATAAAGGCGCTGTCGATCAGGCGTTGGCGCTGCGCCAGGGCTGTCCACTCGTTGAAATCTTTCACCGCGAGTTCCTTGTTCTTATGAAGGGTCGTTTATCAGTGCTTGCAGAGGTATTCGGCCAGGCGGTCCATCAAGCGGTCGCAGGCCGCCATCTGCTCGACGCTGACGAACTCGTCCGGCTTGTGGCCCTGGTCCATGCTGCCGGGGCCGCAGACCACCGCCGGAATGCCGGCCTGGTCGAACAGCCCGCCTTCGGTGCCAAAGGCCACGGTGCTGAAGTCCGTGCTGCCACAGAGTTGCGCCACCAGCCGCGCGGCGGCGCTTTCAGGGGCAGTCGCCAACCCCGGATAAGCCGAGATCGCTTCGAAGCGGATTGCCGTGTCGGCCTTGATCGCCTGCATCGCCGGTAGCAAGTCCTGTTCGGCATAGCCTTGCAGTTCGTCCACCACCGCCTGGGGTTCGAAGGCCGGCAAGGCGCGCACCTCGAAGTCGAAGCGGCAGTCGGCCGGGACGATATTCAGCGCCGTGCCGCCCTGGATCACCCCGACCTGCACAGTGGAGAACGCCGGGTCGAAGCGAGCGTCGTGATGCTCAGGGGCCGCCAGGCGCTGGCCGATCTCCCCCAGCCGGCCGATCAGCCGCGCCGCCTGCTCGATGGCGTTGACCCCGTAAGGCGCATAGGCCGAGTGGCATGGCGCGCCGTGCACATGGCAACGCATGGCCAGCTTGCCTTTGTGGCCGAGCACCGGTTTGAGCTCGGTGGGCTCGCCGATCAGGCACAGCGCCGGTTGCGGGATGCGCTGTGGCAGCACTTCCAGCAAGCTGCGCACGCCGAGGCAGCCGACTTCCTCGTCATAGGAGAACGCCAGGTGCACCGGCCGGCGCAGCGGGCTTTCGAGAAACAGCGGCACTGCGGCCAGCACCGAGGCCAGGTAGCCTTTCATGTCGGCGGTGCCGCGCCCGTAGAGCTTGCCGTCACGCTCGGTCAGGCTGAAGGGGTCGAGCGTCCAGGGCTGGCCGTCCACCGGCACCACGTCGGTGTGCCCGGACAGCACGATGCCGCCTTCCACCGCCGGACCGATGCTGGCCAGCAGGTTGGCCTTGGTCCGCTCGGCGTTGTAGATCAGCTCGCCGCTCACGCCCAGGCCGTGCAGGTAGTCGCGCACGAACTCGATCAAGGCCAGGTTCGAATCGCGACTGACCGTGGCAAAGCCCACCAGCCTGGCCAGCAAGGCGCGGCTGCGCAGCTCACTCATCGCCCGGCACTCCGTAGCTCGGCGCCAGGGTCGGGTTGAGGGCGCGGGTCAGGTAGTCCTGCAACTGCGGCTCGTAGGCGCTCCAGAGTTTCTGCAACTCGCCGATGGGGTTGGCCTCGGCCCAGTCCACCCGCAGGTCGACGATCGGCCAGACCAGCTCGCCAACCACCGACAGCGCCGCCGAATGCACCGCGCCCGCCTCACCCCCGGCGTCCTGCCCGGCCTGCAACGCGCTGAGCAGCCGCGCCGCCAGGCAGCCTTCGCTGCTTTCGAAGGCCTCGACCATGCGCTCGATCACCACGCTGTTGGCCAGCAGGTTACCGGCCGCCACGCATTGCTCACCGGCCACGGCATTGTTAATGCCCAGTGCGTGGTTGCCGCTGAATACCGCCGTGCGCCCCCGGGCATCCACCACCGCCACCTGGCGGTACTGGCTGTAGCCGTTGCGGGTCAGCGCCTGGTCCAGGGCCTGCGCTGGCGCCAGGCCTTCGCCCAGGCCATCGAGCACCTGGGGGCCGAGGGCCGGCAAGGTGATGTTCTGGCTCGACACCGCGCCCACGCCGCTGCGCAGCCAGGGGCAGCGGGCGCCGACGGCGATGCTCGAAGAGCTGATGGCAATGCCCAGCTGGCCGGTTTCGGCGCAGCGGCCGACGATGGAAAAAGTCATGGCGCACTCCTTATTCGGGGATGACCGCGATCACGTCGATTTCCATCAGCCACTGCGGCTGACCCAGGGCGCTGACCACCAGTCCGGTGGAGATCGGGAACACGCCCTTGAGCCACTTGCCGACCTCCTGGTACACCGGCTCGCGGTAACGCGGGTCGATCAGGTAGGTGGTGGTCTTGACGATATGGCTGAGGTCGCTGCCAGCCTCTTCCAGCAGTTGCTTGACGTTGCGCATGGCCTGCTCGGCCTGGGCCCGCGGGTCGCCGAGGCCGACCAGCTGGCCATTGAAGTCGGTGCCGACCTGGCCGCGCACATACACGGTGTTGCCGGCGCGCACCGCCTGGCACAGGTCGTTGTCCAGGCTCTGGTTCGGGTAGGTGTCTTTGGTGTTGAACATGCGGATGCGGGTATGCGTAGGCATCAGCGGGCTCCCATGAGGCTGGCGGATTGAACGGAGGATTCGCGCTCGGCTTGGCGCTGCGCGGCGTCGCGATAATCGAAGTAGATGCGCTGTTTGACGATGTGCTCGGCGATGTGCCGGGCGTCGTGCCACACGCCCCAGATAAACGCCGAGCCGCGCCGCGACAGCCACGGCAGGCCGACGAAATAGACCCCCGGCTCGCTGGACACGCCGCGCTGGTGACGAGGCTTGCCGTTGTCCTTGAAGGCGTCGACCTGCAGCCAGCTGTAGTCCACCGAATAACCGGTGGCCCAGATGATGCTGCCGACGCCGGCCTTGGCCAGGTCGAGTTCGAGGATCGGCTGGGTCAGGCACGGCGGGTCCGGCAGCATCACCCGGGCTTCGGGCTCTTGCGGCAGGTCCAGGCCGTTGCGGGCGATGTAGGCATCGGCGGCGTCGAGCAGCGCCAAGTAGTTTTCATCGCCGCGGGCAATGTTCTCGGCCAGGTTGGCCTCGAAGCTGACCACGCCGTTATCGAAGGCCTTGGTCAGGCCGACCAGGGTCATGCCCTGGTGGGCCAGCCGGCGGAAGTCCACGGTATGCCCGCCACGGGCGCCGCTGACGGCGATGGTCACGTGCTCCTTGCCCGGCTGCATGGTCTCGGCATCCCACTCGCCGAGTACCCCCAGCCACCAGCAGAAATCACGGTTGCGGTAGGCCCGCGGCGGACGGTCATGGGCCCCGACCGAGAGGTAGACCTGCTTGCCGGCGCGTTGCAGCTCATCAGCGATCTGCACCCCCGAAGAGCCCGCCCCCACCACCAGCACCGCGCCTTCGGGCAGCTGTTGCGGATTGCGGTAGGCCGCCGAGTGCATCTGCAGCACACGCTGATCCTGCGGGGCGATCGGCGGGATCACCGGGCACTGGAACGGACCGGTGGCCACCACCACTTGCCGGGCTTCGATCACCCCGTCGCTGGTGTCCACGGTGAAGCCCGGGCGGGCGGTGTTGCGCACCACCTTCCTGACTTCGACGCCGGTACGTATCGGCGCGTTGAACTTGCGGGCGTAGGTTTCGAAGTAGTCGGCGACCTGGTCCTTGCCGGCGAAGGCATCGGGGTCCAGGCCTTCGAATTCCAGGCCCGGAAAGCGGTCGTGCCAGGCCGGGCCGTTGGCCACCAGCGAATCCCAGCGCCCGGTGCGCCAGGCTTCGGCGATGCGGTTGCGCTCCAGCACCAGGTGCGGCACGCCCAGGCGGCTCAGGTGTTCGCTCATGGCCACGCCGGCTTGGCCGGCGCCCACTACAAGCGTGTCGATTATTGTTTTATGGGTTGTCATGTCTGCGCCCTGTTGAGTGATCCCACGTAGGCAGCCGTGGGCGGTGTAGGACGCATTCTGGGAGAAGGCGGGAAATGCCGAAATTATGATTTTTGTGGTTGCTAGAGAGTAAAAAACTGTCTGGCTATCTGGGGTTTCTGTGCATCAGCGCAGATTGCGCGGAATCCTCAGCCCGAGGTTTTCGCGCAAGGTGCTGCCCGGGTATTCGCGGCGGTACACCCCACGCTCCTGGAGCAAGGGCACTACTTCCTCGGTGAACCGGCGAAACTGCCCCGGGTGGCCGATATAGATGTTGAAACCGTCCACGGCCCGCGCCTCGAACCACTCACTCATCTTCGCCGCGACGGTTTCGGCGCTGCCGACAAAGGCACCCGGGCGCAATTGCCGGGAGGCTTGCACCGCCTGGCGCAGGCTGAGCCCTTCGCTGACCGCGCGATCGGTGATGCGCTTGGCCACCGTGAAAAAGCTGCTGCGGGCGAACTCCAGGGCCTGGGCCGGGAAAGGTGCATCCAGTTCGTACTGGCTGAAGTCGTGCCAGCCAAAGGAACGGCCGAACTCCAGCAGGGCCTGCTCGAAGCTGTGATCGGCCGCGTGGTAATGGCGTTCGAGCTCCCGCGCCTGCTCGTCGCTATCGCTAACGAACACCTCGGCCCCCGGCAGCACCAGCACCTGCTCGGGATCGCGGCCCTGGCGCAGCGCGCGCTCCTTGATTTCCCGGTAGAACGCCTGGCCCTGCTCCAGGCTCGGGGCATGGGTGAAGACCACGTCGGCAATCGCCGCGCCCAGCTCACGCCCCTGTTCGGAGTCACCCGCCTGGAAGATCACCGGCTGACCTTGTGGCGAGCGTTGCAGATTGAGCGGCCCGACCACGGAAAAATGCTCGCCCTTGTGATTCAGCGCATGCAGCTTGGCCGGGTCGAAATAACGCCCGCTGGCACGATCCCGGACAAAGGCGTCGTCCTCCCAGGACTGCCACAAGCCCTGCACCACCTGCACATGCTCCCGGGCCCGGCCATAGCGGGTGTCGTAGTCGTAGTGCTCGTCACGCCCGTAGTTGCCGGCGGTGCCGGCGTCGCCGCTGGTGACCACATTCCAGCCGGCGCGGCCTTTGCTGATCAGGTCCAGCGACGCCAGGCGGCGGGCGACGTTGAACGGCTCGTTATAGGAAGTGGTGAGCGTGCCCACCAGGCCGATATGCCGCGTGCTCACCGCCAGGGCCGAGAGCAGCGTCAGCGGTTCCAGGCGATTCAGGTAATGGGGCGGCGAACCCGGGGTGATGAACTGGCTGTCGACGATAAAGATCAGGTCGAACAACGCCGCCTCGGCCTGGCGCGCAATGTCGATGTACCAGTCGATATTGACGCTGGCGTCGGCCGGCAATTCGGGGTCCAGCCACAGGTTGTGCCGGCCGGGGCCACCGACACCCATGGTCAGGGCGCCCAGTTTCAGTTGTCGTGTGCTCATGGAAGGTCCTTGGTGGTTACGGCGCGGCCTGAAGCGTCACAGAAGGATTCTGCAAGGCGGCATTAAAGGAAGTGTCGAACAGGCTGGCGGCCGGGTAGGACTTGATCAGGCCAATGCCACTGAAGAAATCCACGGTCTTCTGGGCGTCGGCGATGTTCTGCGGGCTGATCGGCCCCACGTCGGTTTTCGCCCGACGGAACCAGGCACGGGCGATCTCGCGATCGGCGCGGGTGCGCTCGGCCCAGGCATCGGCATAGGCCTCGCTATGGGCGGGATCGTTTACGCTCCAGGACCGGGCTTTTTTCAGTCGTTGCAGGAAATCACTGATGGCCGCGCGTTTTTCTTCCAGGGAACGGTTGTTGCCGACCACGAAACTCTGCGCCGGGATCAGCCCTTGCGCCGTGGCGATCACCCGGCCGCCGCGCCGCTCCTGTTGCGTCACGTAGGGTTCCCAGGTGGCGATCACATCCACCGAGCCGCCTTCCAGCGCATGGAAGGCATCGAGGGCGCTGAGGTAGCGGATGTCCACCGCGTCACGGGGCACGCCAGCCTTGTCCAACGCGCTGAACAGCAGTTGCTGGCTCCAGGAACCCTTCCAGATCGCCACGCGTTTGCCGCGGATGTCGGCGACGGTCTTGATCGGCGAATCCTGGTTGACCACGATGGCCACCCCGGAAAGATTCTGCTGGGTGACCGCGATCACCTTGATCGGCGCCCCCAGGGCACCGAGGAACAACGGCGGTGCATCCCCCAGCAACCCGAGGTCGAGGCTGCCGGAGTTCAGCGCTTCGGCCACCGGCGAGCCGGCGGTGAACTGCTTCCACTCCAGGGTATAAGGCAGGTTGTCGAGCACACCGGCGGCATCCATCACCGCGCGGGTGTTGTAGCTTTGGTCGCCGACGGTGAGGGTGAGCGCCGAGGCACCGAGGCTGATGGACGCGGCCAGCGCGGCCGCGGCCAGTTGCAGAAGTGTACGCAAGGCAATCTCCAGGAAGTCGAAAGTCGGGGCTGTAATTTATTTGGTTATATAAGAAGAGACCTTAAAAACCACAGCCTATAAGCTAACGACATCGAGGAGCGCTGTAAAAGTCATTTTAGGAATAACTTAATATGCAAAATTTGCATTTAAAGACACGCCTGGCGTAACGCACCTGCCGAAGCACTCTCCCTCGCAACCCAGGCCTACCGCGAGCCGGCTCGCTCCAGCGGGGCAAATGCTGCTTTTCAGTCGGGTGCAAAACCCGTGGGTCGATCCACGATGGCTCGCGCCAGGATGAGTCCCCTCCCCGCGCTTCTGCCTCCTACCCTTGCAATCGTGGAAACAATGAAATTCCATTTAAGTAATTGATAGCACCCTAACGAAAGGTGCATGCTAGAGGGCTTTCATCGCGCTTATATCATTCCGAATGATAGTTACCTTCGGCTCATTCGATTCGTGCGATACAACCCCTGCCGAGCATCATCCGCCCATCTCAAATACATTGGCGGATGATCCATGGAACAGTCACTCAAACACTTACGCTTCCCTCTCGCATTATTGGCTGTGCTGGTGATGAGCGCCTGTGGCAAGGCGCCGCAAACGGCCGCCAACATGCCCGCCGCCAAAGTCAGTGTGGCCAAGGTGCTGGAGCAACCGGTCAACGAATGGGACGAGTTCACCGGGCGCCTCGAGGCGCCGGAAACCGTAGAGATCCGCCCACGGGTTTCCGGCCAGATCGACCAGGTGGCCTTCACCGAAGGCGCCCTGGTGAAAAAAGGCGACCTGCTGTTCCAGATCGACCCACGGCCGTTCCAGGCCGAAGTGCGCCGCCTGGAAGCCCAGCTGCAACAAGCCCGGGCCACCGCCACCCGCAGTGCCAATGAAGCCCAGCGCGGCCAGCGCCTGCTGACCAGCAACGCGATCTCCGCCGAGCTGGCCGACACCCGCACCAGCGCCGCCCAGGAAGCCCGCGCCGGAGTCGACGCAATCCAGGCGCAACTGGACGTGGCCAAGCTCAACCTGAGTTTCACCCGGGTCAGCGCGCCCATCAGCGGTCGCGTCAGCCGCGCGCAAATCACCGCCGGCAACCTGGTGACCGCCGATGTCACCCCGCTGACCAGCGTGGTCTCCACCGACAAGGTCTACGCCTACTTCGACGCCGACGAGCGTGTGTACCTCAAGTACACCCAGCTCGCCCGCCAGGGCCAGCGTGGCCAGACCACCCCGGTCTACCTCGGCCTGTCCAATGAAGAAGGCCACCCGCACCTGGGCCAGATGAACTTCGTCGACAACCAGGTCAACCCGCAGACCGGCACCATCCGCGGTCGCGCGGTGTTCGACAACGCCGACGGCAGCTACACCCCGGGCCTCTATGCGCGCCTGAAACTGGTGGGCAGCGGCACCTACTCCGCCGTGCTGATCAACGACGAAGCGGTAGGTACCGACCTGGGCAAGAAGTTCGTGCTGGTGATGGACGCCGACAACAAGCCGGCGTACCGCGCCGTCGAGCTGGGGCCGAAGATCGAAGGCCTGCGCATCGTGCGCAACGGCCTGAACAAGGACGACACCATCATCGTCAAGGGTCTGCAGCGCGCCCGTCCGGGCGCACCGGTCAGCCCTGAAGTGGTACCGATGGCCAGCAAGGAAACCCTCGCCGCCCTGGCGCAACAAAGAAAGGCCCTGGAAGCCAGCAACCTGCCTCAAGTCGCCCCCGCCAAGGGCGCGTCTGAAGCAGCTGCGAAGCTGGCCAGCGCTGCGACTCCACGCGGTTAAGGGAAAAGACTCAAGATGAATTTCTCCCAATTCTTCATTTCACGGCCGATCTTCGCAGCGGTGCTGTCGCTGCTGATCCTGATCGCCGGCTCCATCTCGCTGTTCCAGCTGCCCATCAGCGAATACCCGGAAGTGGTACCGCCGACCGTGGTGGTGCGCGCCAACTTCCCGGGCGCCAACCCGAAAGTGATCGGCGAAACCGTGGCCGCGCCCCTGGAGCAGGCCATCACCGGCGTCGAGAACATGCTCTACATGTCCTCGCAGTCCACCGCCGACGGCAAGATCACCCTGACCATCACCTTCGCCCTGGGCACCGACCTGGACAACGCCCAGGTGCAGGTGCAGAACCGCGTGACCCGCACCGAGCCCAAGCTGCCTGAAGAGGTGACGCGCATCGGCATCACCGTGGACAAGGCCTCGCCCGACCTGACCATGGTCGTGCACTTGACCTCGCCGGACAAACGCTACGACATGCTCTACCTGTCCAACTACGCCATCCTCAATATCAAGGATGAGCTGGCGCGCCTGGGCGGCGTCGGCGATGTGCAGCTGTTCGGCATGGGCGACTACTCGCTGCGGGTCTGGCTCGATCCGAACAAGACCGCTTCACGCAACCTGACCGCCACCGACGTGGTCACCGCCATTCGCGAGCAGAACCGCCAGGTCGCCGCCGGTACCCTGGGCGCCCCGCCCGCGCCGAGCGCCACCAGCTTCCAGCTGTCGGTCAACACCCAGGGCCGCCTGGTGACCGAGGAAGAGTTCGAGAACATCATCATCCGCTCCGGCGACAACGGCGAGATCACCCGCCTGAAAGACATCGCCCGGGTCGAGCTGGGTTCCAACCAGTACGCCCTGCGTTCGCTGCTGAACAACCAGCCGGCGGTGGCGATCCCGATCTTCCAGCGCCCTGGCTCCAACGCCATCGAGATTTCCAACGAAGTGCGGGCCAAGATGGCCGAGCTGAAACAGAGCTTCCCGCAAGGCATGGACTTCAGCATCGTCTACGACCCGACCATCTTCGTGCGTGGCTCCATCGAGGCCGTGGTGCATACCCTGTTCGAAGCACTGATCCTGGTGGTGCTGGTGGTGATCCTGTTCCTGCAGACCTGGCGCGCCTCGATCATCCCGCTGGTGGCGGTGCCGGTCTCGCTGATCGGTACCTTTGCCGTGATGCACCTGTTCGGCTTCTCGCTCAACGCCCTGTCGCTGTTCGGGCTGGTGCTGGCGATCGGTATCGTGGTGGACGACGCCATCGTGGTGGTGGAAAACGTCGAACGTAATATCGGCCTCGGGCTGAATCCGGTGGAAGCCACCAAGCGCGCCATGCGCGAAGTGACCGGGCCGATCATCGCCACTGCCCTGGTGCTCTGCGCGGTGTTCGTGCCGGCGGCCTTCATCAGCGGCCTGACCGGGCAGTTCTACAAGCAGTTCGCCCTGACCATCGCGATCTCCACGGTGATCTCGGCCTTCAACTCCCTGACCCTGTCGCCGGCCCTGGCCGCGGTCTTGCTCAAGGACCACCACGCACCGAAGGACGGCTTCTCCAAGTTCCTCGACAAGCTGCTGGGTGGCTGGCTGTTCAAACCCTTCAACCGCTTCTTCGACCGCGCAAGTGGTGGCTACGTCGGCACCGTGCGCCGGGTAATCCGGGGCAGCGGCATCGCCCTGTTCCTCTACGCGGGCCTGATGGTGCTGACCTGGTTCGGCTTCGCCCACACGCCGATGGGCTTCGTCCCGGCCCAGGACAAGCAATACTTGGTGGCCTTCGCCCAACTGCCGGACGCCGCGAGCCTGGACCGCACCGAGGACGTGATCAAGCGCATGTCCGACATCGCCCTGAAGCAACCGGGCGTGGAAAGCGCGGTGGCCTTCCCGGGCCTGTCGATCAACGGTTTCACCAACAGCCCGAACAACGGCATCGTGTTCGTGACCCTCAAGCCTTTCGACGAGCGCAAGGACCCGAGCATGTCCGCCGGGGCCATCGCCGGTGCCCTGAACGGCAAGTACGCCGATATCCAGGAAGCCTACATGGCGATCTTCCCACCGCCGCCGGTACAGGGCCTGGGGACCATCGGCGGGTTCCGCCTGCAGGTCGAGGACCGCAGCGGCATGGGTTACGAAGAGCTGTATAAAGAAGTGCAGAACGTCATCGCCAAGAGTCGCAGCGTGCCGGAACTGGCCGGGCTGTTCACCAGTTATCAGGTCAACGTGCCCCAGGTCGACGCGGCTATCGACCGGGAAAAGGCCAAGACCCACGGCGTGGCCATCAGCGATATCTTCGACACCCTGCAGGTCTACCTGGGCTCGCTGTACGCCAACGACTTCAACCGTTTTGGCCGTACCTACCAGGTCAACGTCCAGGCTGAACAGCAGTTCCGTCTCGAGGCCGAGCAGATCGGCCAACTGAAAGTACGCAACAACAAGGGCGAGATGATCCCGCTGGCGACCTTCATCAAGGTCAGCGATACCTCGGGCCCGGACCGCGTGATGCACTACAACGGCTTCGTCACCGCGGAAATCAACGGCGCGGCCGCACCAGGCTACAGCTCCGGCCAGGCGGAAGCGGCGATCGAGAAACTGCTCAAGGAAGAACTGCCCAACGGCATGACCTACGAATGGACCGAGCTGACCTACCAGCAGATCCTGGCCGGTAACACCGCGCTGTTCGTCTTCCCGCTCTGCGTGCTGCTGGCCTTCCTGGTACTGGCCGCGCAATACGAGAGCTGGAGCCTGCCGCTGGCGGTGATCCTGATCGTGCCCATGACCCTGCTGTCGGCCATCGCCGGGGTGATCCTGTCCGGTGGCGACAACAACATCTTCACCCAGATCGGCCTGATCGTACTGGTGGGCCTGGCGTGCAAGAACGCGATCCTGATCGTCGAGTTCGCCAAGGACAAGCAGGAAGAAGGCCTCGACCCGCTGGCCGCGGTCCTGGAAGCCTGCCGCCTGCGTCTGCGGCCGATCCTGATGACCTCGTTCGCCTTCATCATGGGTGTGGTGCCCCTGGTGTTCTCCAGCGGCGCCGGCGCGGAAATGCGTCATGCCATGGGTGTCGCAGTGTTCTCCGGGATGCTCGGGGTGACCTTCTTCGGCCTGCTGCTGACCCCGGTGTTCTACGTCCTGATCCGCAACTATGTGGAGCGCAGCGAAGCCCGCAAAGCGACCCGTGCCCTGAAACTGGAGGCGCAACAATGAGCCTGAAAGTCTTCCTGCCGAGTTTGCTGGCACTGGCCCTGAGCGCCTGTGCCGTGGGCCCGGACTACCAGACCCCGACCACCGAGGCGGCCCATATCACGGCCGCCGCCGATGGCGCCGCGGGCCAGAAGAGTTTCGACCGCGCGCGCTTCGAAGGCATCTGGTGGCAGCAGTTCGACGACCCGGTGCTCAACCAGCTGGTGACAAAGTCCCTGCAGGGTAACCGTGAATTGCGCGTGGCCTTCGCCCGTCTGCGGGCCGCCCGGGCGATCCGCGACGACGCCAGCAACGATGCGATGCCGACCATCACCAGCCGTGCCAGCAGCGATCTGGCCAAGGGGCAGATCCCTGGGCAGACCACCCGCCGGGTCAACAGCGAACGCTACGACCTGGGCCTGGACATGGCCTGGGAGCTGGACCTGTTCGGCCGCATCCAGCGCAACCTGGAAGCCAGCGAAGCCGACCAGCAGGCCGCCGAGGCCGACCTCTACCAGTTGCAAGTCACCATGATTGCCGAGCTGGTGGACGCCTACGGCCAACTGCGCGGCGCCCAGCTGCGGGAAAAGATCGCCCTGGCCAACCTGGACAACCAGCAGGAGTCGCGCAAGATCACCGAAAGCCTGCGTGACGCCGGCGTCGGCGACCAGCTCGACGTGGTCCGCGCCGACGCGCGCCTGGCCGCGGTAGAGGCCAGCGTGCCGCAACTGCAGGCCGAACAGGTGCGTCAGCGCAACCGTATCGCCACCCTGCTGGGCGAGCGTCCGGACAAGCTCAGTGTCGATCTCAAGCCCGCGCAGTTGCCGGCGATTGCCAAGGCCCTGCCGATCGGCGACCCGGGCGAACTGCTGCAACGGCGTCCCGACATCCTCAGCGCCGAACGCCAGCTGGCCGCCGCCACCGCGCGGATCGGCGTGGCCAAGGCCGACCTGTTCCCGCGGGTCAGCCTCAGCGGCTTCCTCGGTTTCACCGCCGGCCGTGGTTCGCAGATCGGCTCCTCGGCCGCCAATGCCTGGGCCCTGGGCCCGAGCATTACCTGGGCGGCCTTCGACCTGGGCAGCGTACGCGCCCGCCTGCGGGGCGCCAATGCCGACGCCGACGGCGCCCTGGCGACCTACGAACAGCAAGTGCTGCTGGCCCTGGAAGAGTCGGAAAACGCTTTCAGCGACTACGGCAAGCGCCAGCAACGCCTGATCTCGCTGATTCGCCAGAGCGAGTCGAGCCGCGCCGCGGCCGACCTGGCAGAGATCCGCTACCGCGAAGGCACCGTCGATTTCCTGGTGCTGCTCGACGCCCAGCGCGAACGCCTGGCCGCCGAAGACTCCCAGGCCCAGGCCGAGGTCGACCTGTACCGTGGCATCGTCGCCATCTACAAGGCCCTGGGTGGCGGCTGGCAGCCTGAGACGGTGGCCAGCAAGTAAGGCTTCAACCGAGCTCCTTTGGTTGGCCGCAACCAACCAAATTTTTGCCCCGTGTTCTCATTCGGTCACGGGGCTTTTTTTCGCCCATGGAACAGCATCGCGAGCAAGCTCGCTCCTACATGAGCGTGCACGGCTCATGTAGGAGCGAGCTTGCTCGCGATAGGCGCCCTCGCCGGCACCGCCATTTCCCGACCTACTCCAACACCGTCACCGTCGCCGTAGTCCCGGCGCGCAATCTGTCCTTGCCCGGGTAATCGGGATCGATGGCGATCCGCACCGGCACCCGCTGCGCCAGCTTGACCCAGGTGTAGCTGGGATTGATGTTGGCCAGCAGGCGGCTGCCCTCGGAGTTCTCGCGGTCGGTAATGGCGAAGGCGATGCTCTGCACCTTGCCGTTGAAGGTCTCGCCGCTCATCAGCTGGATGCGCACCGCGCTGCCCTCCTCGATCCGCGGCAGCTTGGTCTCCTCGAAGTAGCCGCTGACATAGAAGGAAGCGCTGTCCACCAGCGCCAGCAAGGCCGCGCCGGCAGCGGCATGGTCGCCCTGGCGGGTCTGCAGGTTGGTCACGTAGCCGCTGACCGGGGCCTCGACCCGGGTGCGCTGCAGGTCCAGTTCGGCCTGCTTCAGCGCGGCCTGGGCCAGGTGCACGTTGGCCTGGGCCAGGCCGAGGTTGGCCTGGTCGCGCAACAGGTCGGCCTGGGCCACCGCCACATCGGTATTGGACTTTTCCCACTCCTCGCCGGAAATCGCGAAGCCCTGCTTCAGGGTCCGCCGCCGGCGCTCTTCGCTTTGCCGCTGCTTGAGCTGCGCCGCGCTGGCGGCAATCGCCGCCTCGGACTGGCCGAGGGTGGCGACCGCCACTTCCACCGAGCGCTTGGCATGTTCCACGGCCAGGGCATATTGCGCCGGGTCGATTTCCAGCAACAGCTGGCCCTTGTCCACGTGCTGGTTGTCCTGCACCCGCAGGCTGACAATGCGCCCGGCGACGTCCGCCGACAGGGTCACCACATCGGCCCGCACCCGCGCATCGCGGGTCCAGGGCGCGCGGGTGTAATGCTCCCAGGCGAACCAGCCCAACACCAGCGCCAGCACTACCGCCACCAGGGTGATCGAACGGGCCAGGGTATTTTTCAGATTCATAGGCTTCCCATCAACAGAATGACCGTGGCGCAGACGCAGGCATACAGCGCCCCTTCGAACAACGCTTCGTGCCAGACGAAACGCAATACACCGAGGCGCCGCAGCCCCCAGTCGAGCAGCAGGAAAATCGGCAAGGCCAGCAACAGGGCCTGGGCAATGGGCGGCAGGTAGACGCCGCCGAATTCGAAATCAATGGGCAAGGGCCGGTTCTCCTGTTTCCGTGGGTTGCAGCATAGGGCGGTAGCGCTCCAGGAAAGCGCCGACGATCAGCAGCGAAACGCGCATGCGGAACACCGACCACAGCTGTTCGTGGGCCTGGGGTCGGTCGTCGGCGTGCAACTGGTCCAGGTGGTCGCCCAGCTGCCGCAGCCGCGCCAGCAGCTCGTCTACATCCAGCCCCGGGCGCCCCGCCACATACCGCCCGACCCGCCGCAGCAACTGCTGCAGGCCGGCGTTGGCCGCGCTGCTCAGCCAGGGGTTGTCCAGGCTCTGCTGCTTGAGCTGGTTCATCGCCACGCCCAGGGTCATGCAGGCCAGGCTGGTCTCGAAACGTTCGGCGGAAGCCCGGTCGGCGGCGGCGGGCAACAGCCCGAGCATCTGGGTCAGGCGGTCGACCATGCGGCTCTCGAAGACAAACTGCTCCTCATCGCTGGCCGTGGTTTTCTGCAAGGCGTACACCTGTTCGCGGGTGTCGCGGAACAAGCGGCGAATGCGCAGCACCGGGTTGAACGGAAAAATGAACGCATAGACCAGCAACGACAGCACCCCGCCGCTGACATAGGCCCCGGCGAACTCGAACCACTGAGCGGCATTGTTCTGCCAGGCGCCGATGTTCTGCGGGCCGATCATCAGCAGGCTCGACAGCCCCAGGCCCATGCCGATGCCGGCGGTCATCGGGCTGGCCAGGCCCACCGCGACCGTATACAGCAGCGGCACCAGCAACAGCGCCAACCACTCGAAATCGCCGATCAAGGGCACCAGGGCGAAGACGTAGACCGCCGAGACCAGCAGCGCCAGGGCCTGGCCGCGCATATAACTTTGTGCCGCCGCCAAGGGCCGTGGGAAGGTCGCCATCAGCGAACAGAGAATGCCCACCAGGACCATGCTCGAACGCGCGCCGTCCCAGGCGGTTTCGATCCAGATCAGCCCGGCGACCAGCAGCGCGGTGAAGGCCCGCAGCGCATTCATCGCCGCCAGCGGCCAGTCCAGGTGCAGTGGGTTTGAGCGGCCCTGGCGGTACAGGCAACTGGCTTGGCGACCGTCCTGGATGGCATCGCTGAATTCGAGAATGTCTTCGAGCTGCTTGAGCATCCGCGCCTGCTCCCAGCGCAGGGCCCAGGCCAGGGAACGCAAGGTGGCGGGCAAGGCATCGGCCTCGCGCTCGGCGCGCCGCGCTTGTTCGTCGAAACGCTGCTGCAACTGCGCGAACTGCTGCCGCGAGGCGGCGGGCAAGGCACGCCCGTGCTGTGCCAGCTCGTCGAGAAACGCCAGCTCGTCGGCGCGCAGTTGCTGGATCGCCTCCGGCAGCTCGCCGACCCAGCGCGCCCGCAGCAGCTCGCGCTGGTGGCGCAGCACGGTGAGGCGCGAGGTCAGCAGCACCAGTTGGTTGCCCAGCAATTGCACCAGGCCGTCGGCGCTGCGCAGGCGTGGCGCATCGAAATACAGGTGGCGGCGCAACCCTTCCAGGGCGCTGATCTCGCCCAGCAACTGCATCTGCCGCTTGTGGAAGTCGGCCTCGCTTTCGTCGGTGCGAATCGCCGCCGCGGCGTGGGTCGCCAGCAACTTGAGCACCTGGTCGATCTTGGCGAAGTAACCATGGGCCACGGCCTCGGGCCGCGCCGTCAGCAGGCTGACCACGCAGACGCAGGCCACCGCCAGCAGGGTTTCGGTGACCCGGGTAATGGCCAGCATCAGGGTGTTGCCTTGGTCGGGGATCGCCAGCATCGCCACCACCACCGCGGTGTAGCCACTGAGCACGAACGCCTGGGAGCTGGTGTAGCGCAACAAGGTGCCGCCGGCGGTGCACAACGCCAGCCACAGCCCAAGGGTGACCAGGAACGGCAGCGGCGCCTGGGGGAAGATCGCCATGATCAGCACCGCCACCGCGGCCCCCAGGGTAGTGCCGACCACCTGGCCGAAGCTGCGGGCCAGGGCCATGCCGGCCAGGGGCTGGCTGACGATGATCACCGCCATCAGCGACCACTTGGGCTGGTCGAGGTCGAAGATGAACGCCAGGTACAGGGTCAAGAGGCCAGCGGCGATGGTACGCAGGGCGAAGCGCAGCACCGCGCCCCCCGGGTGGATCACGACCTTGAAGTAATTGATCAGTGGCTGCATGAGTGGGTTCTGGACAAAGGGGCACCTGCGGCTAGCGTAGTCAGTCTGCGGCCGGGAAAGCTTATCGTCCCGGCCTTCCCGGCAGGAAGGCAATTTTTCCCGAACTGTCGATCCTTCGCACCAATCGCTTGGTCAAGCAGACTGATTGGACCGGCCGGCGCCGCTCTTCCAGCCTCGCCCCGCCGCAAAAACCCGAGTCCTGCCCGCCGCCCCGCAAGCGGGTTTGACTCCGAGGGGAACCTGACCGAAGCTTGCGCCTTCGTAAAGCCGCCCCTGCCATGGATGCCTGCATGACCAAGCCCCGCCGCACCCTGTTGATCAGCCTCCTCGTCGTATTGGCCCTGGGCCTGGCGTGGCTGTTCCTGCGTACCACGCCACCGGTGGTGCCGGATGCGATCAGGCACGGTTACGGCAAGGCGCTGGAACAGGCGCGCAACGGCCAGCCCGGCGCGGCGCGGGTGCTGTATCAGCAGCTGGGGCGTCCGGACCTGTCAGACAGCCGGCGCATCCGCCTGCTCGCCGAGCTGCACAACTACCCCAGCCCACAGGCGCTGAAACTGGCCGACGCTGGCCTGCACCACACCGAGCCCGAGGTCCGCGAGGCCGCCATCCAGGCGGTGCTCGGCCTGGTCCCGGCGCGCCAGCGCAGCCTGCTGATCGGCCCGCTGCTGGACGATGAAGTGCAAAGCGTGCGCTTCGCCGCCGTCACCGCCCTGCTCGGCCTGTCGCCGGATGAACAGGGCCTGTATTTCGGGCCGCTGCAGCAAGTGATCGATGAGTACACCCAGGTGCTCAAGGCCCAGCCGGAGAACGTCGAGGCGCAATACCAACTGGCGCGCCTGTACCTGCACAACGCCAACCTGGACCAGGCCCAGCAGACGCTGGAGCACGCCTTGAGCCTGCAACCGGACAACCTGCAAGCGGTGATCCTGCAACTGGAGGTGCTCGACCGCCAGGGCCGGAGCGAAGCCGCCCGCCAGTTGCTGGCCAAACAGCTGCAGGCGCAACAGGATTCCGCCTACCTGCAACACGCCCTGGGCATGTGGCTGCTGCACCACGACCAGGGCGAGTTCGCCCTGCTCGGCCTGTCCCGCGCCGTGGAGCTGGAGCCGAACAACGCCAATTACCGCTACGACCTGGCCACCACCCTGCACAGCGAAGAGGAGCTGGAAGCGGCGCAGAAACAGCTCGAGGAAATCGTCCAGCGCCAGCCCGCCAACCGCAAGGCGCGGGTGCTGCTGATCAAGTACTGGAAGGAAAGCGGCCAGTTGCAGAACGTGCAGATCCTCCTGGCCCAGCTGGAGCAACAGAACCCCGACGATCCGGCCTTGCAGCAAGGCCTGTAAAGGCTATTCCCTGTAGCCGCTGCCGAGCTTGCGAGGCTGCTATCGACAACGCAGTTGTCGCAAAACCTGATTCTGCGGTGGACCAGGTGGAGTGCGCGGCCTGGATTTACGCCTGCTTTGCAGGCGAGCGCAGCCTCGCGGGCTCGGCAGCGGCTACAGGAGCGCGGCAGACTTCGCGTAGCCGCTGCCGCAGGCGCAAGTCCTGAACATGCATGTTGTCTGATACGCCGCGAGGGTCGATTGACGATCTTGCTGGCGGCTACATGCCCGCTGCCGGCCGCGGGAGGTTACGCCAGCAGGCGCTGGATCTGCTCTTGCAGGCTGTCGAGGTCGAAGGGCTTGGCCAGGATCGGCGCGCTTCTCGCGATGGGGCTGCCGGATTCGAGAATCTCGGTGGGATAGCCGCTGATGAAAATCACCTTGAGGTCGGGGCGCAGTTTCACCGCGGGCTCGGCGATCATCACCCCGGTAATCCCGCCCGGCAGCCGGTAGTCGGTGATCATCACATCCAGGTGCGGTTTGCTGGCGAGGATCTCGAATGCCTGCTCGCCGTTTTCCGCCTGCAACACCCGGTAGCCCAGGCCTGACAGATAGTCGGCGAGCAACATCAGAATCACCGGTTCATCTTCGACGATCAGTACGACGTCTTGTGCATCTTCACTCATGAGAAGCCTTTGTTCGGTCAATAGCTGCTGATACGACCATCCGGTCATCCAGAAGGTTGCGTGGGAGCCGGTGTTTTCCTACAGCGGCAGACAAACGCGAAACAGGGCACCTTCGCCGATCCTGCTGTCGACTTCGATGGTGCCGCCATGGGCGGTGACGATCTGCTCGGAAATGAACAACCCCAGCCCGAGCCCGGCCACCGCATGATTGACAGAGACGCGCTCGAACTGCTGGAAGATACGCGCCTGGTTTTCCTCGCTGATGCCGATCCCGTGATCGCGCACTTCGACCCGCGCCTGCCCGCCTGTGCTGTAGACCCGTACTTCGATCGGGCTCTTGGCGCCATAACGCAAGGCATTGGTCAGCAGGTTGGAGATCACCTGTTCGATGCGGAACTCGTCCCACTGGCCGAACACCGAGTCTTCGGCGTTCAGGGCAATCGACGACTCGGCGGCCTCGACCTGGGGCGCGAAACTCTCCAGCAGGCCGCGCACCAGCTGCACCAGGTCGACCCGGCTCGGGCGGATCGACAGCTTGCCGGTACGGATCCGCGAGATGTCCAGCATGTCCTCGATCAGGCGGATCAGGCTTTTGATCTGGCGCTCGTCGCGGTCGACCATGGCGTGCATCTTGTCCAGGGTGAAGGCGGCGGCGTTGTCGCGGGCCAGGTGCATCTTGCGCAGCTGGGTTTCCAGGATCAGGCCGTTCAGCGGCGTGCGCACCTCATGGGCGACGATCGACATGAAATCGTCACGCATGCGCACCGCCTGCTCCAGCTCGTTCTGGGTCGCCTGCAACTGCTTGAGCAATGCCTCCTGCTCGCGCCGGCTCTGCTCCAGGGCTTCGACCTGCTGCTTCATGGCCTTGCTCTGGCGGTACAGGTCGACGAACACATTGACCTTGCTCTTCACCGCATGGGTATCCAGCGGCTTGTGCAAAAAGTCCACCGCGCCGCTTTCGTAGCCCTTGAAGGCATAGTCGAGCTCGCGCCCGGCGGCGCTGACGAACACGATGGGGATGTTCTTGGTCTTCTCGGTGCCGCGCATCAGCTCGGCCAGCTCGAAGCCGTTCATGCCGGGCATCTGCACATCGAGGATGGCCATGGCGAACTCATGCTGGAGCAACAGCGACAATGCCTCGTCCGCTGACAGTGCCTTGTACACCTGGCGGTCCTCGCGCTTGATCAGCGCTTCGAGGGCCAACAGGTTCTCTGGCAGATCGTCGACGATCAGCAGCTTGGCTTGGATATTACTTAACATGCGATTCGTTCCAGCTCGACAAGCAGACGGCTGATGCCGTGCAAAGGGAGAATGTAATCCGGTCGGTGCAGCGCGATGGCCGCCTCGGGCATGGTCGCCACCTGGGCCTCGGCCGGGTCCTGGACAATGCTCAGGCCGCCGCGCCGCTTGACCTGGGCCAGGCCTTGCGCGCCGTCCTGGTTGGCCCCGGTCAGCAGCACCGCGGCCAGGCGCGGGCCATAGGCATCGGCGGCGGAGTCGAACAGGTAATCGATGGCGGGACGCGAATGATGCACGCGCTCCTCCTGGCTCAGGGACAGGCTGCGGTCCTGCTCCACCGACAAGTGATAACCGGGCACGGCGAAATACAGGGTGCCGCGCTCGATGGTCTGCTTGTCGCGGGCCTCTTTCACGGGCAGCGCCAGGCGCTGGGCGAACAGCTCGGCCAACTGGCTGCGATGCTCTTCGGGCAGGTGCAGCACCACCACTATCGGCAGGCTGAAGCCCTCGGGAAACGCCGTGAAGATTTTCAGCAACGCCTCGACGCCGCCGGCCGACGCACCTATCACTATGGCCTCGACCCGCGGCAAGGCGGATTGCCCGTTGGCGTCATCGTTCATGATTTGCGGTAGACCCGTTCTTGTTTGACCAGCGGCTCGAAATGCTCGCCGTAGGCCGAGAAGTCCAGGGTTTCCTTGCTGCCCAGTACCAGGAACCCACGGTGGCAGAGCGACTCGTGGAACAGGCCGAAGGCCCGGTCCTGCAACTTCTTGTTGAAATAGATCAGCACGTTGCGACAGGAAATCAGCTGGGTTTCGGAAAACACACTGTCGGTCGCCAGGCTGTGATCGGCGAAGGTCACGTTCTCACGCAAGGTCTTGTCGAAGATCGCGTAGTCGTAGGCCGCCGTGTAGTAGTCGGCAAAGGAGCGCAAACCGCCGGCCTGCTGGTAGTTCTGGGTGTAGGCGCGGATGTTCTCCAGGGAAAAGATGCCCTGCTTGGCCTTCTCCAGGGAGCTGGGATTGATATCGGTGGCGTAGATGATGGTGCGCTCGAGCAACCCTTCCTCGCGCAACAGGATGGCCATGGAATAGACCTCTTCGCCGGTGCTGCAGCCGGCGATCCAGATCTTGATCGAGGGATAGGTCTTGAGCAGCGGCACCACTTCCTGGCGAATCGCCAGGAAGTGCGACGGGTCGCGAAACATCTCGCTGACCGGGATCGTCAGGAACTGCAGCAGCTGCATGAACGCGCCCGGATCGTGCAGCACCCGCTCCTGCAGGGCGGAAATGGTCTTGCATTCGAACTGGCGCAGCGCATGGTTGATCCGGCGCTTGATCGAGGCGCCGGAGTAATCGCGGAAGTCGTAGCTGTACTTGAGGTAGATAGCTTCGATCAACAGGCGCAGTTCGATCTCGGTATTGCGCTCCACTAGATTCTTTCCATCTTGGGTAACCAGACTCGAATGAGGGAAAACAGCCGGTCGAGGTCGATCGGCTTGGCCAGGTAATCGTTGGCCCCGGCCTGCAGGCAGCGCTCCTGATCGTCCTTCATGGCCTTGGCGGTCACCGCGATGATCGGCAGCTTGCGCCAGCGCGGCTGCTTGCGGATTTCCTGGGTGGCTTCGTAGCCGTCCATCTCGGGCATCATCACGTCCATCAGCACCAGGTCGATGTCCTCGACTTCGTTGAGCTTGGCGATCGCCTCATGGCCATTGCGGCCGATGACCACGATCGCGCCCTTCTGCTCCAGGGCGCTGGTGAGGGCGAAGATATTGCGCACATCGTCGTCCACCAGCAGGACCTTGCGCCCCTCGAAGACCTTGTCGCGGCTGCGGGCAGCCTTGAGCATCTTCTGCCGCTCGTGGGACAGCTGCGACTCGACCTTGTGCAGGAACAGGGTCACTTCGTCCAGCAGGCGCTCGGGCGAGCGAGCGCCCTTGATGATGATCGAGCGCGAATACTTGCGCAGCTCCGCCTCTTCGTCGCGGGTCAGGTTGCGCCCGGTGTAGACGATCACCGGCGGGAACGAGCAGATGTCCTCGGTGGACATGCGCTTGAGCAGGTCGTTGCCGAGCATGTCCGGCAGCTTCAGGTCGATGACCATGCAGTCGTAGAGGTTGTCGCGCAGCAGCTCCAGGGCCTCCTGGGCCAGGCCGACGGCGGTGATCTCGATGTCGTCGTCGCCGATCAGCCGGGCGATGCTGTCGCGCTGCAGGTCGTCGTCCTCCACCAGCAGTACACGCTTGACCTTCTGGGTGAGCTTGGCTTCCAGGCGGGCGAACACGTCCTTGAGCTCTTGCCGGGTGGTGGGCTTGACCGCATAGCCGATGGCGCCCATGTGCATGGCGGCCTCGACCCGGTCTTCCACGGAGATCACATGCACCGGGATATGCCGGGTGGTGGCATGCGCCTTGAGGCGCTGCAACACCGTCAAGCCGGAATGATCCGGCAGGCGCATGTCCAGCAGGATCGCGTCCGGCACGAACTGCTCGGCCAGGCTGTAGCCCTCGTCGGCGCCGTGGGCCACCAGGCACTGGTAACCCAGCTCGTGGGCCAGGTCATACAGAATGTGGGCAAAGTTCGGTTCGTCCTCCACCACCAGGATGCAGCGGGTGGCGAACGGCGCCTTGTCGCGATCGTCGGCGAAACGCGCAATCTCCACCTCGGGCACCGGGGGAATCGGCGACGTAGCCGGTTTGCTCGGCGCCGGCATCACCCGCACGGCGGCGGGCCTGGCCGCCTCTTGCGGCTCTGGTGCGTGCTCGACGTATTGTTCCGGCAGCACCAGGGTGAAGACACTGCCCTGCCCCGGCTCGCTGGCGACCGTGATCGAACCGCCGAGCAATGCCGCCAGGTCGCGGGAAATCGACAACCCCAGGCCCGTGCCGCCGTAACGGCGATTGGTGGTGCCATCGGCCTGGCGGAAGGCTTCGAAAATGCTTTCCTGCTGTTCCGGGGCGATGCCTATCCCTGAGTCGCGCACAGCAAAGGCAATGCCCGCCTCCGGCTCGCGCGACACGCTCAGGCTGACCTGGCCCTTCTCGGTGAACTTCACCGCGTTGGACAGCAGGTTCTTGAGAATCTGCTCGACCCGCTGGCAGTCGGTGAACAGCATCGAAGGCGCGCCGGGCTGCAACTCGACACGAAATTCCAGGCCCTTGTCCGCGGTCAGCGGCTGGAACAGCCCGCGCAGGCCTTCCACCAGGCGCGCGACGCTGGCGTTTTCCGGACGTACTTCGAGCTTGCCGGCTTCGACCTTGGAAATATCGAGAATGTCGTTGATCAGGTTGAGCAGATCGTTACCCGCCGAATAAATCGACTCGGCGAACTGCACCTGTTCGGCACTGAGGTTTTCCTCGGCGTTTTCCGCCAACAGCTTGGCCAGGATCAGCGAGCTGTTCAGCGGCGTGCGCAGCTCGTGGGACATATTGGCGAGGAATTCGGACTTGTACTTGCTCGAGCGCTGCAGCTCCTCGGCACGCTCCTGCAACTGCACCTGGGCCTGGTTCAGCTCGCCGTTCTTGCGGTCCATGGCGTCGCGCTGCTCCGCCAGCTGCTCGTTGGTCTGCTCCAGCTCCACCTGCTGGGCCTCCAGGTGCACCTGGGACTCCTTGAGCACCCGCGACTGTTCCTCGAGCTCCTCGTTGGCGGTCTTCAGTTCTTCCTGTTGCACTTGCAGCTCTTCGTTGAGCTGCTGGGTTTCGGCCAGCACTTCCTGCAGGCGCTGGCGATAACGCGCGCCCTCGATGGCGGTGCCGATATTGCCGGCGATCAGTTCCAGCAGCTCGACATCACGCTCGCTGAGGGCGCGCAGGAAGCCCAGCTCGATCACCCCGTTGACCCGGTCGTCGTCGCTGGTCGGCACCACCAGCACGCTGCGCGGCACGCCTTCGCCCAGGCCGGAGCTGACCTTGAAGTAATCGGCGGGCACCTCGTCCAGGCGGATCAGCCGGTCCTGCTGGGCCGCCTGGCCGACCATGCCTTCACCGAGGAAAATCGACTGTTCGCGCTCTTCCTGCTCGCGGGAGAAGCCGTAGGCGGCCACGCGCTTGAGGCCGCCGTGCTCTTCACGCACATACAGCGCCGCCACCACGCTGCCCAGGTATTGCGCGCAGAACTGCAGGAGGTTGCGCCCCAGCAGGTTCAGCGTCAGTTGCCCCAGCAACTGCTCAGCCAGTTCGGTCTGGCCACTGCGCAGCCAGGCCTGTTGCGCCAGGCTCCGGGCACTTTGCTGCTGGGCCTCGAGGTTGGCGCTGTAGCTCTTCGACAGGTTGAGCAGGTCGCGGCGCCCGATATAGGCCAGCAGGCCGCTGATCACCACCACGAACAGCAGGTACAGGACCACGCTGAGGATCGTGGTGCGCGTGACATTCTCGTTGCGATCGACCCGCAGTTGCTGCTCCATCGCCACCGCTTCGTCGTATTCCTTGCGCATCTGGTCGGTCAGGCGCTTGCCCCGGCCGGACTGCACCGAGCGGCGATAATCGCCCTCCTGGCGGCGCATCTCGATCATGTTTTTCGCGTGCAGGCCCCACTCTTCCTGCAAGGCTTCCAGGCGTTTGAAGCGGTCCACCTGCTGTGGGTTATCCGCCACCAGCCCCCGCAGCTCGCGCAATTCGCTGAAGATCTGCGGCTTGGCCACTTCATACGGGTCGAGAAAATGCTCGTCGCCGGTGATCAGGAAGCCGCGCATGCCGGTTTCCAGGTCGACCGTCAGCTTGGCGGCCTGGTTGATGCCGTTGATCACCCGATCGCTGTGCTGGACCCACTGGATCGCCGAGAGCAGATAGCTGATCAGGGACACGAAGACCACCGCGCTGAGCACGCCCACGCCCAGGGGAAGCGCGATGTTGCGGCTTAGCAGCTTGCGAAAACTCTGTTCATCGACCGAAGACGAAGAGATCATTGAAAGGCCTTGGTAAAGGGTCAAAAACCATGGAGTTTGCCCCAAAGGAGGGCAGCGTATCTATGCTTGCGACAAGCTCGGTGGCAATTTTTCATCCTGCACTGCCCGCCCTCGATCAGACAGGTTATTCTGGCACAGCTTGTACAGGATTACCTTTTTGTACAGCTTCGGGAACTTGTCATTGCGCGCTATTTACTGATGCAAGAGACAAGCACTTTTTTCCGCTGCCGTCTTTTTTTTCCATTTTTTCGAGAGCCTTGCCATGTCCCCCACCGATTCCACCATCCTGGTCGTCGAAGACGATGCCATCGTGCGCATGCTGATTGTCGATGTGCTGGAGGAGCTGGAATTCAAGGTGCTGGAGGCCGCGGGCAGCGAAGAGGCGCTGGCCCGGTTGCAGGACAGTGCGCTGCGGATCGACCTGATGATGACCGACGTCGGCCTGCCCGGCATGGACGGCAAGGAACTGGCGGCCAGCGCCCGCGCCTTGCGCCCGGAGTTGCCGGTGCTGTTCGCCAGCGGCTACGCGGAAAACATCGAGGTGCCCGCCGGCATGGCGGTGATCGGCAAGCCCTTCTCCATCGACCAGTTGCGCGACAAGGTCCGCGCCATCCTCGGCTGAACCCTCGGTAACCCGCGCCGACCCGACGAGCGCCTCGGCCATGGGCGCCAGGGCGGCCGCGCCAGCGCCCTGTTGTGGTTTAATGGCGCCCCCCGCAGACACCCCCGCGCTTTTCAGGAATACCCACTCATGAGTCCGACCGCCGCCACCAAAGTCCTGGTCATTGGTTACGTCTGGCCCGAACCCCGCTCATCGGCGGCCAGCGGGCACCTGATGCAGATCCTCCAGGTCTTGCTCGGGCAAGGCTGGGACATCACCTTCAGCAGCCCGGCCAACCCCGGCGAGCACAAGGAAGACCTGAGCGCCTTGGGCATCCGCGAGTGCCCGATCGAACTGAATAACAGCAGCTTCGACCGTTTCATCGCCGAACTGGCGCCGGACATCGTGCTGTTCGACCAGTTCATGATGGAGGAACAGTTCGGCTGGCGCGTCGAGCAGCAGTGCCCCGGCGCGCTGCGCGTGCTCGAGACCTCCGACCTGCAGAGCCTGCGCCACGCCCGCCATCAGCGCCTCAAGGAGCGCCTCAAGGCCAGCGACGACAACGATGACTTCAGCGCCCTGTTCGCCCCCGCCGCCGCGCAGGAGTTCGCCGCCATGGCCGACACCGACCAGGCCCGGCGCGAAATCGCCGCGCTGTACCGCTGCGACCTGAGCCTGATGATCTCCGAGTTCGAGATCGAGCTGCTGGTCGGGCAATTCGGTTTGCCGCCGGCCTTGCTGCACTGGTGCCCGCTGATGCCCGAGCACATGCCGCACAGCTATGTGCCCTTCGCCGAGCGGGCGCACTTCCTGAGCATCGGCAACTTCCGCCACGCGCCGAACTGGGACGCGGTGCTGTGGATGAAGAACACCGTGTGGCCGCTGATCCGCCAGCAGCTGCCGGGCGCGCAGTTGCATCTCTATGGCGCCTACACCCCGCCCAAGGCCGCGGCCCTGCACAACCCGGCCCAGGGTTTCCAGGTGATGAACTGGGCCGAGGATGCCTTGCAAGTCATGTCCGCCGCGCGGATCTGCCTGGCGCCGCTGCGCTTCGGCGCGGGCATCAAGGGCAAGCTGCTGGACGCCATGCTCTGTGGCACGCCGAGCGTCACCACCCCGGTCGGCGCCGAAGCCATGCACGGTGACGCGCCCTGGCCGGGAGCGGTGGCCGAGTCGGCCAGCGCCATCGCCGCGGCGGCGGTGCGCCTGTACCAGGACCAGGCGCTGTGGAGCGCGGCCCAGGAACAGGGGCGCCAACTGTTGCTTGCGCGCTATCGGCAACAGGTCCACGGCCCGGCCCTGATCGAGCGCCTGCAGCACTGCCGGGCGAACCTGGCGCAGCTGCGTCGCGACAACTTCACCGGCGGCATGCTGCGTCACCATCACCACAAGAGCACCCAGTACATGGCGCAGTGGATCGAAGCGAAAAACCGCCTGGCCTGAGGCACGCCCGCCGATCCCCGGACGCCCAGGCGACACCCGACCCTGTAGCCGCTGCCGCAGGCTGCGATCGACCCCGAAGGGGGCGCCGCTCTTGCGGGCCCTGAAGGTCCTGCGGACCTTATCGCAGGCTGCGCCAGCGGCTACAGGGATATGCTCCGGCGCTGGTGCTGAGGGTTTGAAGGAGGCATGATCGGGCGCAACAACGATAAAAAGCGCAGCGCCATGAGCCGATCAGCGAGAGTCACCGACCCTTCCTACGAATTGATGGACGACCATAACGGTCTGTCGATCATCTATCGCCAGCATGGCTTCCCCTGCCCCCTGGTGCGCTGGCACTTCCACAAGGAATACGAGCTGCACCTGATCGTCGCCAGCTCCGGCAAGGTGTTCATCGGCGACTACATCGGCAACTTCCACCCCGAATCGCTGTTCCTCACCGGTCCCAACCTGCCCCACAACTGGATCAGCCAGGTGGCCGAGGACGAAGTGGTGGCCAAGCGCGACATGCTGGTGAACTTCACCGACGAGCTGTTCGAAAGCGGCTATCAGGTGTTCGCCGAACTCAAGAGCCTGACGCCGCTGCTGGAGCGCGCGCAGTACGGCATCGAGTTTCGCTGCAAGCGCACCATCGCCCAGGCCATGGACCTGATGCAGCGCATCGCCGATTCCAGCGGCATCACCCGCCTCGGGCACTTTTTCATCCTGCTGGAACTGCTGGCCGCCTGTGACGATTACCAGTTGCTGTCCGGCGCCACCAACGTGCAACTGGCCGACGAGCACAACGTCGACCGCACCAACCGCGCGGTGGACTACATCTTCGCCCACTACGCCCGCGAACTGCCGCTGGAGGAAGTCGCCGACTACCTGGGCATGAAACCCACCTACTTCTCCCGGGTGTTCAAGCAGGCCACCGGCCGCTGCTTCGTCGAGTTCGTCAACCGCCTGCGCATCAGCAAATCCTGCGAATTGCTGGCCGACGGCGACAAGCCAGTGACCGACGTGTGCTTCGAGTCCGGCTTCAACAACATTTCCAACTTCAACCGGCGCTTCCAGCAACTCAAGGGCATGACCCCTTCCCACTACCGGCGCCTGGCCGTGCAGCGCCTGACCGAACAGAACCTGGCCTGACCCCACAAACACCGCCGCCCCCTTCGTAGGAGCGAGGCTTGCCCGCGATGCAGGCACTGCGGTGTGTCAGGCATTGTGCGGCGTGGCTATCGCGGGTAAGTCGGATCGCCGCCCGCTCGCTCCTACAGACACAAACACGCGCCCCGCGAAACGCGCTCCGTTCAGCTCACGTTCAGCAAATAGCAATCATAGCCATTTGTGAATACGTATCATTATGTTACAACTTAGCTCCCTATCTATCTCCCCGCCGGTGCTGAATGCTCGTTCCATTTCTGATCATGCTGCGCGAAGGGATCGAAGCCGCGCTCATCGTTGGCATCATCGCCAGTTACCTGCAACAGACAGGGCGCGGCCAGTGGATGCCGGCCGTGTGGATCGGCGTGTTTCTCGCCGCGGCCCTGGCGCTGCTGGTGGGTGGCGGCCTGGAGCTGATGAGCGCCGAGTTTCCGCAAAAGCAGCAGGAACTCTTCGAAGGCATCGTCGGCCTGGTGGCCGTGGGTATCCTCAGTTCCATGGTGTTCTGGATGCGCAAGGTCGCGCGTTCGCTCAAGCATTCCCTGCAAGCCTCGCTGGACCAGGCGCTGACCGGCTCCCGGCACCAGGTCGCGGCGCTGATCGCCATGGTGTTCTTCGCCGTGGCCCGCGAAGGCCTAGAAACCGTGTTCTTCCTCCTCGCGGTGTTCCAGCAGAGCCAAGGCCCCGCCGCGCCCATCGGCGCCCTGCTCGGCCTGGTACTGGCGATCGTCGTCGGCTGGCTGATCTACAGCGGCAGCATGCGCCTGAACCTCAGCGCGTTCTTCCGCTGGACCGGCCTGTTCATCCTGGTGGTGGCCGCCGGCATCCTCGCCAACTCGGTGCAGGCCCTGCATGAAGCCGGGGTCTGGAACCACCTGCAGGGCGTGCTGTTCGACTTCAGTGCCAGCCTGCCGATGGACGGCCCGCTGGGCTCGGTGCTGGCCGGCATGTTCGGTTACCAGGACGCGCCGACCGTCAGCACCCTGGGCGCCTATCTGATCTACCTGCTGGTGACCCTGGTGCTGTTCTTCATGCCCGGCGCGGCACCCACCGCCAGCCCATCGTCTTCCGTTTCCAGCCAGTAAGGCCTTTCCATGACCCAGCAAGCCTCCCCACAGCCCCCGGCACCGAGCGTCCTGCGCTGGGCACTCGCGGGCTCCGTGATGGTGATGATCGCCGCCGGCGGGCTGTTCTATTACGCCTCGCAGCTGGCCGCCAGCAAGCGCCAGGCGCACCAGGACGAAATCACCGTGACCATCCACCCCCACAGCTGCGAGCCGAACGCCCTGAGCGTGCCGGCCGGGCCAGCGAGCTTTCGTATCGTCAACCGCTCGGACCGCGCTGTGGAATGGGAAATCCTCGACGGCGTGCTGGTGGTCGAAGAACGGGAAAACATCGCGCCGGGCCTGAGCCAGGTGATCAACGCCAGGCTGCAGCCCGGCGACTACGCCATCACCTGCGGCCTGCTGAGCAACCCGCGCGGCACCCTGCATGTGACCCCGACCGCCGAGTCCGACGCCCAGGCCAAGGCCCGGCCGTCGATGGTCGCCTTTATCGGCCCGCTGTCAGAGTTCCGGGTCTACCTGAGCAGCCAAGGCACAGCACTGATCAAGGCCGTGAGCGAGCTGGAGCACGCCATCCAGGCCGGCGACCTGGCCCAGGCCCAGGCCTTGTACCTGCCGGCGCGCGCGGCCTACCAGCGTCTTGCTCCGGCCGCCCAGCGCCTGGGCGAGCTGGACAACAGCATCAACGCCCGCGCCGACTACTTCGAAAAACGCGAGCAGGACCCCGCTTTCGTCGGCTTCCACCGCCTCGAATACGCGCTGTTCCAGCAACGCGACCTGAGTCGCCTGGCGCCGATCGCCCAGCGCCTGCTCAGCGATGTCACCACACTCAAGCAACAACTGCTGGCCCAGTCGCTGCCACCGGAGCAACTGGTCAGCCTGGTCGCGCGCACCCAGCGCAGCATCGCCGAGGTGCGCGCCGGCAGCGGCGAGGAAGAACGCTACAGCCACAGCGACCTCAACGGCTTTGCCGCCAACCTGGAGACCACGCGCAAGGTCGTCGACCTGCTGCGACCCTTGCTGGCCAAGCCCGCCGCCCCGTTGCTGGCGCAGATCGACAGCGCCCTCGGCGCCCTCGACAGCCAGTACAGCGCCTTGCGCAGCACCGAGGGCTATGCCTCCTACGACAGTGTCGGCGCCGATCAGCGCAAGCGGATCGCCGACCAGGCCAAGGCTCTGGCCGATGCACTCGATGGAATCGATCCCGTCCTTGGCCTCTCCGGCCTGTAAGCAGAAGACCTCCGCCCGATGAACGATTCAGACGCTTCCAATCCAGATTTCTCCGCCCAACGCCGTCGCGTGCTGCTGGGCATGGGCGCCGCCGGTGTGGCTCTGGCCGGCAGCAGCCTGAGCTGCCCGGCGCTAGCAGCCCAGACCGGGAAAGCCGCCGCCCAGGTCACGCAAGCACCGAGCAGCGACCAGACCCAGGACCGCCACGACTTCCACGGCCAGCATCAAAGCGGCATCGTCACCCCGCGCCCGGCGGCCGGCATGCTGGTGGCGTTCGACGTGCTGGCCAGCGACCGCGAGGACCTGGAGCGACTGCTGCGCACCCTCGACCAGCGCATCCGCTTCCTGATGACCGGCGGCCCGGTACGTCAAGTTGATCCGAAACTGCCGCCGCTGGACTCGGGCATCCTCGGCCCGGTGGTGACCCCGGACAACCTGACCATCACCGTCTCGGTGGGCGCCTCGCTGTTCGACGAGCGCTTCGGCCTGGCCGCAGCCAAGCCCAAGCGCCTGATACGCATGGTCGGCTTCCCCAACGATGCGCTGGAACCCGACTGCTGCCACGGCGACCTGAGCCTGCAGTTCTGCGCCAACACCACCGACACCAATATCCACGCGCTGCGCGACATCGTAAAAAACCTGCCGGACCTGCTGCTGGTGCGCTGGAAGCAGGAAGGCAGCGTGCCGCCCCAGGCCCCGGCGCGTCCTGGCGAGCCGGCGCAGAGTGCGCGCAACTTCCTGGGTTTTCGCGACGGCTCGGCCAACCCTGACTCCAACGACCGCAAGGCCATGGAACGGATCGTCTGGGTCCAGCCCGGCAGCGACGAACCGGCCTGGGCCGCCCATGGCAGCTATCAGGCGGTGCGCATCATCCGCAACTTCGTCGAACGCTGGGACCGCACGCCCTTGCAGGAACAGCAAAGCATCATCGGCCGGGTCAAGGCCTCGGGCGCGCCCATGGACGGCCAGCAGGAACACCAGGTGCCGGACTACCGCAAGGACCCGCACGGCCAGCTGACCAAGCTCGACGCCCACATCCGCCTGGCCAACCCACGCACCGCCGAGACCCAGCGCAACCTGATCCTGCGCCGGCCGTTCAACTACTCCAATGGGGTGAACAAGAACGGCCAACTGGACATGGGCCTGCTGTTCATCTGCTACCAGGCCGACCTGGAGCATGGCTTCATCGCGGTGCAGACCCGCCTCAACGGCGAGCCCCTGGAGGAATACCTCAAGCCGGTGGGCGGCGGTTATTTCTTCAGCCTGCCCGGCGTCAGCGGCGAGCAGGACTTCCTCGGGCGCACGCTGCTCGAGGCCACCCAAGCGAAAACCCGTGCCTGACCACCCTCCATCCCCCACGGAAACGTCCCATGAAAAAGTCGCCCCTTGCTGTGTTGCTGACCCTTGGCTTGCTGCATGTTCCGCTGTCGGCGGTTGCCGCCACCTCGCCGCTGGAACTGGTGGGACCGATTTCCGACTACAAGATCTACGTCACCGAGCAGCTCGACGAACTGGCCAGCCACACCCAGGCTTTTACCGACGCGGTGAAGAGAGGTGATTTGGCTACGGCTAAAAAACTCTACGCACCGACCCGGGTGTACTACGAGTCGATCGAGCCGATTGCCGAACTGTTCAGCGACCTCGACGCGGCCATCGACTCGCGGGTCGACGACCACGAACAAGGTGTCGAGGCCGAGGACTTCACCGGCTTCCACCGCATCGAGTATTCGCTGTTCGCCCAGAACTCCACCCAGGGCCTGGACGCGCTGGCCGACCGTCTGAACAAGGACGTCAAGGACCTGCAGGCCCGCGTCGCCGGCCTGACCTTCCCACCGGAAAAAGTCGTCGGTGGCGCCGCCGCCCTGCTCGAGGAAGTGGCCGCGACCAAGGTCTCCGGCGAGGAAGACCGCTACAGCCACACCGACCTCTACGACTTCCAGGGCAACATCGACGGAGCGAAGAAAATCGTCGACCTGTTCCGTGCGCAGATCGAGCAGCAAGACCCGGCCTTCGTCGCCAAGGTCGACAAGAACTTCGCCACGGTGAACAAGATCCTGGCCAAGTACAAAACCGCCGACGGCGGCTTCGAGACCTACGACAAGGTCAAGGACAACGACCGCAAGGCGCTGGTGGGCCCGGTCAATACCCTGGCCGAAGACCTCTCGACCCTGCGCGGCAAGCTGGGGCTGGACTGATCTCCGGGCCCGATCTTGCGTAGGAGCGAAACTTGCTCGCGATAAACCCGCCAGGACAACGCGGTGAAATTTGACGACCGCCGCTGCGCGGCTATCGCGAGCAAGCTTCGCTCCTACAGACAAGCGTCCGGCCGGCGTGCCGATGACTCGCCCCGTCACCTGCCCTGCTGGGCTACCATCACCTGCGCCAATAACCCTGGGCGCGGGCGCGTTTTGTCTATAACGTCCCGCGCACTCCCGACTTTCATGGAAGACCCTGCATGTCCACTGCCACGGCCCAACCGCCGCAGACCGCCGCGCCGTTCAAACTGCTACCGCTGATGCTCGCCTACATGGCCTGCACCATGTCGATGATGGCCTTCGTCTCGTTGATCGGCCCGATCGTGCGCGTGCTCGGCCTGGCCACCTGGCAGGCCGGCGCGGCGGTGACCGTCTCCGGGGTGATCTGGATGCTCCTGGCACGCCCCTGGGGCCAGGCCAGCGACCGCTTCGGGCGCCGTCGGGTGCTGCTGCTCGGCACGGCCGGCTTCACCCTCGCCTACTGGGCGCTGTGCCTGTTTATCGATGTCTCGCTGCACCTGCTGCCGGGCATGTGGCTGGCCTTTATCGGCCTGATGCTCGGGCGCGGCCTGATCGGGGTGTTCTACGCGGCCATCCCGGTGGGCGGCTTTGCCCTGATTGCCGACAACGTCGAACCCGAGCATCGGGCCCGCGCCATGGCCACCCTGGGCGCCGCCAACGCCGTCGGCCTGGTGCTGGGGCCGGCCGTGGCCGCGCTGCTCGCCCGGGTCAGCCTGAGCCTGCCGCTGTACGCCATGGCCGTGCTGCCGCTGGCGGCGTTCCTGGTGCTGCTGTACAAGCTGCCGCGCCAGGAACTGCACCTCAAGCAGGCGCCGCGCTCGGTACGCCTGAGCGACCCGCGGCTGCGCCGGCCGATGGCGGTGGCCTTCGTCGCCATGCTCTGTGTGTCTATCGCGCAGATCACCGTGAGCTTCTACGCCCTCGACCGCCTGGGCCTGGACAGCGCCGACGCCGCCCAGGCCGCCGGCATCGCCCTGGCCATGGTCGGCGTGGCGCTGATCTGCTCGCAACTGGTGGTGCGCAAACTCGAATGGCCACCGCTGCGGATGATCCGCGCCGGCGCGCTGCTGGCCGCCAGCGGTTTTGCCGGCTGCATGCTGGTGGAGACCGCCTGGGGACTGTGGCTGGGGTTCTTCGTCTCGGCGGCGGGCATGGGCGCGATCTTCCCGTCCTTCTCTGCCCTGGCGGCCAACGCCGTGGATGCCTCGGAACAAGGCGCCACTGCTGGTTCGATTGGCGCGGCCCAGGGATTCGGCGTGGTGATCGGCCCGTTGGCCGGCTCGCTGATCTACGCCGTCGAACCGCGCCTGCCCTACCTGATTGCCACGCTGTTGCTGCTGTTGGTGGCGGTCTGGCCGGCGGCGAAAAGCCCCAGCTGATCCGGCCGCTGATACAGCTGTAGCCACTGCCGCAGGCTGCATACGTCCCGAAGAGGCGCGGCGATCTCAAGACGAAGGCCTTGCGGGCCTTATCGCAGCCTCGCAGGCTCGGCAGCGGCTACAGGCGGGACCCGGCTTCGTGTAGCCGCTGCCGAAGGCTGCGATAAGCCTCGCAGGGGCTTCAGGGCCAGCAAGAACGAACCCATCGTGGATCGTTCGCCGTGGACCTCAGAGGATGCGGTAGAGCAACCGCTCGATGCGCACCCGGCTGACCCGGCGCAGGAACTTGCCGACGGCCGCCGGGTAGTCCACCAGGGTTTCCAGGCGCTGGAAGTGCTCGATGCGCCGGGTGTGGCGGAAGATCGTTTCCAGCTCCTGGCGCCGCGGTTCCAGCAACTCGCCCTTGGGGTCGTCGAGCAGCAAGGCGTTTTCCAGGTCGAGGCGGAAGGCCCGCGGGTTGAGGTTGTTGCCGGTGAGCAAGGTGTAGCGCTGGTCCACCCACATGCCCTTGAGGTGGTAGGTGTTGTCGCCGTCGCGCCACAGGTGCAGGTTCAGGCGGCCGCTATCGATGGCTTTCTGATGCCGCTTGGCGAAGCGTCGCAGGCTGATCTCGTACAGATAAGGCAGCGCGGCGATGACCTTGAACGGCTCGCTCGGCGGAATGTAGAAGTCGTTGGCGGTCTTGTCGCCGACGATGATGTCGATCTTCACCCCGCGCGCCAGGGCGCGGTTGATTTCCCGGGTCACCGCCAGCGGCAGGTTGAAGTACGGCGTGCAGATCGTCAGCTGTTGCTGGGCGCTGGCGATCAGTTCGCAGATGACCCGGCTCAGCGGGTTGTTCTTGCCCACCCCGAGCAGCGGGCTGACCGACAACTGGTCCTTGAGCACCCCGCCGGCACTGGTGTCGTAGGCCGCGTGCTTGAGGCGGCTGCGCAGGTCGCCGATGTCATTGCGCAGGCTGCGGGTGGTTGGCAAGTTCGGCAGGTCCAGGCGATGCACCGCCCGCGACGCCACCAGGCCATGCTGGACCAGGTGCTGCATGGAGTCGGCCAGGTCACGGTTGTGCAGCAGGTGGTAGCGGTCGAAGCGGTATTTGTCGAACTTGTGCAGGTACACGTTGTTCAGGCTGGCGCCGCTGTAGATCACGCAATCGTCGATCACGAACCCCTTCAGGTGCAGCACGCCGAACAGCTCGCGGGTCTGCACCGGCACGCCGTACACCGGCACTACGCTTTCGTGGGTGCGGGTCATTTCCTGGTACCAGGCCGAGTTGCCCGGCTGCTTGCCGGCGCCGATCAGCCCGCGCTGGGCGCGCAGCCAGTCGACCACGACCACCACGTCCAGCTCCGGACGCGCGGCCTTGGCGGCGTGCAAGGCATCGAGAATTTCCTGGCCGGCCTCGTCCTGTTGCAGGTACAGCGCGACGATATAGATGCGCCGGGTGGCCTGGGCGATCTTCTCCAGCAGGCAACGGCGGAATTCGGCGGCGCCATTGAGGATGGACAGGTCATCGGCAGCCAGCGGGAAGCTGCGCAATTTGGGCAGCAGGGAACGTTTGAAAAGCGACGGCATAGGGCTCGCAGAAGGTCGAATCCAAAAGAGCGCAAGAGCTTACACCAAGGTGCCGGCCCGGGTCTTGCGGGGCGCTGTGAAGATTTGTCGCCTGCCCTCTCGCGCCTGCCGCGCAAGCGCGGGTGACGGGATGGGTCGCGACAATAAATTCATCGATCGAAAATAACTTATTGACCAAGGAGAACGATCGTTCTACTGTACGCCACATGAACGAAATCACTAGCAACGACACACGCGACATCATTCTGGATGTCACCGAAAAGTTGATCTATAAAAGTGGCATCGCCGCCACGGGCATGGATCTTCTGGTGAAGACCGCCGGCGTCTCCAGAAAGAGCATCTACCGCTACTTCACCACCAAGGACGAACTGGTGGTGGCCGCCCTGCAACGCCGCGACCTGCGCTGGATGCACTGGTTCACCAGCGAGGTCGGCAAGGCCCCAACGCCGGCCGCGCGCCTGCTCAACCTGTTCACGGTGCTGGGCGGCTGGTTCGCCTCGGAGGACTTTCGCGGCTGCGCCTTCATCAATACCAGCGGCGAGACCGGCGACCCGCAGGACCCGGTACGGGTGGTGGCCAGGGCGCACAAACAGAAACTGTTCGACTACGTGTTCGAGCTCTGCAAGGAACACGCCTCGGAAAAACCCGGCACCGAAGATCCGGAGGAGCAAGCCAGACAGTTGCTGATCCTGATTGACGGCGCCATTACCGTTGCACTTGTGATGGGTGATCGCAGTGCCGCCGATAATGCGCAATGCATGGCGCGAAAGTTATTGGACCTGTAATCGTTTAAAACAAGTTCGACACTGCTGAACCTCAACTTTCATTGGAGACTTTAAATGTCATCTAACGCTGAAGTTCGTCCGCCACTTCCCCCTTTCACCCGCGAATCGGCCATTGAAAAGGTCCGCCTGGCCGAAGACGGTTGGAACTCCCGCGACCCGCAGCGGGTGTCCCTGGCCTACACCCTGGACACCCAATGGCGTAACCGCGCCGAGTTCGCCCACAACCGTGAAGAAGCCAAGGGGTTTTTGACCCGCAAATGGGCCAAGGAGCTGGACTATCGCCTGATCAAGGAACTCTGGGCCTTTACCGACAACCGCATCGCCGTGCGTTACGCCTACGAATGGCACGACGACTCGGGCAACTGGTTCCGCTCCTACGGCAACGAGAACTGGGAGTTCGACGAGCACGGCCTGATGGCCAACCGCTACGCCTGCATCAACGACATGCCGATCAAGGAAAGCGAGCGCAAGTTCCACTGGCCGCTGGGCCGGCGCCCGGATGACCATCCGGGGCTGTCTGACCTGGGCCTGTAATCTTCTTCTGTAGGAGCGGCCGGTCGACGCTCGATTGCGCGCGATGCTGGCGACGCGGTGTGTCCGCTAAACCGCTATCGCGAGCAAGCTTCGCTCCTACAGTCCACCTCAAGCCGCGGCATCCTCGCGCTTCAGCGCCGCCTTGGCTTCCAGCTCGCGCACCAGTGGCAACACCCGCTTGCCGAAGTACTCCACCTCTTCCTGGAAATGCAGGAACCCCGCCAGCACCAGGTCCACGCCCACGGCCTTCAAGGCGACGATGCGCTCGGCGATCTGCTGCGGCGTGCCGATCAGGTTGGTCTTGAACCCGTCGTTGTACTGCACCAAGTCCTCGAAGGTGGATTTGGCCCAGTTGCCCTCGCCTTCCGGCGAGGCCTTGCCCGCCTGTTTCGCCGCGTCGCCAAAGGCGTTCACCGCTTCCGGATCGGCCTGGTCGATGATCTCGGCCAGCACCGCGTGTGCTTCCTCCTCGGTGTCGCGGGCAATCACGAAGGCATTGACCCCGACCTTCACCGAATGCTTGTTCGCCGCGGCCTTGGCGCGGATGTCGTCGACCTGGGCCTTGATGCCTTCCGGCGTGTTGCCGTTGGTGAAATACCAGTCGGAGACGCGTGCCGCCATGTCCCGCGCGGCGCGGGAACTGCCGCCCTGGAACACCTCCGGCTGGCCCAGCGGCTTGGGCTTGAGGCTGTAGTTGTCGAAACGATAGAAGTCGCCACGGAAGCTGAAGTTGTCCTGGTTCCAGATGCCCTTGAGGGAACGGATGAATTCTTCGGAACGCCGATAACGCTCGTCGTGCTCCAGCCAGTGTTCGCCGATGGCCTGGAATTCGCCCTTGAACCAGCCGCTGACGATGTTCACCGCGATCCGGCCATTAGTCAGCTGGTCGATGGTCGCCAGCTGCTTGGCCGCCAGCGCCGGTTGCCAGGGGCCGGGCAGGATCGCCGCGATCACCTTGAGCTTGTCGGTGGCGGCCAGCAGCGCATGGCTGAACGCCACGGACTCATGCTGGAACTCGGCGCCGTAGCCGGCGGTGAAGCGGATCTGGGTCAGGGCGTATTCGAAACCGGCGGCCTCGGCTAGCTGCGCCAGCTTGCGGTTGTAATCGATGCCCCAGTCGGTGCGCTGCTCGATCTTGCTGACCACCAGCCCGCCGCTGACGTTCGGTACCCAGTAGGCAAATTTGACGGCTTGCTGACTCATTGGCGTGTCCTCGCGACTGAAGTGTCCGGGGAACAGAGCAGCAACCGTGCCAGCCGGAAAACTCCAGGGCCACGCGCCCCTGTAGCCGCTGCCGCAGGCTGCGATCGGCTGCGATCGGCTGCGCAGCAGACGCTGCCTGTACCGACGCAGGAAGGCCCTTCGGGCCTTTTCGCAGCCTGCGGCAGCGGCTACAGGTAGACCGTCGAACCCGCCTGAACAGGTCGATTTGTTGATGCGCTGTTGGCTGGGCAACAGTTGCCAACCAGCCGCCCTGCGCCCGGCCCGCTGATTACAGCCACCCGCCTCCCGGCACGGACCGTGCAATCCCGTCCGCGCAAACCACGCTTTCACTGCCGACTCAAGGAGCTGTGCCCATGACCGAACACCAGGTGATCAATCCATTGTCCGTAGGCGTCGACTACGAAGCCCTGGCCGGGCGCTTCCGCCCGATCTTCAAGCGGATCGCCGCCAGCGCGGTGGAGCGCGAGCAATCGCGCAGCCTGCCGTACGAGGCGATCGGGTGGCTCAAGGAGGCCGGTTTTGGCGCGGTGCGGGTGCCGGTGGAATACGGTGGCGGCGGCGCCTCCCTGCCGCAGTTGTTCCAGTTGCTGATCGAACTGGCCGAGGCCGACTCCAACGTGCCGCAAGCCTTGCGCGGGCATTTCGCCTTTGCCGAGGACCGCCTCAACGCTGCCCCGGGGCCGGCACGGGACCTGTGGTTCAAGCGTTTCGTCGAGGGCGACATCGTCGGTTGCGCCTGGACCGAAATCGGCAGCGTGGCCATTGGCGAGGTGATCACCCAGGTCTCGCCGGCCGGCGACAAGTGGCGGCTCAACGGCGAGAAGTTCTACAGCACCGGGAGCATTTTCTCCGACTGGATCGATGTCTACGCCCGGCGCAGCGATACCGGTGGCGACGTGATCGCCGCGGTGCGCACCCGCCAGCCGGGCATCGTGCAGAGCGACGACTGGGACGGCTTCGGCCAGCGCACCACGGGCAGCGGCACCTCGCGCTTTGTCGATGCCGAGGTGGAGGCCGAGAACCTTATCGACTTCGCCACCCGCTTCAAATACCAGACCGCGTTCTATCAATTGGTGCTGCTGGCGACACTGGCGGGCGTCGGCCGTGCCGCGGTGCGCGATGTGGCTCACGAGGTGCGCGCGCGCAAGCGCATCTACAGCCACGGCAACGCGCCCCGGGCCAGCGAAGATGCCCAGGTGCAGCAAGTGGTCGGGGAAATCTCGGCCCTGGTGTATGCCGCCGAGGCCAGCGCGGTGCGCGCGGCGGAACCGGCGCAGCAGGCGTACCTGGCACGTTTTGCCGGGAATGACGAGGCAGAGCGGGCAGCCAATGTCGCCGCGGAAATCCAGTCGGCCACGGCCCAGGTGGTGGTCACCGAACTGATTCAGCGCGCCACCAGCGAGCTGTTCAATGCCCTGGGCGCTTCGGATATCCGCCAGGGCAAGGCCCTCGACCGTCACTGGCGCAACGCCCGTACCCTGTCGTCGCACAACCCGGTGATCTACAAGGCACGCATCGTCGGCGATTGGCTGATCAATGGCAGCGAACCGCCGTTCGTGTGGCAGATCGGCAACGGGCCGCAGCGCCAATAACAGCCTCACCGCCCTCAACGTAGGAGCGTCGACCGGCCGCTCCTACAGAATGGGGACGGTCGCGGTCGTGAAAGGTTATGGGTAAGATACCGACCTTTCGCGCAGCTCTTCTGCGCCCCGCCGAAATAAGTCGATCCCATGCCTTTCGAACTCAGCGTAGATTTGACCACCCTCGCCATTCTGGCCCTCGTCGCCTTCATTGCCGGCTTTATCGACGCCATTGCCGGCGGCGGCGGCCTGCTCACCACCCCGGCGCTGCTCACCGCCGGCCTGCCGCCGCACCTGGTGCTGGGCACCAACAAACTGAGTTCGACCTTTGGCTCAGCCACCGCCAGCTTCACCTTCTACCGGCGCAAGCTGTTTCACCCGCGGCAATGGACCCACGCCATCGTCGGCACCCTGGTGGGTGCGCTGACCGGCGCAGTGGTGGCCCATTACCTGCCGGCCGAATGGCTGAACAAGATGCTGCCGGTGATCGTCTTCGCCTGTGGCGTGTACCTGCTGTTCGGCGGCACGCCGAAAGCGCCGCTGGACAGCGAGGCGCCGATCAAGAAAAAGTGGCAATCGACCCAGGGCTTCAGCCTCGGTTTCTACGACGGCGTGGCCGGCCCCGGCACGGGCGCCTTCTGGACCGTCAGCAGCCTGCTGCTCTACCCCATCGACCTGGTCAAGGCCAGCGGCGTGGCGCGCAGCATGAACTTCGTCAGCAACGCGGCGGCGCTGTCGATCTTCATTTTCTCCGGCCAGGTGGATTGGGCCATCGGCCTGAGCATGGGCCTGTCGCTGATGGTCGGCGCCTTCTTCGGCGCCCGCACCGCCATCAGCGGCGGCGCGAAATTCATTCGCCCGGTGTTCATCACCGTGGTCCTGGGCCTGACCGTGCGCCTGGCCTGGCAGCACTGGTTCAGCGCCGTCTGACCCACTGAAACGACAGCGGGCGAACCCAGCGGATTCGCCCGCGCTGTTTGTTTCCAGCTCCTTCCAGCTTGCGTCCAGCCGGGGCTCAACCCGGCAATACAGGCTCCGCCAAGCCCAGGCGCCGGGCCACATACAGATCGATCAGGTAACGGGCAATCGAGCGTGACGCCGGCAGCGGCGGCAACGCATGCACGTTGAACCACTGCGCATCCTCGATCTCGTCTTCCTGCGGCACGATCTCGCCGCCGGCGTACTCGGCATGAAACCCCAGCATCATCGAATGCGGGAACGGCCAGCACTGGCTGCCGATGTACTGGATATTCTTGACCTCGATCTGCACCTCTTCGCGCACCTCGCGCACCAGGCAGTCCTCGGCCGACTCGCCCGGCTCGGCGAACCCGGCCAGGGTGCTGTAGACCCCGGGGACGAAACGCGGCGACCGCGCCAGCAACACCTCGTCGCCGCGAGTGATCAGCACGATCATGCTCGGCGAAATCCGCGGGTAGCTGCGCAGGTCGCAGGGCTCGCAGTACATCGCCCGCTCGCGCATCACCTGGGTCATGGGCTGGCCGCAGTTGCCGCAGAAGCGGTGCTCGCGGGCCCAGGTGCCGATCTGCGCGGCATAGCCCAGGACCTTGTACAGGGTGTGATCGCCGTCGAGCATGAACGCTCGCAGGCCTTTCCAGTTGCAGCCCGGCACCTCGGAAACGCTCTTGAGCTCCAGCAGGTACACCGGCTCGCCATCCAGGTGGCCGATGCCGTGCTCGGCGAGGATCGGCAGGTCCTGGCGCTTGAGCCATTCGCGGGGGAACAGCGCGCCGTTGTCGTCGAACAGAAAGCCCTGCGGGCCGCGGGCCACGGCCCAGCCGCCGGGAAGGTCGATATCCAGTACTGCGGTGGTCCAGCGTGAAGTCATGTTCAATCAGTCCAGAAATTCAGGTTTCTGTTTGCTCATATGGGCGGCCATGGCCACGCGCAGGTCGGTGGATTGCAGCATGGCGGCGTTCCAGGTAGCGATGTATTCCAGGCCGTCGTCGATGCGGTGGTCGCGCATGTAGCCGATCATTTCCTTGGTACCGCTGACGGCGATCGGCGACTTGCTGGCGATTTCCCGGGCAATGCCCATCACGCCATCGAGCAGGCTTTCGCTGTCGGCGTAGGTGCGATTGACCAGGCCGATGCTGCCTGCCTCCTCGGCGCCGAAGGTGCGCCCAGTGTAAGCCAGTTCGCGCAGCATGCCGTCACCGATGATACGCGGCAAACGTTGCAACGTGCCGACATCGGCGGCCATGCCGATATCGATTTCCTTGATCGAGAATTGCGCGTCCGCGGCGGCGTAGCGCATGTCGCAGGCGGCGATCAGGTCGATGGCGCCGCCCAGGCAGTAACCCTGGATCGCCGCCAGCACCGGCTTGCGGCAGTTGTCGACGGCATTGAAGGATGCCTGCAGCTGCAGGATCTTGCGCCGCAGCAGGCGCGCGTTGCGCCCGACGTCCTTGCCCAGTTCGTTGGCCACGCCCGCCAGCATCATCAGGTCGATGCCCGAGGAAAAGTGCTTGCCGGCGCCGCTCAGCACCACCACGCGGACCGCGTCGGTGTCGTCGATCCAGCGGAAGATCTCGATGATCTCGCTCCAGAACGCGGCGTTCATCGAGTTGATCTTTTCCGGCCGGTTGATCTGCACATGGGCGATGTTGTCAGCAAGTTCGACGCGAAAGGCTTGATATTCGGACATGGCAGCACTCCTTACCGGGCAAAAAAAATGAGGCCCGAACTATAGCAAGGGCCTGTGCCGCGCAGTAAGGCAGCGCATCGGCCAAAACCGGGACTGGCCACACAACGGCCTATCTATTCTCTATGTAGGAGCGAGCTTGCTCGCGATGAGCGCGTAGCGCTCAATTCCTGACCCGCGCGTACTCACAGGTGACACGGGGGATCTGCAAGGCGAGCGCTTTGCGCTCATCGCGAGCAAGCTCGCTCCTACAGGAGGGTTGCGGGCAGGAGGATTGGCGGATCACGGGATTTTGTGGGCCCAGAACGCCGCGGTTTCGTAAGGCACGCTGACCACGCATTTATCCCGCAGCTCCGGTTCTTCGGCGATCAAGGCGGCGATCTGCCGGTCGACCTCCGCCCTCTGCGCATCCGGCAAGGCCGCAATAAAGCTGGTGGAGCGCACCCGATCGAAAATCACGTTCTGCGGCGCGCCGCTGTGGCTGTTGCGAAAGTGCTGCTCCTGCAAGGGCGTGAAACTCGGATGGGGAAAGGCCTGGCGCCAGGCCCCGGTGTAATAGCGCGGCGTATCGCCTTGCAGGGCGTTGACGATCCGATCCAGGCGCTGCACCCACGGCACCCGCGCATCGCGCAGGTTCCACACCAGGCCCAGGCGGCCGCCCGGCTTGAGCACCCGGGCGATTTCGCTCAACGCTTCATGGCTGGCAAACCAGTGAAAGGCCTGGGCGCAGACCACGGCGTCCACCGATTCGTCGGCCAGCGCAATAGCAGTGGCGGTGCCGCTCAGGGCTTCGGCCTGGGGGTAGCTGGCGGCGAGCCTGGCGCGCATCTGCGCCACTGGCTCCACGGCAATCACCCGCGCCCCGGTGGCCAGCAGGCGCCCGGTGAACTTGCCGGTGCCGGCGCCGAGATCGACCGCCACCTGGCCGGCCTGCAAGCCCAGGCTTGTGCGCAGCCACTGGTCCAGTGCCGGCGGGTAGTCCGGGCGGCCACGCACGTAGGTGTCGGCCGCGCCCTTGTAGCCGTCGGCAGCAGCATGATGGATCGCAGGTTGCGGGTCTTTCATCGGTCGGCTCCAGATCATTGGCCAGTGCTGCCCAGCATAGCCCCGCCCAGGCGACTGACGGCATGAAAAATCTGTCAGTTTGGGCAGCGCGGCCAGGGCGATGGACCTTTAATGGAGGGACCGCTATCCGCATGGAGACCGCGCGATGAACCTCCCTCCCCTCGCCTTCGGCGCCCCGCTGCTGCTCGCCGGCAGCCTGCTGACGACCTTGCTGGCGGTCGCCGCCAACTGCCCGGACGGCCAGGTCTGGGACAGCAAGAACCAGCGCTGCGTCAGCCAGCGCACCACCCGGCTACCGGACGCCGACCGCACCGACCAGGCCAGTGGCCTGCTCCCCAATGACCGCTACGAAGAGGCCATCGCCGCTGGCGGCAAGACCCGAGGTCAGTCGATTCCCACGCCCTGACCGGCGGAACGGCGCCATGGAACGGGCACGCTATGCTCTGGGAGAATGGACTCATTGCTCAACCCAGGGAGCTTGCACATGCCTACTGCCAAAACTGCCAGCAGCCGTCGCTCACGCAAGGCGCTGCTGGTCATCGACGTACAGAACGACTTCATCCCCGGTGGCGCGCTGGCCGTGCCCGGAGGCGACCAGATCGTGCCCTTGATCAATCGCCTGGGCAGCCACTTCAAGCAGGTGGTGATCGCCCAGGACTGGCACCCGGCCGGGCATATCTCGTTCGCCTCCAGCCACGACGGCCACGCACCGAACGACATCATCCAATTGCCCTATGGTCCGCAGGTGCTCTGGCCGGACCATTGCGTGCAGGCCAGCCGTGGCGCCGAACTGCACCCCAAGCTCAACCTGCCCCACGCCCAGTTGATCCTGCGCAAGGGCTGCAATCCGGATATCGACAGTTACTCGGCCTTCGTCGAGGCGGACCGCAGCACCACGACCGGCCTGGCCGGCTACCTGAGCCAGCGCGGCATCGACACGGTGTATCTGGTGGGGCTGGCCCTGGACTATTGCGTGGCCTGGTCGGCGCTGGATGCGCGGGCGGCGGGGTTCAATACCTTCGTGATCGTCGACGCCTGCCGGGCCATCGACATGGACGGCTCGCTGGACAAGGCCACCCGGCAGATGCGCGCGGCGGGGGTGAACCTGATCAAGGCCAGCGAGCTGCAGCCGACCGCATTGTGCTGATGCAACACCTTCCCTAAACGCCGGTGTGCCGGGCATTCCCCGTCGCCGGAGGTGCCCGGCAAGGCTCAGGCCGGCATCGGCAGCCACAGGCGGAAACGCGCGCCGCCCAGCGGTGAGGCTTCGACGGTCAGGGTCCCGCCCTGGGCTTCCAGGGCCCGGCGGCTGATGGCCAGGCCGAGGCCGAAGCCGCCAGTGGCGCGATCGCGGCTGCGGTCCAGGCGGTAAAAGGGTTCGAACACCCGCTCGCGCTCGTCGTCGGGAATGCCGATGCCATCGTCGTCGACCCAGATTTCACAGCCGCGCTCGCTGACGTGCACCCCCACCTGGATACGCTTTTCGCAATAGCGCGTGGCGTTGCGCAGCAGGTTCTGGATCGCCCGAGCGGTCAGCCGCGGGTCGAGGCTGAAGCGCTCCAGGCTGCCGTGCAGCAGTACATCGATGACGATGTCCGGGGATTCCAACTCGTCGTCGACGCTGCCGAGGATGCTGTCGATGAACTCGTCCAGCGACACCTCGACCTGCTCCGGCAACTGCGCCGGGATCTGCAGACGGCTGTAGGACAGCAGCTCGAGCACCAGTTCGTCCAGCTCGCGAATATGCGCCACCAGCCCTTGCAGGCGCTCGCGGCTGGTGGCCGGCAGGTCGTCGGAGAGCGCCAGCGCCAGGCCGAAGTCGAGCCGGGTCAAGGGCGTGCGCAGCTCGTGGGACACCGCGTTGAGCAGGTCGCGTTGCTGGTTCAGCAGGTTCTCGATGTCGCCGGCCATGGTATCGAAGACATTGGCCAGGCTGCCGATGTTGGAGCTTGCGGAAATCTGCGTGCGCTCGCTCAAATGGCCCTTGCCGAAACGCTCGGCGGCGTGCTTCAGCCGCTCCAGGTCGCGCCAGTGCGGCCGCAGCCAGAGCAACAGGCAGGCGAGCATGGTCGCGCCGATCAGCACGTTGATGCTCCAGTACAGCAGGCTGACGTCGATCGGGTCCGGCGGCACCACCATCTGCACTGCCATCTGCTCGTCCAGCGGCGCCACCGCGAGGGTGCGCCAGCCCCAGTCGCCGACCCGCACCACGTTCTCGCCGCGTTGCAGGCGTTCGCGCTCGTACAGGGTGAAATCGGCGTCATCGTTGCGGGTCAGGACGATGTGCAGCGGCTGGAATTCCTGGTCCATTTCCGCGGCCAGGGCCGGCCACTGCTCTGAGGGCACGCCGCGAAACTGCTTGACGATCAGGGTCTGCAGGCCCCGGGAATAATCCAGGTTGTAAGTGACGAAACGCTCGTGGAAGACCTTCACCACCAGCTCCGGCACCAGGTAGATTGCCGCGCTGAACGAGACGATGGTCACCAGGTACAGGCGAATCAGGATTCTCAGCATCGACTCAGCATTCCCATTCGGAACGGCTGAACAAGTAACCCTTGCCCCACACGGTCTTGATCTTGCGCGCCTCGCCGGCATGGTCGTCGAACTTGCGCCGCAGCTTGGAAATCGCCACGTCCACCGAGCGGTCGGTGCCGTTGAACTCGATGCCCCGCAGGCGTTGCAGGATCTGGTCGCGGCTCAGCACCTCGCCGGCATGCCGGGCCAGCACCACCAGCAGGTTGTATTCGCCGCTGGACAGCTCCACCAACTGGTCGCGCCAGCTCACGGTGCGCTCCGACAGGTCGATGCACAGGTTGCCCATGAGGATCCGGTCGCTGGCGGTCTGCGGCTCGCCGAGGCTGCTGCGGCGCAACAAGGTGCGCACTCGCGCCAGCAGCACCCGCGGCTCGCAAGGCTTTGTCACATAATCGTCGGCGCCCATTTCCAGACCCAGCACCTGATCATGGCTATCATCACGGGCGGTCAGCATCAGGATCGGCAGCGACGCCGAATCGGCCCGCAGCAGGCGGCAGACCTGCAGGCCGTCCAGGCCGGGCAACATCAGGTCGAGAATCACCAGGTCCGGCGGGTTGACCCGCGCCCGTTCGCGCACCTGGTCGCCGCGGCTGATGACATTGACCTGATAGCCGTTGCGCTCCAGGTAACTGGCGATCAGTTCGGAGAGCGCGGAGTCGTCTTCGACCAGAAGGATGTTGGGCATGGGGATTGAAGTCTTTGAGTGAATAAAAACACAGCGACAACGTTCCTTAGAATGTTCCCTGGGAAGCCGTCGCCCGATCAGCGAGGCACAAAGGATATACAACCTCGCGCCCGCCCGAGCATTCGTTTCACACTTTTTCACACAGCACCTACACAGCTTCACAGCGGTCCTGGCGGCATGCCCTTAGCATGCCGCAGTCATCATTGGGGTATCAGCATGTCGAAAAACCTGTTTGCGCCGTTCTGCCTGTTGTTGCTGGCAGCCGCGCTGAGCGCTTGCGACCAGGCCTCCACCGCCGAAGAACAGGCGCCGTTGGCCAAGGTCCGGATCGAAACCGTCGAGACTCGCCCGCTGTCGATCAGCAGCGAACTGAGCGGGCGCATCGCCGCGCCGCGTATCGCCGAGGTGCGCGCACGGGTGGCCGGGGTGGTGCTGCAACGGACCTTCCGCGAAGGCACCGACGTCAAGCAGGGCGACGTGCTGTTTCGCATCGATCCGGCACCGTTCAAGGCCGACCTCGACAGTGCCCTGGCCAGCCTGCGCAAGGCCGAGGCCAACGCCTTCCAGGCCCGCTTGCAGGAGCAGCGCTACGCCCAGCTGATCGAAGACCAGGCCATCAGCGCCCAGGAATACGACAACGCCCGGGCCAACGCGCGCCAGACTGCCGCCGACGTAGCCGCCAACCAGGCCGCCGTGCAGCGCGCCCGGCTGAACCTGGGCTATGCCACCGTCACCGCGCCGATTTCCGGGCGCGTCGGCCGCGCCCTGGTCACCGAAGGCGCACTGGTGGGCCAGAACGAAACCACGCCGCTGGCGCTGATCCAGCAACTGGACCCGATCCACGCCGACCTCACCCAGTCGACCCGCGAGCTCAACGACCTGCGCCGCGCCTTCCGCGCCGGCCAGTTGCAGCAGGTCGGCCAGGACCAGGCCAAGGCCACGCTGATCCAGGACGACGGCAGCCTCTACCCGCTGCCGGGCAAGCTGCTGTTCGCCGACCTCAGCGTCGACCCGAGCACCGGCCAGATCATCCTGCGCAGCGAGTTCCCCAACCCGGACCTCGACCTGCTGCCCGGCAGCTTCATTCGCGTACGCCTGGAGCAGGCGGTGAACCGCCAGGGCATCAGCGTGCCGCAGCGGGCCATCCAGCGCGACAGCGCCGGCATCGCCCAGGTGCTGCTGGTGGATGCCGAGCAGCGGGTGGTGCAGCGTCCGGTGCAACTGGGCGCCGTGCAACAGGACCGCTGGATCGTCAGCGACGGCCTCAAGGCCGGCGACCGTATCGTCGTCGAGGGCCTGCAGCACGCCCGTCCGGGCGAAAAGGTGCAGATCGACGACAGCCCTCTTCCCCTTGCCCAGACCACTGGACAGTAGGTAGGAACCCTCATGCCGCAATTCTTTATCGACCGTCCGGTGTTCGCCTGGGTGGTCGCCCTGTTTATCCTGCTGGCCGGCGCCCTTTCCATCCCGCAGTTGCCGGTGGCGCAGTACCCCAACGTCGCCCCGCCGAGCATCGAGATCTACGCCGTGTACCCGGGCGCCTCGGCGCAGACCGTGGACGAAAGCGTGGTCAGCCTGATCGAGGAAGAGCTCAACGGCGCCGACCACCTGCTGTACTTCTCGTCCCAGAGCAGCCTGGGCAGCGCCACCATCACCGCCACCTTCCAGCCGGGCACCAACCCGGAAATGGCCCAGGTCGACGTGCAGAACCGCCTCAAGGTGGTCGAGCCGCGCCTGCCGCAAGCGGTGACCCAACAGGGCCTGCAGGTGGAAAAGGTCTCGGCCGGTTTCCTGCTGCTGATCACCCTCACCTCCAGCGACGGCAAGCTCGACGACACCGCGCTCAGCGACTATCTGGCGCGTAACGTGATGAACGAGATCCGCCGCCTGGACGGGGTCGGCAAGGCCCAGCTGTACGGCGCCGAGCGCGCCATGCGGGTGTGGATCGACCCGCAGAAGCTGATCGGCTTCAACCTGACCCCGGCCGACGTCAACGCGGCGATCGTCGCGCAGAACGCCCAGGTCTCGGCCGGCAGCATCGGCGACCTGCCGAGCCACTCGAGCCAGGAAATCACCGCCACGGTATTGGTCAAGGGCCAGCTGTCGACCCCGCAAGAGTTCGCCGACATCGTCCTGCGGGCCAATCCGGACGGCTCCACCGTGCGCATCGGCGACGTCGCCCGGGTGGAAGTCGGCAGCCAGGAATACCAGTTCTCCACCCGCCTCAACGGCAAGCCTTCCACTGCGGTCGGCGTGCAGCTGTCGCCGGGGGCCAACGCCCTGAGCACCGCGACCCTGATCCGGGCGAAGATGGACGAGCTGTCGCGCTACTTCCCGGCCGGCGTGGAATACAAGATCCCCTACGACACCTCGCCCTTCGTCAAGGTCTCGATCACCAAGGTGGTCTACACCCTGGGCGAAGCCATGTTGCTGGTGTTCGCGGTGATGTTCCTGTTCCTGCAGAACATCCGCTATACGCTGATCCCGACCCTGGTGGTGCCGGTGGCACTCATGGGCACCTTCGCCACCATGCTGGCGCTGGGTTTCTCGATCAACGTGCTGACCATGTTCGGCATGGTCCTGGCCATCGGCATCCTGGTGGACGACGCCATTGTGGTGGTGGAGAACGTCGAACGGATCATGGCCAGCGAGGGCCTGTCGCCCAGGGAGGCGACGCGCAAGGCGATGCAACAGATCACCGGCGCCATCGTCGGCATCACCCTGGTGCTGGTGGCGGTGTTCCTGCCGATGGCCTTCATGCCGGGTTCGGTGGGCGTCATCTACCAGCAGTTCTCGCTGTCGATGGCCACCTCGATCCTGTTCTCGGCCTTCCTCGCCCTGACCCTGACCCCGGCCCTGTGCGCCACCCTGCTCAAGCCGATCGCCAAGGGCGAGCACCATGAAAAAGGCGGCTTCTTCGGCTGGTTCAACCGGCGCTTCGAAAACCTCAGCGACGGCTACCAGCGCTGGGTCGCCTATGCGCTGAAACGCTGCGGCCGCTACCTGCTGGTGTACGGCGTGCTGCTGGTGGGCCTGGGGCTGCTGTTCAGCCGCCTGCCCTCTTCGTTCCTGCCGGTGGAAGACCAGGGCTACACCATCACCGACATCCAGTTGCCACCGGGCGCGAGCAAGAACCGCACAATCCAGGTGGTGGAACAGATCGAGGCGCACAACGCCAGCGAGCCGGGGGTCGGCGACAGCACGGTGATTCTCGGCTTCAGCTTCTCCGGCAGCGGGCAGAACGCCGCACTGACCTTCACCACCCTCAAGGACTGGTCGCAGCGCGGCAGCGACGACTCGGCGCAATCCATCGCCGACCGGGCCAACGCCGCCTTCAGTGAAATCAAGGACGCGGTGTCCTACGCCGTGCTGCCACCGCCGGTGGACGGCCTGGGCACCTCCAGCGGCTTCGAGTTCCGCCTGCAGGACCGCGGCGGCCTCGGCCATGCCGCGCTGATGCAGGCCCGCACCGACTTGCTGGCCGCCGCGGAAAAGAGCCCGATCCTCATCAACGTGCGCGAAAGCGCCCTGGCCGAGGCGCCGCAGGTGCACCTGGAAGTCGACCGCAAGCAGGCCAATGCCCTGGGCGTGTCCTTTGCCGACATCGGCAATGTGCTGTCCACCGCGGTCGGTTCCAGCTACATCAACGACTTCCCCAACCAGGGGCGGATGCAGCGGGTGGTGGTCCAGGCCGAGGGCGATCGACGCAGCCAGGTGGAAGACCTGCTGAAGATCAACGTGCGCAACAACCTCGGCAAGATGGTGCCGCTGTCGGCCTTTGCCCAGGCGCGCTGGACCCAGGGCCCGACCCAGTTGACCCGCTACAACGGCTACCCGGCCATCAGCATTTCCGGCGAGCCGAGCGCGGGCCACAGCACCGGCGAGGCCATGGCGGAAATCGAGCGCCTGGTAAGCCAGCTGCCCACCGGCCTGGGCCAGGAATGGACCGGCCTGTCGTTGCAGGAACGCCTGTCCGGCAGCCAGGCGCCGCTGTTGCTCGGGCTGTCGTTGCTGATCGTGTTCCTATGCCTGGCGGCGCTGTACGAGAGCTGGTCGATTCCGACCTCGGTGCTGCTGGTGGTGCCCCTGGGTGTGCTCGGCGCGGTGCTGGCAGTGACCCTGCGCGGCATGCCCAACGACGTGTTCTTCAAGGTCGGACTGATCACCATCATCGGCCTGTCGGCGAAAAACGCGATCCTGATCATCGAGTTCGCCAAGAGCCTGTACGACGAAGGCCACGACCTGGTGGACGCCACGGTGCAGGCCGCGCGCCTGCGCCTGCGGCCGATCGTCATGACCTCGCTGGCGTTCATCCTCGGCGTGGTGCCCCTGGCCATCGCCAGCGGCGCCAGTTCGGCCAGTCAGCAGGCCATCGGCACCGGGGTGATCGGCGGCATGATCACCGCGACCCTGGCGGTGGTATTCGTGCCGGTGTTCTTCGTGGTGGTGATGAGGCTGGTCAGGCGCAACGGCAAACAAGCGGTGAGCGTCACGACGCCAGGAGCGGCCGAATAGTCATGCGGCGACGAGTCTTCAGCGTACCGCGTGATCGTTGAAGGCTTATCGAGCGATCGTTGAAGATTCATCAAGTCATCGTTGAAGGCTTATCGAGTGACCGTTGAAGGCTTATCAAGCCATCGTTGAAGACTCATCGCGAGCAAGCTTCGCTCCTACACAAGAGCCATGTAACCGCAGGGGCCCCGCCCCTGCGGCGACGGCATGCTAAGGTTTGCGGCAAATCCGCCACTGCGAGCCGCCATGTCCCTTCTTGTACGTACCCACCCTCGCCTGACCATCGGCGCCCTTATCGGCCTGGCCGCGGGCGTCCTGGTGCCGGCCGACACCCTGATCAGCAAGATTCTCATCGGCTGGAACGCCGGGGTCTGGAGCTACCTGGCGCTGATGTGCTGGCTCACCGCGCGCTCCAAAGCCGACGATGTGAAACGCATTGCCGAGGTCGAGGACGAAAACGCCGGGCTGGTGCTGCTCATGGTCTGCATCGCGGCCATCGCCAGCCTCGCCGCCATCACCCTCTCGCTGTCCGGCAGCAAGGACCTGGAAACCGGCCGGCGCCTGCTGCACTACGCCTTTACCGGCCTCACGGTGATCGGCTCCTGGCTGCTGATCGGGGTGATCTTCAGCGTGCACTACGCCCGCCTCTACTACACCTGGAACGGCAAGGACCCGGCCCTGCGCTTTCCCGAAGGCCTGACCACCCCCAATTACTGGGACTTCCTGTACTTCTCCTTCACCATCGGCGTGGCGGTGCAGACTTCCGACGTCGGCGTCGCCACCCGCGAACTGCGCAAGATCGTCCTGGCCCAGTCGCTGATCGGTTTTCTGTTCAACACCGCGATCCTCGGGTTTTCCATCAACATCGCCGCCGGGCTGTTCGGTTGAAGTCGCACAAATCTTCTAGACCCGCCCTGGCCGGCGGGCGCTAACTGTCACGCTCGCCCTTGCCACGGACACGCCATGAACGCGCACAACTGGATCGATCTGGCCCAGGACGCCGATACCGGCATCGAAACCCTGCGCGCCCATTTCACCGGCCATGCCTACGACCCTCACTGGCATGACAGCTACCTGGTGGGCGTGACCGAAGAGGGCGTGCAGCAATTCCACTGCCGGCGCGAGCGTTTTCACAGCACCCCGGGCAAGGTGTTCCTGCTCGAGCCCGGGGAAATCCACGACGGCGATGCCCCCACCGAAAGCGGCTTCACCTACCGCATGCTGTACCTCGACCCGAACTGGCTGGAGCGTGAGCTGAGCGCGCTGTTCGAAGAGGCGCCGGCCGACAGCCAGCTGAGTTTCGCCACCACCCTGGCCAGCGACCAGCGCCTGGCCCTGGCCACCAGCAATGCCTTCCACAGCCTGCACCACGGCGAGCTGCGCATCGTCCGCCAGAGCGCCATGGACCAGTTGCTCGACCAGCTCACCGGCCACCTGCACTGGCGCAAGCGCTACCACGCAGACCCGCGCCTGCCCCTGGTGGCGCACAAGGCCCGCGACTACCTGCATGCCCACGCCCAGCAGGACATCAGCCTGGACGAGCTGGGCGCGGTCTGCGGCGTCGATCGCTTCCGCCTGACCCGCGCCTTCAAGGCCGCCTATGGCCTGCCGCCCCACGCTTACCTGGTGCAGTTGCGCCTAGCCAAGGCCCGACGCCTGCTGGCCCGCGGCGAACAGCCGGCCGAGGTGGCCATGGCCCTGGGGTTCGCCGACCAGAGCCATATGGGCCGCTGGTTCGTCCGCGCCTATGGCCTGACCCCGGCGGCCTACCGCAAGCGCTGCTCAAACCTTCCAGACGCCTGAACCCGCACCGGCGAAGATCGGCTCCCTCGATCTTCACTGGAGCCTGCCCACGATGTTCTCCTTCTTACCTTCCCTGCCCAGCCTGCTGCCCTTCCTGCTGTTCGCCTTCGTGGCCTCGATCACCCCGGGGCCGACCAATATCCTGGTGCTGAGCAACAGCGCCCGCTACGGGTTCAAGGCCGCGCTGCCGATCGTTGTCGGCGCCTGTGTGGCCGCCGCCGGCATAGTCATGCTGGTGGGTAGCGGCCTCGGCCGCACGCTGATGGAAGTGCCCGGCCTGCAGAGCGCCATGCGCTGGGCCGGGGTGATCTGGTTAAGCTACCTGGCCTGGCAGATCTTCCGTGCCCCGGCCGCGTCCCTCGACCCACAAGCGGACACCCACCACCGGCGCCTGGGCCTGCTCGGCGCCGCCAGCCTGCAACTGGTCAACCCGAAAACCTGGATGATGGCCCTGGCCGTGATCAGTGTGTTCGCCGGCAACGGCAGCGAACGCCAGGACCAGGTGTTGTACCTGTCGCTGGTGTTTTTCCTGGTGTCCCTGCCCTGCCTCGGCGCCTGGGCGCTGCTCGGCGCCGGCTCCGCCCGGCTGCTGCGTTCGCCGCTGGCCCTGCAGCGTTTCAACCAGGGCATGGCGCTGTTGCTGCTGGTCTCGGCCTGGGCGAGCCTGTGGGCCTGAAGGGGCTGGCCGCCGTCGCCCCAGTGCAAAAGCCAGTCGCCTCAGGGCGCGTTCATAACGGCCAGGGTTACCTAAAGTGGTGGGCACGGCGCACTAAAGACGCCGCCTCTGACAATAACGACCTGCCGAACGAGACCCTCCGATGAAAACCCTGTTCAAGCCTTGTCTCCCGCTGCTCTGTGGCGCCCTGCTCCTCAGCGTCAATGCCTGGGCCAGCGAGCCCGCCTCCTGCAAGACCGTGCGCATGGGCGTGGTCAACTGGACCGACGTCATCGCCACCAGCGGCATGGCCGACGTGCTGCTGACCGGCCTGGGTTACGACAGCAAACAGACCAGCGCCGTGCAGCAGATCATCTTCGCCGGCATCCGCGACAAGCGCCTGGACATCTTCCTCGGCTACTGGCAACCGGCGATGGACAAGAACATCGCGCCGTTCCTCGAAGCCGGGCAAGTCAAGGTCCTGGACCAGCCGAGCCTGGCCGACGCCCAGGCCACCCTCGCCGTGCCGGACTATGTCGCCGCCGCGGGCCTGAAGACCTTCGCCGACATCGCCCGCTTCAAGGAGCCACTGGGCGGCAAGATTTATGGCATCGAGCCCGGCAGCGGCGCCAACACCACCCTCAAGACCATGATCGACAGCGACCGCTTCGGCCTCAAGGGCTTCAAGCTGGTGGAGTCCGGCGAGGCCGGCATGCTCGCGGCGGTGCAACGGGCGATCAACCGCAAGGAGTTCGTGGTCTTCGTCGGCTGGACCCCGCACCCGATGAACATCAACATGCGCATCGCCTACCTGACCGGCAGCGAAGACGTCTATGGCCCCAACGAAGGCGCGGCCAGGGTGTCCACCGTCACCGCGCCGGACTACGCCGAGCGTTGCCCCAACGTCCAGCGCCTGCTGCAGAACCTGACCTTCAGCGCCGCCCAGGAAAGCCAGCTGATGGTGCCGATCATGGAACGCAGGACGCCCCAGGACGTGGCGCGGCAATGGCTGCGCGAGCACCCCGAAGACCTGCAACGCTGGCTGGCCGGGGTCAGCAGCTTCGAGGGCAAGGACGGCGTGGCGGCGGTGCAGGCCAGCTTGAAATAGTGGCGTCCTGCCGGTCTCATCGCGAGCCAGCTCGCGATGGCCCTCTTCCAGACAACGGACACTCCCGCCCATGCGCCACTACCCGCTCTCTCGCCAACTCGCCGCCTTCGTCGAGCGCACCCTGAGCTTCACCAGCCCCGACAACAGTTCCCAGGGCCTGCGCGACAACTACAGCCGCATGTGCCGCGCCTTCACCCCACCCCGTCCCGAGGGCCTGCGGATCAGCGAATTGCAACTGGCCGGGGTGCCGGCACGCGCCTATTGCCCCGCCCGCCCGATGCCCGCGGACGGCTGGCCTTGCCTGTTGTACCTGCACGGTGGCGGCTGGGTGGTGGGCGACCTGGATTCCCACGACTTCATCACCGCCTACCTGGCGGCGCAGTTGCAGGTGCTGGTGATTGCCGTGGATTACCGCCTGGCGCCCGAACATCCGTTCCCCGCCGCCTTCGACGATTGCCTGGCGGCCTGGCGCGCCTTGCAGGCCGGCGCCAGCCCCTTTGCCCTGGATGCCCGGCGGCAGCTGGTGATCGGCGACAGCGCCGGCGGCAACCTCGCCGCGGCCTTGTGCCTGGCCCTGCGCGATGCCGGCGAACAGCTGCCCGCCGCCCAAGTGCTGCTGTACCCCGGCCTCGGCGGAGGCGCCGACCTGCCCTCGCGCAGCCAGTGCGCCGACGCGCCGCTGCTCGGCAGCAACGACCTGGACGCCTACCAGGCCCTGTACCTGCCCGGCCCGGAACGGCATTCGTCTTATGCCCGGCCCTTGCTGGCCACGGACTTGCGCGGCCTGCCCGCCGCCTTTATCGCCCTGGCGCAGTTCGACCCGCTGCGCGACGACGGCGAGCTGTATCACCAGCGACTGCTGGCCGCCGACGGCCACAGCCAGCTGTACCCGGGCCTCGGCCTGGTACATGGCTGCCTGCGCGCCCGAGGCCTCGCGCCGGAGGTGGATGCGCTGTATGGCGCCCTGCTCGACTATCTGAGGGGCTGCCTCGGATAGTCTTTCTTCAGCGAAACCGCGCGGCCCTTTTCGCGGGCAAGCCTCGCTCCTACGAAGAGCCCGTCAAGCGCATGACTTCCCCCGTAGGAGCGAGGCTTGCCCGCGATCACCAGCAACGAGGTGCCAGACACCTCCCTCTACCGAAGAAGACCGCCCGCGATCGACTGCATGACATTTTTTTCATGCCGCTGGCGCTGATCGCGCTTGACGGCGAAAGCGCTTTGCTGTTTCCTGAAACCGGTTTCAGCGATGCGGCGGAACGTCGCACCTGGAGCGGATATACCCCATAACAAGAACGCCAAAGACAGGTCGCCGCCCGTGAACAGTTTTTCCGCCGCCCAGCGCAGCCGCGTCACCATGCTCGATGTCGCCGAACGCGCCGGGGTCTCCAAGGCCAGCGTGTCGCGCTTTATCGGCGAAGACCGCGCCCTGCTCTCCGATGCCATCGCCCTGCGCATCGAACAGGCAATAGCCGAGCTGGGCTACCGCCCGAACCAGATGGCCCGTGGCCTGAAACGCGGGCGCACGCGCCTGATCGGCATGCTGGTGGCCGATATCCGCAACCCCTATTCGATTGCCGTGATGCATGGCGTGGAAACCGCCTGCCGTCAGCACGGCTACAGCCTGGTGGTGTGCAACACCGACCGCGACGACGAGCAGGAGCGCCAGCACCTGGCCAACCTGCGCTCGTACAACATCGAAGGCCTGATCGTGAACACCCTGGGCCATCATCTGGACGAACTGCGCGAACTGCACCGGGAAATGCCCATGGTCCTGGTGGACCGCAAGGTCGAGCAACTGCACAGCGACCTGGTCGGCCTGGACAACCCGCAAGCCGTGCGCAGCGCCATCGAACACCTGCAAGAGCGCGGCTACCGCGACCTGCTGCTGGTCAGCGAACCCCATGACGGCACCAGCTCGCGGATCGAGCGCAGCAACAGTTTCAAGGCGCAGATCGAGCAACGCCCGGGCTTGCAAGGCGCGGCGGTGGAAACCGGCGCCGCGCTGAACCAGCAACTGCAACAGTTCCTCGCCGCCCCCGGCCCCGGTCCGAAAGCGCTGTTCTGCGCCAACGGCGTCGCCGCCCTGGCCGCGACCCGGGCCTTGCGCGAGCTGGGCTGCGCGCTGTTCGACGAGATCGGCCTGATCGCCCTCGACGACCTCGACTGGTATCCGCTGGTGGGCAGCGGCATCACCGCCCTCGCCCAACCCACCGAACGCATCGGCGCCAGCGCCTTCGAGTGCCTGCTCAAGCGTTTGCGCGGCGATGTCGAGCCGCTGCGGGTGCTGGATTTCCCGGCCGAGTTGATCGTCCGCGGTTCCACCCGACAGCGAGGGTCTCTGTAACCACTGATCGACTCGGGAATCGCAGTGCCGGTGTAGCCGCTGCCGAGCCTGCGAGGCTGCGATCGGCAATGCAGTTGCCGCAAAACCTGCGTCCGCGATCTGCCTGGAAAACGCTTCGCCCGGGTTACGGCGGCTACGCCGCCGATCGCAGCCTGCGGCAGCGGCTACAGGGAACGGCGCAGGCATGAAGATAGGGAAATGAGCTTCTTTTTGGGGGCTTTTTTTAAGAAGAAATGAAACCGGTTTCAGAGGTCATGACCATGAATAAATCGCCTGTCTCCATCAGCCTGTCCAGCTACGGCGCCGACCGCGTCCGTGAGCAGGGCCAGGGCAGTTTCATCGAGGTGCTGGCCGCCGCCGGCGCATCGCGCATCGAATGGCGCGAAGAGCTGCTGACCGTCGAAGACCCGTCCCAGCTGGCCCGGGCCACCCGCGAGCGGCAACTGGAAAGCGTGTTTTCTTCGCCGCTGGAACTCTGGGTGGCCGGGCGTTCCCGGGCCAACCCGCTGCTGGAACAGGCACTGCAACGGGCCGAAGCCTTCGGCGCGAAAAGCCTCAAGGTGTCCCTGGGGTATTTCACCGAGCACAACGACCTGCCCCAGCTGGCCCTGCTGCTGGCGCAGTCCCCGGTGCAGCTGCTGGTGGAAAACGACCAGACCCTGCACGGCGGGCGCATCGAACCCTTCCAGCGCTTCTTCGCCGAGGTCGAGCGCCACCGCCTGCCGGTGCAGATGACCTTCGACATCGGCAACTGGCAGTGGCAGGACCAGTCCGCCTCCGTCGCCGCGCGCCTGCTCGGCCGGCATGTCGGCTACGTGCACTGCAAGGCCGTGGCCCGGCGCGCCGACGGCAAGCTGGTGGCGATACCGCCGGGCATGGCCGACCTGCACCTGTGGGAACAATTGCTGCGGCACATGACTCAAGGTGTGACCCGGGCCGTGGAATACCCGCTGCAAGGCGAAGACCTGGTGCAGCTGACCCGCGAACACGTCGCCACCCTCGCCCGCCTCGGCCAGTCCCGCCTGGAGCACGCCCATGTCTGAGCTCGATATCCTGTCGTTCGGTGAAACCATGGCGATGTTCGTCGCCGAACAGAGCGGCGACCTGGCCCGGGTCGGCCACTTTCACAAACGCATCGCCGGCGCCGACAGCAACGTGGCCATCGGCCTGTCGCGCCTGGGTTTCAAGGTCGGCTGGCTGAGCCGGGTCGGCGCCGACTCCCTGGGGCGCTTCGTCATCGACAGCCTGCAAGCCGAAGGCGTGGACTGCCGCTACGTCGCCACCGACCGGCACCACCCCACCGGTTTCCAACTCAAGTCCCTGGAGGAGCACGGCGACGATCCGCGGGTGGAGTACTTCCGCCGCGGTTCGGCGGCCAGCCACCTGAGCGTCGCCGACATCGCCCCCCAGCTGCTGCGCGCCCGGCACCTGCACGCCACCGGCATTCCCCCGGCGCTCTCGGCCTCGGCCCGGGAACTGTCCCACAGCCTGATGAGCAAGATGCGCGCGGCCGGCCGCAGCGTGTCCTTCGACCCGAACCTGCGACCCAGCCTGTGGGGCAGCGAACAACTGATGATCGACGAAATCAACCGCCTGGCCGTGCTCGCCCATTGGGTGCTGCCGGGCTTGAGCGAAGGCCGCCTGCTGACCGGCTATGAAGACCCGGCCGACATCGCGGCGTTTTACCTGGACCAGGGCGTCGAGGCCGTGGCGATCAAGCTCGGTGCCCATGGCGCCTATTACCGCACCCAGCTGCACGAAGGTTTCGTCGAGGCCGTACCGGTGACCCAGGTGGTCGACACCGTGGGCGCCGGCGACGGTTTCGCCGTCGGCCTGATCAGCGCCCTGCTGGAAAACCACAGCGTCGCCGAGGCCGTGCAGCGCGCCAACTGGATTGGCAGCCGCGCGGTGCAGAGCCGCGGCGACATGGAAGGCCTGCCAAGCCGCGATGAATTACCGACGGTCGCTGCGCGACCGATCGCGAGCAAGCTCGCTCCTACAGGGGCTGCGCAAGTTCTGTAGGAGCGAGCTTGCTCGCGATAAAACCGTGAAAACAACACCGCCTGATTGAACCAACGCGTTACCTGTTGCGACAAAAACAACAAGCTCAGGAGCACCCTTATGCAAACGCTGAAACTCGCCACCCGCCGCTGGTGGTACATCATGCCCATCGTGTTCATCACCTACAGCCTGGCGTACCTGGACCGCGCCAACTACGGGTTCGCCGCCGCCTCCGGGATGGCCGCCGACCTGATGATCACCCCGGGCCTGTCGTCCCTGCTCGGCGCCTTGTTCTTCCTCGGTTACTTTTTCTTCCAGGTACCGGGGGCGATCTACGCGCAAAAACACAGCGTGAAGAAGCTGATCTTCGTCAGCCTGATCCTCTGGGGCGGCCTGGCCACCCTCACTGGTGTGGTGTCCAACGCCTATTGGCTGATCGCCATCCGCTTCATGCTCGGGGTGGTCGAAGCCGCGGTGATGCCGGCGATGCTGGTCTACCTGTGCCATTGGTTCACCCGGGCCGAACGCTCGCGGGCCAATACCTTCCTGATCCTCGGCAACCCGGTGACCATGCTCTGGATGTCGGTGGTCTCGGGGTACCTGGTGGAGCATTTCAGCTGGCGCTGGATGTTCATCATCGAAGGCTTGCCGGCGGTGCTCTGGGCCTTTATCTGGTGGCGCCTGGCCGATGACCGCCCAAGCGCGGCGAAGTGGCTCAGCGACCAGGAAAAACACGACCTGGAAAGCGCCCTGGCCGCCGAACAGGTGGGCATCAAGGCGGTGAAGAACTACGCCGAAGCCTTCCGCTCGCCCAAAGTGATCATCCTCGCCCTGCAGTTCTTCTGCTGGAGCATCGGCGTCTACGGCTTCGTGCTGTGGCTGCCGTCGATCCTCAAGCACGGCGCGCAGATGGACATGGTCGAGGCCGGCTGGCTGTCGGCGCTGCCTTACCTGGCCGCGGTGATCGCCATGCTCGGGGTGTCCTGGGGCTCGGACCGGATCCAGAAGCGCAAGCGTTTCGTCTGGCCGCCGCTGCTGATCGCCTCCTTCGCCTTCTACGGCTCCTACCTGCTGGGCGCCGAGCACTTCTGGTGGTCCTACACCCTGCTGGTGATCGCCGGCGCCTGCATGTACGCGCCTTACGGACCGTTCTTCGCCATCGTCCCGGAGATCCTCCCGGCCAACGTCGCCGGCGGCGCCATGGCGCTGATCAACAGCATGGGCGCCCTGGGCTCGTTCGGCGGCTCCTACCTGGTGGGCTACCTGAACAGCGCCACCGGCTCGCCCGGCGCCTCCTACCTGCTGATGAGCGGCGCGCTGCTGCTATCGGTGCTGCTGACCCTCTTTCTCAACCCGGGCGCCAGCGACCGCAGCCGCACCGCGCTGCCGGTACGTCGCCGCCTGGCGCATTCCTGAATCGAACAAGGTGAACCCCATGAAAAAACAGGTCGTGCTGTACAAGAAACTCTCGCCGCCGCTGATGGCCCGCCTGCACGAGCAGGCCCAAGTGACCCTGATCGAAGACCTCGGTGCCCAAGGCCTGGCCAAGCTGCGCGGCGCCCTGCCCGCCGCCCAGGGCCTGCTCGGCGCCAGCCTGCGCCTGGACGCCGAGCTGCTGGACCTGGCGCCACGCCTGGAAGCGGTGGCCAGCGTGTCGGTGGGTGTCGACAACTACGACATCGACTACCTGACCCGCCGCGACATCCTGCTCAGCAACACCCCGGATGTGCTCACCGAAACCACCGCCGACACCGGTTTCGCCCTGATCCTGGCCAGCGCCCGGCGCGTGGTGGAGCTGGCCAACCTGGTGCGCGCCGGCCAGTGGAACCGCAATATCGGCCCGCTGCATTTCGGCAGCGACGTGCACGGCAAGACCCTGGGCATCATCGGCATGGGGCGGATCGGCGAAGCCCTGGCCCAGCGCGGCCATTTCGGCTTCGGCATGCCGGTGATCTACCACAGCAACAGCCCGAAACCGGCGGTGGAACAGCGTTTCGGCGCCCGCTACTGCAGCCTGCCGGAGCTGCTGCAACAGGCCGACTTTATCTGCCTGACCCTGCCGCTGACGGACCAGACCCTGGGCCTGATCGGCCGTGAAGAGTTCGCCCTGATGCGTCCGGAAAGCATCTTCATCAATATTTCCCGGGGCAAGGTGGTGGACGAACAGGCGCTGATCGAAGCCTTGCAGCAACGGCGGATTCGCGCGGCCGGGCTGGATGTGTTCGAGCGTGAGCCCCTGGGCCACGACTCGCCGCTGTTGCAGCTGAACAATGTGGTGGCCACCCCGCACATCGGCTCGGCGACCTTCGAGACCCGCGAGGCCATGGCCCGCTGCGCGGTCGACAACCTGCTGGCGGCCCTGGCCGGCCAGCGCCCGGCCAACCTGGTCAACCCCCGGGCCTGGGAGCGCCGCAAGGCCGCGGTGTGACGCTGTAGCTGCCCGACCGTCCGATCCACCCTGTAGCCGCTGCCGCAGGCTGCGATAGGTCCGCAGGACCTCGGCATCCTGAAGATCGCCACGACCGTTCCGGTCGATCGCAGCCTACGGCAGAGGCTACAGGGGCGGCGGCGTTTCGACGATCGCAGCCTGCGGCAGCGGCTACAGGCTCAGCGGCGTTTTGAGGTTCGGCCTTCGAGCAGGTCCTGGGTGCAACGCACGATCCGCTGGCAGGCGTCCGCCAGACGCTGTTGATCCACCACCAGGCCGATACGGATATGCCCCGCCGCGCTGGGGCCGAAGGCCTCGCCGGCGAGCACCGAGACGCCGTGCCCTTCCAGCAGCAGCTCAGCGAATTGCTGGGCGCCCAGGCCGGTTTCCCGCACATCGACCATGACGAACATGCCGCCATCGGGCTTGACCGGTTTCAACCCCGGGCATTGGCTCAGCTGCGCGCACACCAGGTCGCGGCGCTGGCGATATTCCTCGCGCATCTGTTCCAGTTCCGGCAGGTCGGCGTCCAGCGCCACCACCGCGGCGTTCTGCACGAAATCCGGCAATCCGTACAACATGCACAGCGCCAGATGGCTCAAGTGCCCGGCCAGGGCCTGGGGCGCCACCACCCAGCCGACCCGCCAGCCGGTCATGGCATGGGACTTGGACAGGCTGTTGATGGTCGCCGTGCGTTCGGCCATGCCCGGCAGGCTGCCGGGGCTGATGTGTTCGCCGTCGAACAGCAGGTCGCTGTAGACCTCATCGGAAATCAGCCACAGGTCATGCTCGACGCACAGTCGCGCCAGGGCCTGCCAGGTTTCCCGGGACAGGCTGGCGCCGGAGGGATTGTTCGGGCTGTTGAGCATCAGCGCGCGGGTCTTCGGCGTGATGCGCGCGGCGACCACGGAGGGCTCGACACGAAAACCGTTTTCCGGGCGCACCGGAATCGGCAGCACCTTGGCCCCGCAGGCACCGAACACCCCTTCGTAGGTGACGTACATCGGCTCGGCCACCAGCACCTCGTCGCCCGGATCGAGCAGGCACTGGGCCACGGAGAACACCGCGCACTGCGCCCCCGGCAACACCACCACATGCTCGGCGTCCACCGCCTGGCCGCTGCGGGTGGCATGGCGGTGGGCGATGCGGGTGCGCAGCGAACGATTGCCGCGCACCTCCGAATAGTGGGTGTCGCCCGCCAGCAGGCTATCGATGGCGGCCTGGACGATCGGCCGCGGGGTGTCGAAATCCGGGTCGCCGATGGTCAGCAGCAGCACATCGACGCCCTGCTCGCGCAGCTCCAGGGCGCGGTAGTGAATCTGCCAGGCCGCGGCACCTTCGCCGGCGATCCGTTGGGTCAAGGCTGAATAGCGCATCTCGCTCTCCTTGGGCACGCATTCCAACAACCCTAACTCAAATCACAAAGCGCGCCACCATCGCATTCAAATCCACCGCCAGGCGCGACAGCTCATGGCTGGCGGCGCTGGTCTGGTTGGCCCCGGCGGCCGACTGGGTGGCCAGGTCGCGGATATTCACCAGGTTGCGATCGACCTCGCGGGACACCTGGGCCTGCTCTTCCGAAGCACTGGCGATCACCAGGTTGCGCTCGTTGATCAGGTTGATCGATTCGGCGATCTGCTCCAGGGCCACGCCAGCGGCGCGGGCCATTTCCAGGGTGTTCTGGGTGCGTTGGTTGCTTTGCTGCATCGACTGCACCGCCTCGCCCGTGCCGTTCTGGATGCCGGCGACCATCTTTTCGATTTCCTGGGTCGATTGCGCGGTGCGATGGGCCAGGGCCCGCACCTCGTCGGCCACCACCGCGAACCCGCGCCCGGCCTCGCCGGCGCGGGCCGCCTCGATGGCTGCGTTGAGGGCCAGCAGGTTGGTCTGCTCGGCGATGGCGCGGATCACGTCCAACACCTTGCCGATGTCGCGGCCCTGGGTGGCCAGGCCTTCGATCATCACCGAAGTGCTCTGCACGTCGTGGGTCATGGTCTGGATCGCGTCGACGGTTTCCACCACCCGGTCGCGGCCTTCGCGGGCGGCCTGGGTCGACTGGTGCGAGGCTTCGGAAGTCGACACGGCGTTGCGCGCCACCTCTTCCACGGCGGCGGTCATTTCGTTGACCGCGGTGGCCGCCTGTTCGATTTCGTTGTTCTGCTGCTGCAAACCACGGGAGGCTTCCTCGGTGACCGCGCTGAGTTCTTCCGAGGCCGAGGCCAGCTGGGTGGCCGAGCCGGAGATTTGCTCAATGGTCTTGCGCAGGTTGCCCTGCATCTCGTTCAGCGCCACCAACAGGCGGGCCGGCTCGTCCTTGCCGTCGACCTCGATGGCCTTGGTCAGGTTGCCCGCGGCGATGGTCTGCGCGGCCAGCAGCGCGCGGTTCAACGGGGTGACGATGCTGCGGGTCAGCAGCAGGGCCAGCACCACCGTGAGCAGGGCCGCGACCACCGCCACGGCGATGATGCCGGTGATGGCGCCGTGGTAATGCTCACCGGCCAGGTCAGACGCCTGGGTGGCCCCGGCCTTGTTGATCGCCACCAGTTTGTTCAGTTGCTCGCCCATCTGGTCGGTGCCGTCCTTGATCCGCGTATTGATCAGGGTGCGCAGCTCCTCGAGCTTGTTCTGTCGCGACAGCTCCAGCATGTCGTTCTGCGCTTGCAGGTACTTTTCCAGGGTGGCCGCGAAGGTCTTGTACAGGGCCACTTCCTCTTCCCCCGCCGGCAAGGCGGCGTAGCTGGCCTGGGCCTGCTTGAGCTTGTCCACCAGCACGCCGATACGCGTCTGCGCTTCCTGCAGGCCGGCCGGTTCGCGGTTGACCAGTACCCGGAACGAGAGAATCCGCAGGCGCAGCATGTTTTCGGTGACGTTGCCGAGGAACCCTACGCTGGGCAGCTGGTTGCTTTCCATTTCCAGGGAGGCCTGTCGGATGATCGACATGCGGTTGACAGCGAACACACCCAGCGCGATGACCAGCAACGCGATGAACGCAAAACCGAGGAAAGCTCGAGGCGCGATATTCATATTACGTAGGGACATAGGATGACTCTCGGGAATTGAGGACTGCGAGCATCCATGCACTGAACCCTGTCACCAGCGATGGCTGGCGGCCTGACAGGTGGGCGCCACTGTTGTAGTTGGTCTGTGGGCCTAATAGCGATATCGGCCGGGCTTTAGGTTTTTTGCAGGCCCCGGCGAAAATATTTTTCGTCGCCGCGAAAGTGTTTCAACGGTGAAACGGGTGGCCTTGCCGGATCGGTTCCGCGTCCATGACCAGGCCCATGACCTACTCCATGACCAGCCCCATGAAAAGTGCAATTCATTCGCCGGAAAAGCCATTCAGTCGCCGCCCCGTCCTGCCCATCATGGGCCCCAGCTCGCAATGGCAATTCATAACAACAACGACTGGAGTGGATGATGAAACCCGAAGACTTCCGTGCCGAGACCAACCGCCCGCTGACCGGCGCCGAATACCTGGCCAGCCTGCGCGACGATCGCGAAATCTACATTTATGGCGACCGGGTCAAGGATGTGACCAGCCACCCGGCGTTCCGCAACTCCGCCGCCTCCATGGCGCGCCTCTATGACGCCCTGCACGACCCCGAGACCAAGGACAAGCTGTGCTGGGCCACCGATACCGGCAACGGCGGCTACACCCACAAGTTCTTCCGCTCGGCGAAAAGCGCCGACGACCTGCGCCAGCAGCGCGACGCCATCGCCGAGTGGTCGCGCCTGACCTACGGCTGGATGGGCCGCAGCCCGGACTACAAGGCCGCCTTCGGCAGCGCCCTGGGCGCCAACCCGGAGTTCTATGGCAAGTTCGCGGACAACGCCCGCACCTGGTACAAGCGCATCCAGGAAGCCTGCCTGTACCTCAACCACGCCATCGTCAACCCGCCGATCGACCGCGACAAGCCGGTGGACCAGGTCAAGGACGTGTTCATCTCGGTGGACGAGGAAGTCGAAGGCGGGATCATCGTCAGCGGCGCCAAGGTGGTGGCCACCAACTCGGCCCTGACCCACTACAACTTCGTCGGCCAGGGTTCGGCGCAGCTGTTGGGCGACAACACCGACTTCGCCCTGATGTTCATCGCACCGATGAACACCCGCGGCATGAAGCTGATCTGCCGCCCGTCCTACGAACTGCAGGCCGGCATGACCGGTTCGCCGTTCGACTACCCGCTGTCCAGCCGCTTCGACGAGAACGACGCGATCCTGATCATGGACAAGGTGTTCATCCCCTGGGAAAACGTGCTGATCTACCGCGACTTCGAACGCTGCCGGCAGTGGTTCCCGCAAGGCGGTTTCGGCCGGCTGTTCCCGATGCAGGGCTGCACCCGGCTGGCGGTCAAGCTCGACTTCATCACCGGGCTGCTGGTCAAGGCCTTGCAGTGCACCGGTTCCCTGGAGTTTCGCGGGGTGCAGGCGCAGGTTGGCGAGGTGGTGGCCTGGCGCAACCTGTTCTGGTCGCTGACCGACGCCATGCACGGCAACGCCAGCGAATGGCTCAATGGCGCCTTCCTGCCCAGCGCCCAGGCCTTGCAGGCCTACCGGGTACTGGCGCCCCAGGCCTACACCGACATCAAGAAGATCATCGAGCAGGTGGTGGCCAGCGGCCTGATCTACCTGCCGTCCGGCTCCCGCGACCTCAAGGACCCGATGCTCAACCAGTACCTGAGCACCTATTGCCGGGGTTCGGCGGGCATGGGCCACGAGGAGCGGATCAAGATCCTCAAGCTGCTGTGGGATGCCATCGGCACCGAGTTCGGCGGCCGCCACGAGCTGTACGAAATCAACTACGCCGGCAGCCAGGACGAAATCCGCATGCAGTGCCTGCGCCATGCCCAGGCCACCGGCTCGATGAAAGCCATGACCGACCTGGTGGACCAATGCCTGGCCGACTACGACCTCGACGGCTGGACGGTGCCGCACCTGACCAATCCGGACGACATCAACATGCTCGACCGCATCCGCCAATAAGCGCCGCCCGACCTGAATGACCCGCGGGGCGCCCCCCGATTGCCGGCGCCCGCGGGTTCACCCGAGGAATCTGTCATGACTCAACTCGATCCCAAGCAACAGGCTTTTCGCGATGCCATGGCGCACATGACCGCGGCGGTCAACGTCATCACCAGCAACGGCCCGGCCGGACGCTGCGGCATCACCGCCACCGCGGTCTGCTCGGTCACCGACAGCCCGCCCAGCCTGATGGTCTGCGTCAACCGCAACAGCGCCCTGAACCCGGTGTTCAAGCGCAACGGCCAGCTCTGCGTCAACGTGCTCTGCGGCGAACACGAAGAGGTTGCCCGGCACTTCGCCGGCATGACCGGGGTGGAGATGGAGCAGCGCTTCAGCCTGCACCCCTGGCGCGACGGCCAGGGCGCCCTGCCGGTGCTCGACGGCGCCCTGGCCAGCCTGCAGGGACGCATCACCGAGGTCCAGGAAGTCGGCACCCATTCGGTGATGCTGGTGCAGCTGGATGAAATCTGCGTGCGCGAACACGGCGACTCGCTGGTGTATTTCAGCCGTGGTTTCCATCGTTTGCAGCGAGCCGTCCAGGCGGCCTGATCTTCTGATCTTTTGTAGGAGCGGCCGGTCGACGCTCGATTGCTCGCGATAAATCTACAACGATAACGCGCGTTGGCGGGTCTATCGCCGCTGCGCGGCTATCGCGGGCAAGCCTCGCTCCTACAGGGATTACGCCACCCTTCATCTCCCATGCCATCCGCCTTCATCCTGCATCTGTAGGATAGCGATCCCCCGCCAACCCGACGATACTCGTGCCCAGGCCCTGCCCACGTCCCTGGACGTTCCGGTCCCTACTGACTCCGTGACGAAAACAATAAGAAAGTCGCACAGAGGAACACCCGATGAGCCGTGATGATCATGCTCACGCCAGCCTGCTGGAAGCCTTCAGCTCGCTGACCCTGGAGTTGCAGCGCCTGGCGCAGCACAAGGACATCGAACATTTCCATGGCCATGCGCTGAACCGCATCGGCCAGTTGCTGCCCTTCGACAGCGCCTGGTGGGGCCGCGCCGCGCTGATCGACGGCCTGCCGGAAGAACACAGCTCCTACCTCCATCACTTGCCCCCCAGCTACCTGCCGGACTGGCAGTCGATCAAGCACGTCGACGTCACCGTCGGCCGGGTCCATGCGCACCCGGGCCAGGCGGTGATCGTCGACATGCGCGACCCGGCCAACGGCCCCGGCCTGAACTGGCTGGGCACGACCTATGGCATCGGCGAGTTGCTGTGCGTGGTGTACATCGACCCGCAGACCCACCTCAGCGACCACCTGGCGCTGTACCGCGCGCCCGGCGCCAAACGCTTCGACGCCGACGACTGCCTGCTGCTGAACAACCTGATGCTGCACCTGGTGGCCGCGGTGTCGGCCAACCAGATCCGCACCCTGGTGGCCATGCGCGAAACCCTCACCAGCCCGCGCAACCTGGCGCTGGCGGTGTGTGACCAGCGCGGCACCCTGCACTGCGCCGAACGCGGCTTCGTCGACCTGCTGCTCGGCGAGTGGCCGGACTGGAGCGGCCCCTGCCTGCCCGTGCCCATGGCCGATGGCGGTTACGAAGGCCGGCACCTGCAATGCGAGGCCTCGCCGGTGGGCGACCTGTTCCTGCTCGCCGCCCGCGGCCGCACGCTGCTGACCCAACTGAGCCCACGGGAAAACGACGTGGCCCTGGGCTTCGGCGAAGGCAAGACCTACAAGGAAATCGCCCGCGAGCTGGGCCTGTCGCCGAACACCGTGCGCCATCACATCCGCGCCATCTACAACAAGCTCGGGGTCAAGGACAAGACCCGCATCGCCCACCTGCTGCATGCCCCACCCGACTGACGGTTACCTCCCTCGCTGACTGACTTTCGCGCTGTCGTTTTGACGGCCACGGGCCGCTGTTGCCCTTTTTCCAGCCACTGCCGCGTACCGGCGAGCACTTCGCCGCACAACAACTCAAAGAAGAGACGTTACGCCCATGACCAGAACGCTTGCGCACCACACCGCCCTGGCCGTCACCGGCGCCCTGCTGAGCCTGAACGCCAGCGCCGCCGACCTCAACGCCCGCGACTTCTTCGGCGCGCCCTCGGGCACCAGCCTGGGCGTGCTGTACCTGCCGGCGACCCGCGCCGACGACTTCCACGGCCCTGCCGACAGCACCGGCAAGGCCGAGCTGAAGGTCAACGCCCTGGCCTATCGCCAGGTATTTTTCACCGACATCTGCGGCACCCTGTGCACCCCGCAATTCATCGTGCCTTTCGCCGATATCGACGCGCGCCTGCCCGGTGCCAATCGCCACACCGGGGAAAGCGGCTTCGGCGACCCGCAGGTCGGCGGCACCCTGTTTTTCATCAACGATCCGGCCAGCCGAACCTACAGCGGCCTGCTGACCCTGATCACCCTGCCGGTGGGCGAATACCACGGCGACAACCCGGATGTCTCGCCGGGCGCCAACCGCTGGGGCGCGACCTTCGTTTACAACTACACCCAGGGCGTCGGCGAGAAGTGGGTGCTGGAAGCCAACCTCGAAGCCCAGCTCTACGCCAAGAACGACGATTACTTCGGCAGCGACCTGAAGCAGGACCCGCTGTACCGCCTGCAAGCCTTCGCCTCCTATGACTTCACCAGCAGCACCTACGGCGCCCTGCGGCTGATCCACGCCGACGGTGGCGAGCTGCGGATCAACGACCAGCGCATCGACGACACCCACAAGCGCTACACCCAGGTCGGCTTCGAGGTCGGCCACTGGCTGGACCAGCAGAACCAGCTGATGTTCGGCCTCTCGCAAAACGTCGCCACCCGTAACGGCTACCACGGCACCGACGCCCTGCTGCGCCTGGTCCACGTGTTCTGAAGCGTTTTTCCGGAGCTACCCACCATGACGACCCCCATGATCGACAAAAGCCAGGCGTTCCCCGGCGCCCAGCCGCACACCGCTTCATCCCTGGCTTTGCTGGCGGCCATCGTGCTGTTCGCCGCCATCACCCCGACCATCCTCATGACCGCCCCGGCGGTGGCCGCGCAACTGGCCAGCCAATGGCAACTGAGCCCGTCGCAGATCGGCGACCTGTTCTCCACTGAACTGGGGGCCATGAGCCTGGCCACCCTGCCCGCCTTCTGGTGGCTCAAGCGCGTCGACTGGCGCCGCGCGGCGCTACTGGCCGGGGCGCTGTTCATAGTCACTAACCTGCTGTCGATCTGGGCCCAGGGTTATGGCGCGCTGCTGGCCCTGCGTTTCTGCAGTGCCCTGGCCGGCGGTTCGCTGATGATCATCTGCCTGTCCAGCGCCGCCTCCACCGCCAACCCCAGCCGGACCTACGGCCTGTGGGTCATGGGCCAACTGGTGGTCGGGGCAATCGGCCTGAGCATTCTGCCGCGGTTGTTCGAGCATTACGGCCTGGCGGCCTGCTACCTGCTGCTGGCGCTGCTGATGAGCCTGTGCCTGCCCCTGGCGCGCTACTTTCCCCAGGGCGCGCCGCCCCCGGAAAAAACCGCGGGGCAGGCAGCCGCCGCGCCGAAGTGGAAGGCCCTGTGCGGCATTCTCGGCATCCTTGGCTTCTATATCAGCCTCAGCGGGGTCTGGACCTTTATCGGTTCGATCAGCGCCAAGGCCGGCATCTCCGCGCAAGCCAGCGGCGAGCTGCTGGCCGTCGCCACGGTCATGGGCATCGTCGGTGCCGGCTGCGCCTCGCTGATCGGCAATCGCCTGCCGCGCCTGCTGTTGCTGCTGTTCGGCTACAGCCTGATGGCCGGCTCGGTGCTGTTGCTGCTGGGCGCGCCGCCCCTGGCGCGCTTCGCCCTCGCCGCCCTGGTCTTCAAGTTCACCTGGACCTTCATCCTGCCGCTGATCCTCGCCTGCCTGGCCGACCTCGACCGCTCCGGCAAGCTGATGAACGCCTCCAACCTGGTGATCGGCGGCGGCCTGGCCATCGGCCCCGCGCTGGCCGGGCGGTTGATCGAAAGCACCGGTGGCTTCCAGCCCCTGCTGATCGGCGGGGCCGGCCTGACCCTGCTGTCGTTGGCGCTGATCCTCGGCTGCCGGCGCGGCACCTGAACGCCTGAGCCCCTGACCCCCTGTAGCCGCTGCCGAAGGCTGCGATAAGTCCGAAGGACCTCTGGCGCCCGGAAGATCGCAGCGACCGTTCCGGTCGATCGCAGCCTGCGGCAGCGGCTACAAATTTTCGCCCCATAGATGGATATGCCCATGACCCGTAAAACCGCGTTTTTCTTCGATGAACTCAGCCTCTGGCACAGCGCCGGGCTGCATGCGCTGACGCTGCCGGTGGGCGGCTGGGTGCAACCGCCCGCCGCGGCCGGGCACGCCGAATCGCCGGAAACCAAGCGCCGCCTGAAAAGCCTGCTGGACGTCTCCGGCCTGACCCGCCACCTGCTGGTGCGCAGCGCCACGACCGCCACCGAGGAGGACCTGCTGCGGGTGCACAGCGCCGAGTACCTGCAACGCTTCAAGGCCCTGAGCGAGTCCGGTGGCGGCGAACTCGGCCCGCAAGCGCCGATCGGCCCGGGCAGCTACGAAATCGCCCGGCTCTCCGCCGGCCTGGCCATCGCCGCGGTGGACGCGGTGCTCGGCGGCGAAGCCGACAACGCCTACTCGCTGTCGCGTCCGCCGGGGCACCATTGCCTGGCCGACGGCGCCATGGGCTTCTGCTTCCTGGCCAATATCGCCATCGCCATCGAGGCGGCCAAGGCCAGGCGCGGCCTGGGCAAGGTCGCGGTGATCGACTGGGACGTGCACCACGGCAACGGCACCCAGTCGATCTTCGAGGAGCGCGGCGATGTGCTGACCCTTTCCCTGCATCAGGACGGCTGCTTCCCGCCCGGCTACAGCGGCGAACAGGACCGTGGCCGCGGCGCCGGGCTGGGGGCCAACCTCAATATCCCGCTGCTGCCCGGCAGCGGCCACGATGCATACCTGCATGCCCTGCAACGCATCGTGATCCCGGCCCTGGAGCGCTTCGAGCCGGAGCTGATCATCGTTGCCTGCGGCTACGACGCCAACGCGGTCGACCCGCTGGCGCGGATGCTGCTGCACAGCGACTCGTTCCGCGCCATGACCCGCCAGGTGCGCGAAGCCGCCGAGCGCCTGTGCCAGGGCCGCCTGGTGCTGGTGCATGAAGGTGGTTATTCCGAGGCCTATGTGCCCTTCTGCGGGCTGGCGACGGTCGAGGAGCTGGCCGGCGTCAGGACCGCGGTGACCGACCCGATGCTGGAGTTCGTGCAGCTGCAGCAGCCCAATCCCCGGTTCCAGGCCTTTCAACGCCAACTGATCGACGATCTGGCACAAACCTTCCTCAACGACCACTGACCTGTAGCCGCTGCCGCAGGCTGCGATCGACCGGAACGGGCGCTGCGATCTCTCGGACGCTGGAGGTCCTTCGGACCTATCGCAGCCTGCGGCAGCGGCTACAGGGGTTTGCGGACTTCGCTTGGGGTCTGGCCGTAATGGGCCTTGAACGCCCGGGCGAAGTGGGCCTGGCTGGTGAAGCCATGACGGTAGGCGATTTCGCCGATATCCAGGCCGGCTCCCCGTGGGCTGCTCAGCAGGTCATGGGCCTGTTGCAGGCGTTTTTCCAGGATAAAGCGGCTGGGCTGACTGTCTTCCAGGGCGAACAGGCGGCTCAGGTGCCGTGGGGAAATGCCGGTCTGCGCGGCCACCCGCTCGCAACTCAGGCCAGGGTCGGCCAGCTGTTCGCTGATGCACTGCTTGGCCGCCAGCAGATAGGACGCGCTCAGGGCATTGATCCGCCGCTCTCCCGCCTGCCCGGCGATCAGGCTGGCCAACAGCTCCAGCGCCTGGTTCTGATAACTCTCGGCGTCCTCGCTCAGCGGCTGCTGGAAAAAGCCTCCGGTGCGCTCGCCCAGGGTGCGCAGCAACAGGCGCTGCACGCCGCTTTGCCCGCCAATCTTCAGCGGACGGTCGAAACGCTTGAGGCAGCGCTCGGCGAACAACGCCTGGGGAATGTCGAAAATGAACTGGCGCATCGGCCCGGAGAACCCGAACAGATAGGGTTTGTCGGTGCGGTAGACGATCAGCTCGCCCGGTTCGAGCAACTGGCAGGCGCCATCCTGATAGAAGAACGAGCCGCTGCCGGTGACGAAGGACACGAACACAGACTCCTTGGGCACCGCGCGGATCATCGAGTTGTCACGCTCGACTACGTGCTCGTTGCCCTCGATCCGCGCCAGGCGCATGCCCTCCAGCTGCAGGTTGTCCTGGCTGGCGGCAAAACCGCTCTCACAAAAGGAAGTGCATTTGAGGCCGACCAGGGTGGAGGCGTTGTAGTCCTCCCAGAAGGCCAGCCGCTGATCCAGGGCGATGCTCTGGGTGCAGGCATGCCGGGTTTCGAGCAAGGCGCATGGAGACATTTTTATTCTTCTCATGGCTAGGAAGCATTCCCGGTCGGCAAGGCAGTGACCGGATTCCGAGGCCGCGACAGGTGGCGCTCGCGGCGATTCATTAACATATGAAGCTTATGCCCTGTCAACGTGAAACGCAGTGGGCACAAGTCGATTGCCAGGGTAAACGGCGTCCCTGAAGCCTGTAGGAAAAGTCTCGTCCGATCCAGTCAACAATCCCGTCCGATTGGATAAAACCCCGCCCGCGCGCCGCGCCTAAAGTCGCCTCGACTCCCACAACGAATAGAGGCCGACCATGCCCGAAGCCGCCCGCCGTGAATTCTGGAAAGACCTGCAACCGATCGCCAATTGCTTCAAGCCGGACGCCAAGCCCGAGGTCTACCTGCCCAATGCCGCCAGCGACGACCTGAAGCTGTATGTGCCCTTCACCGAAACCGTGTCCTCGCGGCCGCTGTGGATCTCGCCGAGCGAGAACCGCTGGTGCGACATCCTCATGGCCAGCAGCGCCGGCCTGGTGAACCGGCATTACCACCCCCACGAAGTGTTCGCCTACACCCTGTCCGGCAAGTGGGGCTACCTGGAGCACGACTGGACCGCCACCGCCGGCGACTTCGTCTACGAGACCCCGGGCGAAGGCCACACCCTGGTGGCCTACGAGCACGAGCAACCGATGCGCGCGTTTTTCATCGTCAAGGGCCCGCTGATCTGGCTCGACGAACAGGGCGAGCCGGACGGTTACTTCGACGTGCACTCCTACATCGCCCTGTGCCGCGCGCACTACGAAAAGATCGGCCTCGGCGCGGCCTATATCGACACGCTGTTTCGCTGAAGTCTCGACTTCACCTGTCCCTCCCGCGGAGAACGACCATGGCTTACAACAACAATAAAGCCGGTTACGAGAACATCCTGCTGGGCGTGCTGTTCCTGACGTTCGGCTTCGTCTTTTTCGATCGCCTGGCCCTGTCCTTCCTGTTCCCCTTCATGGCCGACGAGCTGCAACTGAGCAACAGCCACCTGGGCATGCTGTCGTCGATCCTGGCCCTGGCCTGGGCGGTGTCCGGCGCGCTGGTTGGGGCCTGGTCGGACCGCCGTGGCAAGCGCAAGCCGCTGCTGATCGTCGCGGTGATCCTGTTTTCCCTGTGCTCGGCGCTGTCGGGGCTGGTCACCGGTTTTCTCAGCCTGCTGCTGTTCCGCGGCATCATGGGCCTGGCCGAAGGGCCGATCCTGCCGCTCTCGCAATCGCTGATGGTGGAGGCCTCCTCGCCCCATCGCCGGGGCCTGAACATGGGCTTGCTGCAAGGCTCGGCGGCCGGGCTGCTGGGCGCGGTGATCGGCCCGCCGGTGCTGATCGCCCTGGCCGAAGCCTACGGCTGGCGCCATGCCTTTATCGTCTCGCTGATCCCCGGGCTGCTGATCGCCCTGCTGATCTGGCGCTATGTGCGCAACGACGCGCCGGCGGCACCGATCACGGACAACGCTCCTGCTGCTCCGGTCAACCGCCTGGCCCTGCTGAAAAGCCGCAACATCGTGCTCTGCACCCTGATCAGCTGCGTGTTCCTCACCTGGTTCGTGATCCTCATTTCCTTCACCCCGACCTTCCTGGTCAAGGTCCGCGGCTACAGCCCGGCGAGCATGGGCACGGTGATGAGTTGCCTGGGCGGCGCCTGGGTGCTGTGGGGCTTCGGCGTGGCGGCGATTTCCGACCGTTTCGGCCGTCGCCCGACCCTGGTGCTGTTCTCGCTGATCGCCGCCTGCTGCCCGATCGCCCTGCTCTACGCCAACAGCCCGCTGCTGATGGGCGTGCTGATGCTGCTGACCTACACGGGCCTGGGCTGCTTCACCCTGTTCATGGCGACCATCCCGGCGGAAACCGTGCCCCGTGAGGTCATGGCCACCGCCCTGGGCATGATCATGGGCATCGGCGAGCTGGTGGGCGGTTTTGTCTCGCCAACCATCGCCGGCTTTGCCGCCGACCGTTTCGGCCTGTCCATCGTCATGTGGATCTCCTGCGGCGGCGCCCTGCTGGCGGCGCTGCTGGCACTGTTCCTCAAGGAAACCGCGCCGGCGGTCCTGGCACGCGGCCGCCGCGCCGAACCTTCCCCCTCTCCTGTCCTGCAAGGAAACCAGCCATGAAAGCATTGCGTTGGCATGCCGCCCGCGACCTGCGCCTGAGCGATCTGCAACTGCCGCAGCCCGGCCCGGGCGAGGTGCTGGTCAAGGTGGCCTACTGCGGCATCTGCGGCAGCGACCTGCACGAATACGCCGACGGCCCGCACTCGATTCCACAACAGGTGCCCCACCCGCTGTCCGGTTGCCGCGCGCCGCTGACCCTCGGCCACGAGTTCTGCGGCCAGGTCCTGGCGGTGGGCGCGGGCGTCGACCGGGTCCGGGTCGGCAGCCGGGTGGCGGTGGAGCCGGAGTATCGCTGCGGCGATTGCCAGTACTGCCGCGTCGGCCAGTACAACCTCTGCCAGTCCATGGGGTTTATCGGCCTGATGGGCGACGGCGGTTTCGCCGAACAGGTGCTGGTGCCGGCGTACATGCTGCACCCGCTGCCGGATTCGGTGAGTTTCAAGCAGGCCGCGGTGCTGGAGCCGGCGGCGGTGGCCTTTCACGCGCTGAACCAGAGCAGCCTGCTGGCCGGCGACAGCTGCGTGGTGTTCGGCCTCGGCCCTATAGGCCTGCTCTTGATCCTGCTGGCGCGCTTGCGCGGCGTGGAGCGGATCTTCGCCGTGGACATCAGCCCGGAACGCCGGCGGCTGGCCCGCGACTTCGGCGCCCAGGAAGTGCTCGATGGCCACGCCGCCGACCTGTCGCAACGCCTGCACGAACTGAGCGGTGGTGGCGTCGACACGGCCTTCGAGGCCGCCGGCAGCCAGCAGACCCTGAGCCTGGCCCTGCACTCGCTGCGCAAGGGCGGCGAGGTGGTGCTGGTGGGCCTGATGGGCGAGGTCAGCGTCGATGCCTTCCACCTGGTCAACCACGAACTGCGCCTGCTCGGCAGCGTGGGCTATCGCAACGCCTACCCACCGCTGATCGAGCTGCTGGCCAGCGGCCGCCTGGACCTGACCCGCGCCGTGACCCGCTGCGTGACCCTGGACCAGGCCGTGGAGCATGGCTTCGAGGCACTGCTGCGGGACAAGAGCCAGATCAAGGTGCTGGTCAATCCCAACCCCGAACTGGCCAAGGCATGACCTGTAGCCGCTGCCGCAGGCTGCGATCGAGGACGCAGTCCTCGCCAGCGCAATCGGCAGCACCCTGGTAACCCGTTGGCGAACGCTGCGCGTCCGATCGCAGCCTTCGGCAGCGGCTACTCACAAAAACAACAAGAAACGAGTATCGACCATGAAAAGCACTCTCCTGCTGTGCCCGCTGCTGACGGCGGCGCTGTTCACCCCGTTGTGCCACGCCGGGACTCCAGCACCCAACCGCGAAGGCCCGCTGGCCGGGCTCGGCGAGCAACTGGCCGGCTACGGCATCCGACCCCATGTGCAGTTCTGGAGCCTGTCGATGAACAACCTCGACACCGGTCCGCGGCAACACAGCTTCGGCAACAGCGGCGACCTGTTCGTCGGCGCCGACTTCGACCTCGATACCCTCGCCGGCCTCGAAGGCGCGGCCGTTCATTTCGAGGAAACCTTCTTCATCCTCGACACCGCCACCGGCCAGCCGACCTCGCGCAACTGGCAAGGCGCCGCCGGCAGCTATTTCGCCGGCGCGCCGATCCACAACGACATCACCAGCAACCAGCTGAGCCTGCTGACCTACCAGCAGACCTGGCTCGACGGCCAGCTCGACATGAGCCTGGGGCGCACCAACGCGCGGCGCTACTTCTATATCTACAACTGCGAAACCGTGGTCACCTGCAACGACCCGATCATCGATTCGTCCACCGGCATCCTGCCGCCGCCCTACGGCAGCTGGGGCGGCTACCTGAAGTACCAGCCGACGCCGGGGTTCTATGTGCATGCCGGGGCCTTCGAATCGAACCCGGTGGACTACCTGAAAAAACGCAAGGGCCTGGACTTCAGCACCGACGACGCCAGCGGCACCAGCCTGCTGCTGGGCATCGGCAGCAAGCACGACGGCGCCTACAGCGCCCACTACGAACTCAACGGCTACTACAACACCGCCAACCAGCACGACCCGCTGACCGGTGCCAGCGAGCACGGCACCGGTGGCGCCTTCTTCAAGTTCCAGCAAGGCTTCTGGCGGGCCGACGGCGGCCAGGGCACCGCGCCCCAGGCGCTGCTGGCGTTCGGTTCGCTGTCCCTGGCGGCCGACGACAAGCAGCCCTTCAGCCATTTCGCCGAGATCGGCCTGACTTACCTGGCGCCCTTCGACCGCGCCCAGGACAAGCTCAACCTCAAGGCCAGCTACCTGCGCCTCAACGACCACCAACTGCGCTTCCAGCAACAGGCGCGGATCGCCAACGGCGGCGACCACCGCCTGGGCGAACGCAACGTGTACGCCATCGAGGCCAACGGCCACTTAGCCCTGACCCGGCACCTGGCGCTCGAACCCAGCGTGCAGTACCTGATCAACCCGGACAACTTCTACAACCCCGAGGCCCGCGAGCTCAGCGGCAACGGTTTTGTCGTCGGCCTGCAAGTCATGTACGACGTCGGCGCGGCGCTGGGGCTGTAAACCTGCTTTTCACTGCCAACGAGGTATCTCCCATGACTGACTCTGCCCCACGTTCGTTCGACTACATCGTGGTCGGGGCCGGCTCGGCCGGTTGCGTGCTGGCCAACCGGCTGTCCGCCGACCCGCAGCTCAGCGTCTGCCTGATCGAAGCCGGCCCCAGCGACCGCAGCCTGTTTCCCGGCGCCTATGTGCGCACCCCGGCGGGCATCATCCGCCTGATCGCCAACCCGAAGTGGAACTGGATGCATCAGTTCAGCGCCCAGGCCGCCAGTGGCGAGCGCCCGATCCCCTGCCCCCGCGGCCGGCTCTGGGGCGGCTCCAGCGCGATCAACGGCATGATCTACATCCGCGGCCACCGCAGCGACTACGACCGCTGGGCGGCGGCCGGCAACCAGGGCTGGAGCTACGACGAACTGCTGCCGTACTTCCTGCGCTCGGAGCATTTCGAGCCCGGCGCCTCGCCCTGGCACGGCCAGGGCGGCGAACTCAACGTCGCCGCGCAACGCAGCCCGAGCCCTATCAATGAGGTGTTCTACCAGGCCGCCCAGGAACTGGGCTGGCGCTACAACCCGGACTTCAACGGCGAGGAACAGGAAGGCTACGGCCCCTTCCACGTCACCCAGATCAACGGCGAGCGTTGCAGCGCCGCGCGGGCCTTCCTGTACCCGGCGCTGTCGCGGCCCAACCTCACCGTCCTGAGCTCGACCCTGACCCACCGCGTGTTGCTGGAGGGCAATCGCGCCTGTGGCGTCGAGGTCAGCCAGGATGGTACGGTGTTCCAGCTCCAGGCCCGGCGCGAAGTGATCCTCAGCGCCGGGGCGATCAACTCGCCGCAACTGTTGTTGCTCTCCGGCATCGGCCCGACCGAGGAACTGGCGCGCCATGGCATCGCCCAGCGCCATGAACTACCGGGAGTCGGCCACAACCTGCAAGACCATCAGGACGTGGTGCTGATGTACCGCTGCGACAGCGAGCTGACCTACGGCGTGTCGGCCAAAGGCCTGCTGCCCCTGGCCCGTGCGCCCTGGCAGTACCTGAGCCGGCGCAGCGGCCCGCTGACCTCCAACACCGTGGAGTCCGGCGGTTTCCTGCGCCTGCACCCCGAGGACGCCGCCCCGGAGCTGGGCCTGATCGTCGCCCCGGCGCTGAAAAACCAGCCCCAGCGCCTGGTGCCGCTGGGCCATGGGGTCAGCCTGCACATCGCCGTGATGCACCCGCACAGCCGTGGCCAGGTCCGGCTCAATTGCGCCGATCCCCATGACAAGCCGATCATCGACAGCAACTTCCTCAGCCACCCGGAAGACCTGCGCAAGCTGGTGGCGGGCGTGCGCCTGGTGCGCCAGCTGGCGGCGAGCCAGGCCTTCTCCCGGCGTCTCAAGGGCGAGCTGGTGCCCGGCCCGCAGGTCGAGAGCCAGGCGCAGATCGAGCAGTGGATTCGCGACAGCCTGGGCACCGTGTTCCACCCGGTCGGCACCTGCAAGATGGGCCATGACGCCCAGGCGGTGGTCGACGACCAGTTGCGGGTCCACGGCGTGCAGGGCCTGCGGGTGGCCGACGCGTCGATCATGCCGAGCCTGACCACCGGCAACACCAACGCGGCGGCGATCATGATCGGCGAAAAGGCCGCGGACCTGCTGCTGGGTAAAGCGGCGCCAATCATTCAGATCCCTGCTCGCCTGGAGCAACAGGCATCCACGCTGGCCATTGGCTGAAAGACAGCCCCTGTAGGAGCGAAGCTTGCTCGCGATGGTCGTTAACGATAACGCGTACAGATTGGATAAACGCGGCGCCCTCAAGCCTATCGCGAGCAAGCTTCGCTCCTACAGGGGATCACCTGCGCTTGACTGATCGGTGTTGACCCAGGCGCCCGCGTCCCTATGGATTTTGCCATCGGGCGGACATATAGTTGCACGATACAACAATATATGGAGCCTCGCCATGTCCTCCCCTTCGCCGCTGGTGGATCAGATCCGCAATGAATCGCGCAAACTGGTGCGCGAGCTGGGCTTTATGGGCGCTACCCTGGCCGGCTCCGATCTGCCGCCCTCGGCGGTGCATGCGCTGATCGAACTCGACCTGCACGCCCCGCTCACCGCCGCCCAGTTGGGCAAGACCCTGAATTTGGAAAAGTCCTCGGTCAGCCGCCTGCTGGGCAAGCTCATCGAGCGCGGCGATATCCAGGAAAGCCCCAGCCCCACCGATGCCCGGGAAAAGCACCTGGGCCTGACCGCCAGCGGGCGCAAACAGGTCGCCGCGCTCCATGCCTTCGGCAGCGCCCAGGTGCAACAGGCGCTGCGCCTGCTGGCGCCACGGGAGCAAAGCCAAGTGGTCGCCGGACTGCGCAGTTATGGCCAGGCGCTGCAGGCCTGCCGCCTGGGCCATGCGCAGATCGCCGCGGCCACCCCGACCGTGCAGCCTGGCTATCGGCCGGGCATGATCGGCCGCATCACCGAGCTGCATGCGCATTACTACTCACGCCTGGTGGGTTTCGGGCAGTTCTTTGAACAGCGCGTCGCGGCGGGCCTCGCGGAGTTCAGCGAGCGCCTGGACAACCCCGATAACGGCGTCTGGCTGGCGGTGCTGGACGAGCAGATCGTCGGCTCGATCGCCATCGACCTCGGCGACACCGCGGATCGCCCTCAGGCCGACAGAGTCGCCCATCTGCGCTGGTTTATCCTCGACGAGGCGGCCCGTGGCACCGGCACCGGCCGCCTGCTGCTCAAGGCGGCGCTGGAGCATTGCGACCGGGTGCGGGCAACCACCTGCTATCTGTGGACCTTCAGCGGCCTGGACGCCGCCCGGCACCTGTACGAAGCCTTCGGCTTCCAGCTGGTGGAGGAACAGCCCGCGGCGCAATGGGGCAAGACCGTGCTGGAACAGAAGTTCGCGCGCCGCCATCCCGGCCTGGCCTGAAACGCCTCAGCGGCTGGCCGGCGGCGCGATGTTCCACAGCCGCGGCCAGTCTTCGGAGGACAAGCCATTGCAGGTCGGCATCTGCCGGTAATCGCTGAGCTGGAAGCTTTCACCGTCGAACAGCCAGCGCCCGGTTTCACCGCAGTCGCCGATGCCGCGCGCCAGATAGAAGGTGGTCAGCACCCCGGTCTTGGGATCGTAGTGGGCGCCGCCCGAACCGTCCGCGTTGTTCATGGGCAAGGCTTGCCGGCGCAATTCCTTGAGCTGCGGCGGGTTGCCGCGCGACCAGCTGCTGATCAGGTAGTCGCAGTTGTAGGCCGCGCAGTCGCTCAGCACCACCGTCAACGCCCGCTGCGCGGTCAGCGGATAGACCTCGACCTGGGGCTCGGCCACAAAGTCTTCATCGTCGTTGGGCGTGCCTGGCGCGGCGAATTTCACCGCGGCCGCCGAGATCCGCGTGCGTTGCGCCTCCGTCAGTTCCGGTGCCCCCGGATAAGCCCGCAGCTGAGCCGGCAGCGGCCGCGCCGGCACCTCGCTGGCCGGACGCTGGCCTGGCCGCCACAGCGCCGTCACGCCATCGACCCGGCCCTGTACCGAGTCCATCAGCAGCAGCGCCGCCGACAACCCGGACAATGGCACCCGGGCTTCGTCGTTCCCCTCCAGCTTCAGTTCCTCGGCATTGCGCAGGCGTTCCAGCCACTGGCGGGCCCGGGCCGGGTCGGCGATTTCATAGCGGGTGACCTGGATCTGCGCGCCCTTCTTCTCCGGCAACAGCACCAGGGCATCCAGCAGTTGCGGCTCCAGCGCTTGGCCGTCGAGGCGCAAGGCCGTCAGCTCGGCGGGTTCGCCGCGCTGGTCCAGGCGCATTTCCAGCGGGCCGTCGGGGCCGGCGCGACGCTGGATATGCAGGGTCAGGCTGCTGTACTGCACACCGTGCTCACCGTTGGGCGCGCTCAGGGCGTGGCAACTGCGCAGGTTGTCGCAGCCGGTGATCCATTCCTTGGTCTGGCGCAGCAACGGCACCTTTTCCGCGGCGCTCTGCGCCATCGCCTGGGCGGCGCTGGCGGCCAGCAAAAGAACCATCAGGGTGCGCTGCAACATGGGACTTTCCTTGTCGGGTAAAAGCGCCGATTGTCCCACGCAGCGCGCTGGCGCTCCCAGCTTTTTTGCCCTCAGGACGAGGGTTTCGCCGCGCCCTGGCGCGCCCGGTATTCCCCCGGCGTCATCTTCGCGTAGCGCTGGAAGAACCGGCTGAAATACGCCGGGTCCTTGAACCCCAGCTGGTAACAGATTTCGTTCACCGAACTGGCGGTGAACAGCAGCAGGCGCTTGGACTCCTGCATCAGGCGCTCGTACACCAGGCGTTTCGACGGCAGGTCGGCGATGCGCCGGCAGACATCGTTGAGACGCGCCTCGGTGACGCCGATCTGCCCGGCATAGCGCGACAGCGGCCAATGCTCCAGGTAGCGGGCTTCGATCAGTTCGTTGAAGCGATGGAAGATGTGCAGGTCTTCATGCCGCGCCGGGCGGGCCTTGAGGGAATTGGCCGAAAGCCTGAGCAGGCTGATCAGGATCAACCGGGTCAGGGCTTCCAGCGCCGGCGCATGCCCGGCGCCCTGCCCGGCGACTTCCTCCTGCAACTCATCGAACAGCAGCGCCAGGCGCCGCGCCTCGCCGGCGAACCCCGGGTCCAGGCGCGCCAGGGCTACGCAGGCCGGCGCCACCTGGGGGCCGCTGGTGAGGCGGCTGTCGGCTTCGATCAGCTCCCACACCAGCTGCTGGCGCACGGTCAGTACGTGGCCTTCGCTGTCGGCCTCGGTGACGAAGGAATGGGCAATGGTCGGCGGCGTGAGGAAAAACATCGGCCCCGATTCCAGGTATTGCTGGTCGTCGAGGTAGACCCGCACCGCGCCGCTTTTCACGTAGTGCACCTGGAAAAACCGGTCGTGGCGGTGCACCGGCATGTTGCGGCCGAAGAACCCGGCCAGGTTGCTCAGCTTGTCGTAATGCACCTGCGAATCGGCGTAGCGCTGGTCGTAGACCTGGCCGATGTTGATGTTGGGGATCGGCTGGCGATCGCTCATGGTGGCATGTCTCTTTTTTCGCTCGCGGTGCTTTTTATTTTCGCCCGCGGCGCTTTTATTTTTTACCTGCGGCAAGCGCCCACATCCTGCGTGATTCGCGGCCTGTTCACCAGCACGGGGCAGACAGTTCGTAATCGGCTCCTGGCCGGCGCTTGACGATCATTAACATATTAAATATAACGTTAACACATTAACGAAATCACCTCGTCTTCCGCGATGCTCAGGAGAAAACCACAATGAGCCGTGCACTGCATGAAGTCGCCACCGGCACCCTGTTCGGCGTCGCGCTGAACTACCAGGGCCTGTTGCGCAGCCACCTGGAATCCTTCACCCAGCCGCCCTACCAGAAGCCACCGGTCAAGCCGGTGCTGTTCATCAAGACCCCCAACACGCGCAATGTCCACGGCGGCGCCGTGATCTATCCGCAAGGCGTCGAGCGCCTGCAACCGGGCCCGGCGCTGGGCGTGGTGATCGGCAAGAGCACCAGCCGGGTCAGCGTGGAAAATGCCCTGCAGCACGTGGCCGGCTACACCATCGTCAACGAGTTCAGCCTGCCGGAAGACAGCTACTACCGCCCCGCCGTCAAAGCCAAGTGCCGTGACGGTTTCTGCGCCTTCGGCCCGGAACTGGTGCCCGCGGCCCAGGTACGCGATCCCCATGAGCTGGAACTGAAACTGTGGGTCAACGGTGAACTGCTGCAACGCAACAGCACCGCCAACCTGGTGCGCGGTATTCCCCAGCTGATCGCCGAAATCAGCGAGTTCATGACCCTGCACGAGGGCGACGTGCTGATCACCGGCACCCCCGAAGGCCGCGTCGACGTCAAGCCCGGCGACCGCATCGAAGTGGAGATCAGCGGCCTGGGCCGTCTCGCCAATCACGTTGTCGCTGAAGAAATAGCCGCCGAAATTGCCGCCGAATAAGGAGCCGCCATGAAACACGCCCGCATCCGTTATCAAGGCCAGGTCCACGAGGTCGTGGTCAACGCGCCCAACAGCGTGAAACTGGCCGATGGCCGCGTGCTCGCCGAGGATCAGGTCGAGTGGCTGCCACCGGCCACCGGCAGCATGTTCGCCCTGGGCCTGAACTACGCCGACCACGCCGCCGAACTGGCCTTCAAGCCGCCGACCGAGCCGCTGGTGTTCATCAAGTCCCCCGGCACCTACACCGGCCACAACCAGGTCACCTGGCGCCCGGACAATGTCGCCTACATGCACTACGAGTGCGAACTGGTGGCGGTGATCGGCAAGACCGCGCGCAACGTCAAGCGCGAGGACGCCCTGGATTACCTGGCCGGCTACACGGTGTGCAACGACTACGCGATCCGCGACTACCTGGAAAACTACTACCGGCCCAACCTGCGGGTGAAGAACCGCGACGCCACCACCCCGGTCGGGCCGTGGATAGTCGACGTCGCCGACGTGCCCGAGCCGAACCGGCTGAAGCTGCGCACCTGGGTCAACGGTGAGTTGCGCCAGGAAGGCAGCACCTGCGACATGATCTTCGACATCCCCTACCTGATCGAATACCTGTCCAGCTTCATGACCCTGCAACCGGGCGACATGATCGCTACCGGCACCCCGGAAGGCCTGTCCGACGTGGTGCCCGGCGACGAAGTGGTGGTGGAAGTCGAAGGCGTCGGCCGGCTGGTCAACCGCATCGTCAGCGAGGCGGAGTTCTTCAGGATCAAGGCACAACACGACACGCAACTGGCGGCCAAGGAGCACGCATAAATGATCAAACACTGGATCAACGGCCGCGAGGTCGAAAGCCAAGACACCTTCGTCAACTACAACCCGGCCACCGGCGAGGCCATCGGTGAAGTGGCCAGCGGCGGCGCCGGGGAAATCGCCCAGGCGGTCGCGGCGGCCAAGGAAGCCTTTCCGAAATGGGCCAACACCCCGGCCAAGGAACGGGCGCGGCTGATGCGCAAGCTGGGCGAGCTGATCGACCGGAACGTGCCGCACCTGGCGGAGCTGGAAACCCTCGACACCGGCCTGCCGATCCACCAGACCAAGAACGTGCTGATCCCGCGCGCCTCGCACAACTTCGACTTCTTCGCCGAGGTCTGCACCCGCATGGATGGCCACAGCTATCCGGTGGACGACCAGATGCTCAACTACACCCTGTACCAGCCGGTCGGCGTCTGCGCCCTGGTGTCGCCGTGGAACGTACCGTTCATGACCGCCACCTGGAAGACCGCGCCGTGCCTGGCGCTGGGCAACACGGCGGTGCTGAAGATGTCCGAGCTGTCGCCGCTGACCGCCAACGAACTGGGGCGCCTGGCGGTCGAAGCCGGCATTCCCAATGGTGTGCTGAACATCGTCCAGGGCTATGGCGCCACCGCCGGCGATGCCCTGGTGCGCCACCCGGACGTGCGCGCCATTTCCTTCACCGGCGGCACCGCCACCGGCAAGAAGATCATGCAGACCGCGGGGCTGAAAAAGTACTCCATGGAACTGGGCGGCAAGTCGCCGGTGCTGATCTTCGAAGACGCCGACCTGGAGCGCGCCCTGGATGCGGCGCTGTTCACCATCTTCTCGCTCAACGGCGAACGCTGCACCGCCGGCAGCCGGATCTTCGTCCAGGAAAGCGTGTACCCGCAGTTCGTCGCCGAGTTCGCCGCCCGCGCCAAGCGCCTGATTGTCGGTGACCCGCAGGACCCGAAGACCCAGGTCGGCTCGATGATCACCCAGGCCCACTACGACAAGGTCACCGGCTATATCCGCATCGGCATCGAAGAAGGCGCCACCCTCCTCGCCGGTGGCCTGGAGCGCCCGGCCAACCTGCCGGCGCACCTGGGCCGTGGCCAGTTCATCCAGCCGACGGTGTTCGCCGACGTCAATAACAAGATGCGCATCGCCCAGGAAGAGATCTTCGGCCCGGTGGTCTGCCTGATCCCGTTCAAGGACGAGGCCGAGGCCCTGCGACTGGCCAACGACACCGAGTACGGCCTGGCCTCCTATATCTGGACCCAGGACATCGGCAAGGCCCATCGCCTGGCCCGTGGCATCGAGGCCGGCATGGTGTTCATCAACAGCCAGAACGTGCGCGACCTGCGCCAGCCGTTCGGTGGGGTCAAGGGCTCCGGCACCGGCCGCGAAGGCGGCGAGTACAGCTTCGAGGTGTTTGCCGAGATCAAGAACATCTGTATCTCCATGGGCAGCCACCACATCCCGCGCTGGGGCGTGTAAGGTTTTGCAATCCTGTAGCCGCTGCCGAAGGCTGCGCTCGTCTCGGAACGAGACGCCGCTCTTTGAAGTCCCTGCGGGACTTATCGCAGCCTGCGGCAGCGGCTACGGGCCGAACAATAAGATGTTTCAGGAGAAGCACCATGGGCGAAGTCGTCATGGCCGCCAAGGTCTGCCACGTTCCATCGATGTACCTGTCCGAACTGCCGGGCAAGCACCACGGCTGTCGTGAAGCGGCGATCGCCGGGCACAAGGAAATCGCCCGCCGCGCCCGTGAGCTGGGGGCCGACACCGCGGTGGTGTTCGACGTGCACTGGCTGGTCAACAGCGGTTACCACATCAACTGCGGCGAGCACTTCAAGGGCACCTACACCAGCAACGAACTGCCGCACTTCATCAAGAACATGGACTACGACTACCACGGCTGCCCGGAACTGGGCGAGCTGATTGCCGCCCAAGCCAATGCCGCCGATGTGCGCACCCTCGCCCACAACATCCCCAGCCTGGAGCTGGAGTACGGCACCCTGGTGCCGATGCGCTACATGCACATGGACGTACCGCCGGAGCAGCATTTCAAGGTGATTTCCATCGCCGCCTGGTGTGCCTGGCACAAGCTCGAAGACAGCTTCACCTTCGGCGCCGCGGTGCGCCGGGCCATCGAGAAGAGCGACCGCAAGGTCCTGGTGCTGGCCTCAGGCTCCTTGTCGCACCGTTTCTCCGACGACCGCGAGGCCGAAGCCAACATCCACAACTGGACCCGCGAGTTCGACAAACAGATGGACCTGCGAGTGGTCGAGCTGTGGCAACAGGGGCGCTTCCGCGAGTTCTGCTCGATGCTCCCGGACTATGCCGAGCACTGCTTCGGCGAAGGCCGGATGCACGACACCGCCATGCTCCTGGGCCTGCTCGGCGGCCCCGAATACAACCGGCCGGCGGAAATCGTCACCGCGCCTTTCGGCAGCTCCGGCACCGGCCAGATCAACGCCATTTTTGAGATTTGAAGCAGCGGCAAGCTGCAAGCCACAAGCCGCAAGAGGGTTATCTTGCCGCTTGCAGCTTGTAGCTTGCCGCTGCCTCCAAAGGAGGCCCCTATGCCGCATTTCATCGCTGAATACACCGACAACATCGAGCAAGCCGCCGACCTGCCAGGGCTGTTCGAGAAGGTCCACAACTACCTCGGGGCCAGCGGCGTGTTCCCGCTCGGTGGCATCCGCAGCCGCGGCGTGCGCCTGGACACCTGGCGCATGGCCGACGGCAAGCACGACTACGCCTTCGTCCATATGCGCCTGCAAGTCGGCGCCGGGCGCGACCTGGCGACAAGACGCAAGGTCGCCGAGGACCTGTTCGAGATCATCAAGGCGCACTTCGCCGAGCTCCAGGCCCAGCGCCTGCTGGCGCTGTCGTTCGAAATGAGCGAGCTGGATGCCGAGCTGAACTTCAAGCACAACAACGTGCATGAGTTTCTCAAGCGGCAAGCCTGACCTGTAGCCGCTGCCGCAGGCTGCGATAAGGCCGAAGGCCTTCAGCGAGCTTGAAGTCGCTGCGGCCGTCCCGGCCGATCGCAGCCTGCGGCAGCGGCTACAAAGTCCGTGCCCTATCGACAAGAACAATAAAAGAGACCCGCCCATGTCCAGCTCGACCCTTGCCCTGCCCAGCGCGGTGGAGACCAACGACACCTATCGCCGGATCACCTGGCGGCTGATGCCCCTGCTGTTCACCTGCTACATCTTCGCCCACCTGGACCGCATCAACATCGGCTTCGCCAAGTTGCAGATGACCCAGGACCTGGGCTTCAGCGACAGCGTCTACGGCTTCGGCGCCGGCCTGTTCTTCATCGCCTATGCGCTGTTCGGCGTGCCCAGCAACCTGGCATTGGACCGGGTCGGGCCGCGCCGCTGGATCGCCACCCTGATGGTGGTCTGGGGCCTGCTGTCCAGTGCCATGCTGCTGGTGGACAACGCCGCCGGCTTCTACCTGTTGCGCTTTCTGCTGGGGGTGGCCGAGGCCGGATTTTTCCCCGGCATCCTGGTGCTGCTCAACCGCTGGTTCCCGGCCAGCCGCCGCGGCCAGGTGACCGCGCTGTTCGCCATTGCCGTGCCCATGGCCGGGGTGATCGGCGGGCCGCTGTCGGGCTGGATTCTCGAAAGCTTTCACGACCTGGGCGGGATGCGCGGCTGGCAATGGATGTTCCTGATCGAAGGCCTGCCGGTGGTCCTGCTCGGCCTGGTGGTGCTCAAGGCGCTGCCGGAAAGCATCGACAGCGTCGCTTGGCTGAGCGCCCCACAAAAGCAGCAACTGCACGCGGCCCTGAGCGAGGAGGAACAGCACAAGCCGATCACCCGCTTCGCCGGCATCCTCCAGGACAAACATATCTGGCTGCTGGTGTGCATCTATTTCGCAGTGATGCTGGCGGTCAACACCATCGCCTTCTGGATGCCGACCCTGATCCACCACGCCGGCATCGCCCGCGACAGCCGCGTCGGCATGCTCAGCGCCCTGCCGTACCTGGCCGGCTGCCTGTTCATGATCGGTGTCGGCCGTTCCTCCGACCGCCTGCGCGAACGGCGCTGGCACCTCGGCGTGCCACTGCTGATGTCTAGCCTCGGCCTGATCGTCGCAGGCGTCGCCCCGGACAACGCCTGGCTGGTGATGGCCGGGCTGCTGGTGGCCGGCATGGGCGCCAGCGCCGCGCTGCCGATGTTCTGGCAACTGCCGCCGGCCTTTCTCGCCAGCAACACCCAGGCCGCGGGAATCGCCCTGATCAGTTCCTTCGGCAGCATCGCCGCCTTTCTCGCGCCCTACCTGATCGGCGTGGTCCGCGACGCCACCCAGAGCGCCAGCCTCGCCCTGTATGCCCTGGCCCTGCTGATCGCCTTCGGCGCCTGGCTGGTATTGCGGGTGCCAGCCCTTATCGTCAATCCCCAGGAGAAATAACCATGCTCAGCCTTTCGGACATCCAGCAGGCCGCCGCCCGCCTCGACGCCGCCGAACGCAATCGGGAACAGATCGCCCAGCTGTCGCTGGAGTTTCCCGGCATCACTATCGAGGACGCCTACGCCATCCAGCGCAGTTGGGTGGAACACAAGATCCGCGCCGGACGCAAGCTGGTCGGGCACAAGATCGGCCTGACCTCGCGGGCCATGCAGGTGTCGTCGAACATCACAGAACCGGACTTCGGCGCCCTGCTGGACGACATGCTGTTCGAGGAAGGCAGCGACATTGCGTTCCAGCGTTTTATCGTGCCGCGGGTCGAGGTGGAACTGGCGTTCATCCTCGGCAAGCCGCTCAAGGGCCCGAACTGCACGCTGTTCGATGTGCTCGACGCCACCGAATGGGTGATCCCGGCCCTGGAGATCATCGACGCGCGCATCCAGCAGGTCGACCCGCAAACCCAGGTTACGCGCAAGGTGTTCGACACCATCTCCGACAACGCCGCCAATGCCGGGGTGGTCATGGGCGGCCGCGCGGTGCGCCCCAACGATATCGACCTGCGCAAGGTGCCGGCGGTGCTCTATCGCAACGGCGTGATCGAGGAGTCCGGGGTGTCCGCCGCGGTGCTCAACCATCCGGCCAAGGGCGTGGCCTGGCTGGCCAACAAACTGGCGGCCTACGACGTCGGCCTGGAGGCCGGGCAGATCATCCTCGGCGGTTCCTTCACCCGCCCGGTGGCGGCCCGCCCCGGCGATACCTTCCACGTCGACTACGATCAGCTCGGCAGCATCGCCTGCCGTTTTGTCTGAGGAGAATGCTCATGCAACTGCCGATCAATCATTTCAAGCAACGCCTGCGCCAGGACGCGCCGCAGATCGGCCTGTGGCTGGGCCTGGCCAATGCCTATTGCGCGGAGCTGGCGGCCAACGCCGGTTTCGACTGGCTGCTGCTGGACGGCGAACACGCGCCCAACGACCTCAACAGCCTGCTCGGCCAGTTGCAGGCCATCGCGCCCTACCCGGTGCAAGGCATCATTCGCCCGCCGGTGGGCGACACCGCGCTGATCAAGCAACTGCTGGACATCGGCGCCCAGACCCTGCTGATCCCCATGGTCGAAAGCGTCGAGCAGGCCCGGCAGCTGGTACGCGCCATGCGTTATCCGCCCGCGGGCATTCGTGGCGTCGGCAGCGCCCTGGCCCGGGCGTCGCGCTGGAACAGCATTCCCGGTTACCTGGACCAGGCCGATGAGCAGATGTGCCTGCTGCTGCAGATCGAGAACCTCGAAGGCCTGGCCAACCTGGATGCCATCGCCGCCCTGGACGGGGTCGATGGTTTGTTTATCGGCCCGGCCGACCTCTCGGCGGCCATGGGCCATCGCGGCAACCCGGGGCATCCCGAGGTGGTCGCGGCGATCGAGGACGCCATCGCGCGCATCCGCAAGGCCGGCAAGGCGGCCGGGATCCTCAGCGCCAACCGGACATTGGCGCAGCGCTATATCGAGCTGGGAGCGAACTTCGTCGCCGTGGGAGTGGATACCACGGTGCTGATGAAGGGCTTGCTGGGCTTGCTGGGGCAGTACAAGGAGGTGGCGGCGCCTACCTCGGGTGGCGGGGTCTACTAGCCTCTGTAGCCGCTGCCGAGCCCCGCGAGGCTGCGATCGGTCGCACAGCGGCCGCAACGGGGCCAACGCGGTTATCCAGACCCAAAGCAATCACAGGTTTTGCGCCTGCTGCGCAGTCGATCGCAGCCTCGCAGGCTCGGCAGCGGCTACAGGTCTGCGCCTTGCAGGAGCGAGGCTTGCCCGCGATGGCCTCAGCCCTGGCGCGCCGCCAGGCGCCAGACCCGGGCGATGTCCGCGGCCCTGTCGCGCAACAGGCGCGGCGCCTCGGCACAGGCCTGCTCCAGGGTCATGGGGCCGCTGGCCAGGGCAAAGGCCGCATCCACCCCGTGCTCATACATCTGCTCGTAGCCCTCGCCCAGGGTCCCGGCGATCACAATCACCGGCACCTGGTGCTGCTTGGCGATGCGCGCCACGCCAAAGGGGGTCTTGCCGCGCAGGGTCTGAGCGTCGAAGCGACCTTCGCCGGTAATCACCAGGTCCGCGCCCTGCACGGCTTCGGCCAGCCCCACCAGCTCGGCCACCACGTCCACCCCCGGACGAAACCGCGCGCCGAGGAACGCCTTGGCGGCGAACCCCAGGCCACCGGCGGCGCCGCTGCCCGGCTCGTCGCGCACGTCCTTGCCCAGCACCCGCGCGGCCTGGTCGGCGAACTGGCCGAGGGCGCGGTCCAGTTGTTCGACCTGCTGCGGCGACGCGCCCTTCTGCGGGCCGAAAATTGCCGAGGCGCCATGGGGGCCGCAGAGCGGGTTGTCGACGTCGGCGGCGATCTCGAAACGCACCTCGGCCAGGCGTGGATCGAGGTGGCTCAGGTCGACCCGCGCCACCCGCGCCAGGGCCAGGCCGCCCAGAGGCAAGACCTGGCCATCGCGATCCAGCAGGCGCACGCCCAGCGCCTGCAAGGCACCGCTGCCGGCGTCGTTGGTGGCGCTGCCGCCGATGGCCAGGATCACCCGCCGCGCGCCGGCATCCAGGGCCGCGCGGATCAGTTCGCCGGTGCCGAGGGTGCTGCTGGTACAGGCATCGCGCTGGCCCGGCGGCACCAGTTGCAGGCCACTGGCCTCGGCCATTTCGATGATCGCGGTGTGGCTCTGCGGCAGCCAGCCCCAGCGCGCCTCCACCGGTGCGCCCAGCGGTCCCTGGACCCGGGTGGTGCGCAACTGGCCCTCGCAGGCATCGAGGATCGACTCCACGGTGCCTTCGCCGCCGTCCGCCATCGGGCACTGGATCAGCTGCGCGTCCGGCCACACCCGCGTCAGGCCGTCGGCGATGGCGCTGGCCACGCCAGAGGCACTCAGGCTGTCCTTGAAGGAGTCGGGGGCGATGATGATTTTCATGGGCTATCTCCGGTTCTTATGGCGCCCATGCTGCCAGTTGGCCGCGACCTTGACCCCGGTCCGCTGCACAAGTGTGGGGCGGCTTTATTGTTCATTTTCACAATCATAGGAGCCAGACGCAGTCCTGTAGGAGCGAGGCTTGCCCGCGATCAAGGCGCCGCGGTGTATCAGGCTCACTGCAGTGTGGCCATCTTGGGCAAGCCTCGCTCCTACGAATGCTGTGGTCAGGGTGCATCGGTCTGCGGCAACAGTTGCACCCCCAGGTACAGCGCCAGCATGCCGTCGAGCTTGAGCGGGTCGACGCCGCTGAGCTCGGCGATGCGTTCCATGCGGTAGCGCAGGCTGTTGCGGTGGATGCCCAGGGCGTCGGCGCAGGCCTGGCTCTGGCCGTCGTGGTCGCACCAGCTGCGCAGGGTCGCCAACAGCTGGCCATTGGCGTCCTTGGCGATGACCTTGCGCAAGGGGCTGAGCAACTCGTCCAGGGCATCATCATTGCGGTGGCGCCAGAGCATCACCGGCAGGCGGAAACGATTGAGGGTCAGCAAGCGCGACTGGGGCAGCACATCACGGCCATAGGCGAGCAAGTCGCCGACCCGCCGGTAGCAACGGCGCAGCCCCGCCAGCCCGTCGGCCTGGCCGCCCACGGCGATGCGCAGGATGTTCCAGCCCAGGCTGTCGAGTTTCTCCAGCAGCCGTGGGTTGTCGACGCTCAGGGTCGCCGGCCGGCACCACAGCAACGAGGACTTGGCCGAGCTGACGCACCAGCTGTCCGGGTAACGGGACATCAGCCAGGTACTCAGGGCCTCGACGGTCTGCGCCCCGCCCTCCTGGGGCTGGCCCAGTTCGAACAGATAAGGCGTGCGTGGCAACTGCGGCTTGAGGCCCATCTGCTGCGCCTCGTCCACCAGCCGCGGCGAATCCCCACTGTCGCTGAGCAACAGCGCCAGCAAGTCGTCGCAACGCTGGCGGCGCCATTGCTGTTCGGCCTGCTGGTGGCGCTGGCCCACCAGCATCTCGGCGGTCATGCGCACCAGCTCGGCATAGGTGCGCAGCAGTTCCGGCTCGCCGGTGATGCCCAGCACGCCGATCAACCGCTGGTCGTGCAGCAGCGGCAGGTTGATCCCCGGTTGCACGCCCTTGAGGTGCTTGGCGGTCTGCGCGTCGATCTCCACCACCCGGCCGTTGGCCAGCACCAGTTGCGCGCCTTCGTGGCGGGTATTGATGCGCTCGGGCTCGCCGCTGCCAAGGATCAGGCCCTGGCTGTCCATGACGTTGACGTTGTAGGGCAGGATGGCCATCGTCCGGTCGACAATGTCCTGCGCCAGGTCGTGATCCAGTTCGAACATAGCGGCGTGATCCTAGGCTCTCTACGAAAAGTGGCTGCATGCTGGGCGCCTTCGGCGCTACGCGGGCCATGCTGCGTTAAAAACAGGCTCGGGGCGATGGCGAAGGCTTGTTCACCGGCACAGGGGATGCCGGCAAAGCCTGTGCGCCGGCACAAAGACAGCGGCCCATGGGGTGACCGAGACTCTCGGGGCGATCAACGTTAACCTCGCATCGCAAAAAATCATAATAAAGAGAGACACGCCATGTCACAGAGCGCCGCTGCCACCCTGGCCACCGATGACGATAAAAACGCCGTCTACAAGCGCATCACCCTGCGCCTGATCCCCTTCATCTTCATCTGCTACCTGTTCAACTACCTGGACCGGGTGAACGTCGGCTTTGCCAAGCTGCAGATGCTCGATGCCCTGAAGTTCAGCGAAACCGTCTACGGCCTCGGTGCCGGAATCTTCTTCATCGGCTACGTGCTGTGCGGCGTGCCGAGCAACCTGGCGCTGAACAAGTTCGGCCCGCGGCGCTGGATCGCGCTGATGATGATCGCCTGGGGCACGCTGTCGACCTGCCTGCTGTTCGTCACCACCCCGACCCAGTTCTACAGCCTGCGCCTGCTCACCGGCGCCGCCGAAGCCGGCTTCTTCCCCGGCGTGGTGCTGTACCTCTCGCAGTGGTTCCCGAGCTTTCGCCGCGGGCGCATCATGGCCCTGTTCATGTCGGCGATCCCGGTGTCCGGCCTGCTCGGCAGCCCGTTCTCCGGCTGGATCCTCAACCACTTCGCCGCGGGCCAGGGCGGCATGGCCGGCTGGCAGTGGATGTTCCTGCTGCAGGGCATCCCCACGGTGATCCTCGGCGCCCTGGCGTACTTCCTGCTCAATGACAACTTCGCCCACGCCAAGTGGCTGAGCCCGCAGGAACGCGCGCTGCTGGAAGCCGACCAGGCCGAAGACGCCGCGAGCAAGCCACGCACCAGCGGCGACTCCCTGGCGGCGGTGTTCAAGAACCCGGCCATCTGGGCTTTCGGCCTGATCTACTTCTGCATCCAGAGCGGCGTGTACGCCATCAACTTCTGGCTGCCGTCGATCATCAAGAACCTCGGCTTCAGCGACAACCTGGTGATCGGTTGGCTCAGCGCCATTCCCTATCTGCTGGCGGCGCTGTTCATGCTGATGGTCGGGCGCTCGGCCGACCTGCGCCAGGAACGCCGCTGGCATTTGGTAGTACCGATGCTGATGGGCGCCATCGGCCTGGTGATCGCGGTCAACTTCGCCGCCAACCCGACCATCGCCATCCTCGGCCTGACCCTCGCCACCATGGGCGCCCTCACCGGCCTGCCGATGTTCTGGCCGGTGCCGACCGCGCTGCTGAGCGCCGGCGCCGCCGCGGGTGGCCTGGCGCTGATCAACTCCATGGGCCAGATGGCCGGCTTCCTCAGCCCCTACATCGTCGGCTGGGTCAAGGACAGCACCGGCTCCACCGACGCCGCGCTGTACCTGCTGGCCGGGGTCATCGTCGCTGGCAGCCTGCTGGCGCTGCGCATGACCCGCACGCTGAAACGCTGAGCCATACCTCCGAGCCTGCCACCGGGCCTGCCCTCTGGCGGGCCCGGCTTCCCGGGACAAACCGCGGTTTGTCATCGCCTCGCTACAAAAAGCAACAGCCGACCTCAGCGCCCCCGTGGTATATCGGACAGACGTCCGGCCGCGGCAGTTTTCCATTGGCTGGATCGATTGATGACTCCCTCGCAGACCTTACCGAAGGAAGACCCACACGATCATGACCGCGCCCATCTCCCTCGCCCGCCTCAGCGATATCCAAGCCCTCGAACAACAACAGCCCCTGGCCCAGCGCAATCTTCCCGCCAGCACCTATGAACTGTTGCAACGCTCGGCCAGCCGTTTCGGCGAGCGCACCGCCCTGACCTTCCTGCCCCAGGGCAGCATCCAGGACCAGCCCTGGAACATCAGCTACGCCGAGTTGTTCGCCCAGGTCACCCGTACCGCCAACGCCCTGCACCGGCTGGGCATCCGCCCGGGCAAGGCGGTGTCGTTCCTGCTACCCAACCTGCCGCAGACCCATTACGTGATCTGGGGCGGCGAGGCCGCCGGGATCGTCAACGCCATCAACCCGCTGCTGGAGCCTGCGCACATCGCCGAACTGGTCCGCGCCTCGCGCACCACGGTGCTGGTGACCCTGGCGCCCTTCCCCGGCACCGACCTCTGGCAAAAGGTCGCCAACCTGCGCGAACGCCTGCCGGAGCTGGAGGCCATCGTCACCATCGACTTGGCCAACCTGCTGCCCGAGCCGCAACGCAGCGCGATCCAGAGCCAGCGCCCGGCGATGCCGGAAGACGTGCTGGACTTCGACAGCCTGCTGGCCGCCTGCCCCGCCGACCACCTGGAAAGCGGCCGGGCGATCCAGCCGGACGACATCGCCTCGTACTTCCACACCGGCGGCACCACCGGCACGCCGAAACTGGCGCCCCACAGCCACCTCAATGAAGTGGCGATGGCCGAGATCATTAGCCTGCACGGCGACTACGACAGCAGCGATGTGCTGCTCTGCGGGCTGCCGCTGTTCCATGTCAACGGCGTGATGGTCACCGGCCTGTCCGCCTTCCACCGCGGCGCCCGGGTGCTACTGGCCGGCCCCCAGGGCTACCGCAACCCGACCCTGATCAAGGATTTCTGGCAGTTGGTGGAGCGTTATCGGGTCAGCTGTTTCAGCGGCGTACCGACCATCTATGCCGCGTTGCTGCAAGTGCCCAATGACGGCATCGATGTCTCCAGCCTGCGTTTTGCCGTGTGTGGCGCCGCGCCCATGCCGGTGGAACTGATCCGTCAGTTCGAAGCGCGTTCGGGGCTGAAGATCATCGAAGGCTACGGCCTCACCGAAGGCACCTGCGCCACCAGTTGCAACCCCCAGGACGGCGAGCGCCGCCCCGGCTCCATCGGCCTGCGCCTGCCGTACTGCGAGGTCAAGATCGCCGTGCTCGACAGCGACGGCCATTACCTGCGCGACGCCGCCACCGACGAACCCGGCAACGTCTGCCTGCGCGGGCCGACAGTGTTCAAGGGCTATCTGCAGGCCGACAAGAACCAGGGCCTGTGGCTCGACGGCGGCTGGTTCAACACCGGTGACCTGGGGCGCATCGACCGGGACGGCTACATCTGGCTCACCGGACGCAGCAAGGACCTGATCATCCGCGGCGGCCACAATATCGACCCGCAGATGATCGAAGAAGCCCTGCACCGCCATCCGGCCGTGGCCATGGCCGCGGCGGTGGGCAAGCCGGACATCAAGGCCGGCGAGCTGCCGGTGGTGTATGTCCAGCTCAAGGCTGGCGCCAGCGCCGACCCGGGAGAATTGCTGGAGCACGCCGCGCGCCATATCCACGAACGGGCCGCGCTGCCCAAGGACGTCTGGCTGCTCGAGCAGATCCCCTTGACGGCCGTGGGCAAGACCTTCAAGCCGGCCCTGCGCCTGGACGCCATTCGCCGGGTGTTCGAAGACGAGGTGCGCCAGGTTGCCGAGGGCATCCGCGTCGAAGCCGTCAGCGACGATCGCCACGGGCAACGGGTGGATATCCATGTGCCCGGCCTGGACGCCACCCGCCGCGCGGCCCTGGAGCAGCGTCTGAGCGGTTATGCGGTGCGCTACCAGTTGCATTCGGCCTGAATTGCCGGCGGCCCCGGCCATCGGGGTCGCCGCGCTTCAAGGCATTCACCTGTAGCCGCTGTCGCAGGCTGCGATCGGTTTGGGCGGCACTCCGTGCGAAGCAGCCGTGACCGGAGAGAAGCCGTTTTGCTGACAGACCGCGTCATGGCTGATGGCGAGTCCTGCGGCCTCGATCGCAGCCTGCGGCAGCGGCTACAGTTTCGGCTTCTGCGCTGACGGACCAGATGCTTGCGCCCCCCGTATTGGCGCGGCCATGTTTCAGGCCGGCGCGCCGCCATCCGCCGCATAGCGATACCCCGGATGCAGGTCGGGGCTCGCCGGTGCGTCCAGTTCCAGTACCAGGCCACCCGGTATCCGCACGAAAATCTGCCAGGTGCCGTCCTGCGGTACTTGCGCCACCTGATGCGGCAAGCCGCTGGCCTGGACCCGCTGCAATACCTGCGCGGCATCCTCCTCGGTCCTGAAGGCGATATGGCTGAGCGCGGTCTCGGCGAAGGTCGGTTGTTCAATCACGTGCACCAGCGCCTGCCCGTCCTGGTACAGCCAGCGTCCGGGAAAGGGAAACGGCGGGCGCCGCCCAGCCTGCAGCCCAAGCAAGGCCTGGAATGCCTGCTGCAAGGCATCGCCCTCGGCGGTGTTGAAGGCCAGATGGTCGAAGTGCCAGGTCATGACACACCTCCGCCACCGATGACGGCGGTGCGATCCGGCAAGAACGTACTGAGCGCTTTCATGGGGTCACCCTGGTGCGATGGAAGTGACTGCATATTCTCAGCTTGATAATCGAGGAAAAATCCCGGTAAAACGCAAGGATCTTTAAAGGATTTTTAGCAATGAGCTCGATTCTCGACCTTGAGGTCTTCGTCCGTACCGCCGATTCCGGCAGCATTTCCGCCGCCGCCCGCAGCCTGGAATTGACCCCCGCCGCCGCCAGCATCGCCCTCAAGCGCCTGGAAACCCGCCTGGGCATGCGTTTGCTGGCGCGTTCGACCCGCAGCATGCGCCTTACCGAAGAAGGCCGGCGCTACCTGGACAGCGTGCGCGTGGCGCTGGCGGCCCTGGCGGAGGGCGAACAGGCGCTGAAGCAACAGAGCCAGGGCCTCAGCGGCGTGCTGCAACTGGCGGCGCCGTCGGACTTCGGGCGCAACCTGCTGCTGCCCTGGCTGGACGACTTCAAGCGCGAACACCCGCATATCCGCCTGCAACTGTTGCTCAACGACCGGCACAGCGACCTGTTCCGCGAGACCGTCGACGTCGCCCTGCGCTTCGGCGTGCCCAGCGATTCCAGCCTGGTGGCCCTGCCGATCCTGCCGCGGCATCACCGGCTGGCTTGTGCCAGCCCCGATTACCTGGCGCGCCACGGCACCCCGCAGACACCCGCCGAACTGGGCGAGCACAGTGCCCTGATCTATCTGCGCAACGGTCGCCCCTACAACAGCTGGCATTTCAGCCGCGACGGCGAGGTGCAGGAGGTCCAGATGCGCGGCGACTACCTCAGCGACGACGGTGAAGTGGCGCGGCGCTGGGCCCTGGCCGGCCATGGCATCGCCTACAAGGCCTGGCTGGATGTGGCCAGCGATATCCGCGCCGGGCGCCTGATACCCCTGCTCGGCGACTGGCAAGGCGAAAGCGTGCCGCTCAACCTGCTGTGCCCGCACCGTTTGCAGGTCTCGGAACGGGTGAAGGTGCTGCAACGCTTTTTGCAGGCCCGCTGCCAGTTACTGGCGGGATAATTCAGATTGCCCCCTACGCCCGTTCTGGTATTTGATGGGCGTCCCATGACCGGTCGCTGGCCGTTGTCGCGCCGGCCTTACCTCACGCACAAGGATTTCGTACATGAGCTATCGCATCCTCGGCCATTCCGGGCTGCACGTGTCCCCCCTGACCCTCGGCACCATGATGTTCGGCGAACAGACCAGTACCGAGGACTCCCTGCGCATCATCGACAAGGCCTGGGACCAGGGCATCAATTTCATCGACACCGCCGACGTCTACACCAGCGGCCGCTCCGAAGAGATCGTCGGCGAAGCCATCGCCAGCCAGCGTGACCAATGGGTGCTGGCGACCAAGGTCGGCTTCGGCCCCGTCGATGGCGTGCCCAACCGCAGCGGCCTGAGCCGCAAGCACATGTTCAATGGCATCGACGCCAGCCTGACCCGCCTGGGCACCGATTACATCGACATCTACTACCTGCACCGCGAAGACCACAACACGCCGCTGGAAGTCACGGTGTCGGCCATCGGCGACCTGCTGCGCCAGGGCAAGATCCGCTACTGGGGCCTGTCCAACTACCGCGGCTGGCGCATCGCCGAGGTGATCCGCGTCGCCGACCGGCTCGGCGTCGACCGGCCGGTGATCAGCCAACCGCTGTACAACATCGTCAACCGCCAGGCCGAGACCGAACAGATCACCGCGGCCCAGGCCTACGGGCTCGGCGTGGTGCCCTACAGCCCGCTGGCCCGTGGCGTGCTCAGCGGCAAGTACGCGCCGGATGTCGCCCCCGACAGCAACAGCCGCGCCGGACGCCAGGACAAACGCATCCTGGAAACCGAATGGCGCGTCGAGTCGCTGCGCATCGCCCAGCAGATCCAGCAGTACACCCAGGGGCGCGGGGTCGGCATGGTCGAGTTCGCCATCGCCTGGGTGCTGAACAATGCCGCGGTCAGCTCAGCGATCGTCGGCCCGCGCACCGAGGAACAGTGGGACGCCTACACCAAGGCGCTGGACGTGAAGATCAGCGCCGAGGATGAAGCCTTCATCGATTCGCTGGTCACTCCGGGGCATGCCTCGACCCCGGGCTTCAACGACGTCAGCCACTTCGTCTCCGGACGCACGCCGCGCTGACCTCCCCCACAGCGGTGGCCCCTTCCGCGGGCCACCTGCTGCCGCGCTGCCGGTCAGTGGCGGCAAACGGGATATTTTCCCGTAACTTGCGATAAATCCGAGTAAACGTCTCGCGCCAAACCCTCTATATTCCCCGCAGTTTTTCCCTCCATCCCATTTGCCTGGTTCAGGTCACACGAGGACAGCTTGTCTAAAGGTATTGCTCTATCGGTCTTGGCGTCGGTGCTGTTTGCCGTCATGTATTTCTACACCTCCTTGCTGGCCCCGCTGACCGGGGTGGAGATTTTCGGCTGGCGCATGCTGCTTACCGCCCCATGCATGACGGTATTCATGCTGGTGAGCGGCGAATGGCGGCATGTCGGCGCCATCCTCAAGAGACTGCTGGGCCAACCGCTTCTGCTGCTGGCGCTGCCGCTGTCCGCGGCGCTGCTCGGGGTGCAGCTGTGGCTGTTCATGTGGGCACCGTTGAATGGCTACAGCCTGGACGTGTCGCTGGGGTATTTTTTGCTGCCGCTGACCATGGTCCTGACCGGGCGCATCGTCTACGGCGAACAGCTGTCGCGGCTGCAAAAGATCGCCGCCGGCCTGGCGACCCTGGGGGTGCTCAACGAGTTGTATCAGGTGGGCAGTTTTTCCTGGGCGACGCTCGTGGTGGCCATCGGTTATCCCGTCTATTTCGTGCTACGCAAACGCCTGGCCGCCGACAACCTGGGCGGCCTGTGGCTCGATATGGCCCTGCTGTTGCCGATCGCGCTGTGGTTCGTGCAAGGCGGCGAGCAGGGTTTTGCCGTGGTCGATCAACACCCCTGGCTGTACCTGCTGATTCCGTTGCTGGGGTTGATCAGTGCTTCGGCGCTGGTGGCCTATATCATCGCCAGCCGTCTGCTGCCCTTCAGCCTGTTCGGCTTGTTGAGCTATGTCGAACCGGTGTTGCTGCTGGCCGTGGCCCTGCTGCTGGGGGAAAGCATCAAGGCCGGGGAATGGCTGACCTACCTGCCGATCTGGCTGGCGGTGCTGGTGCTGGTGTACGAGGGGTTCAAGCACTTGATGCGCCAGCGCAGAAGCTGATGCGGCTGTTGCTGTTGCTGTTGTAGGAGCGAAGCTTGCTCGCGATGAATGCGACGCGGATCACCTGTTGCTCCGAGTTGTCGGCATCGCGGGCAAGCCTCGCTCCTACGGAAGATGGGTCAGGGTTTGATCTGCTTCAGTTCGTTGAGCAGGGCCAGCAAGGCCTGCATCTTCTCCTCGCCGAACTGCTGTTGGATGCGCTGGTAGTTGATTTCCATGTCGCCGCTCATGGACTCGAAACAGGCCTCGCCCTTTTCCGTCAGGGTGATGAACAGGCGGCGCTGGTCCTCGGGGGATTTGCGCCGGCTGACATATTCGTCGCGCTCCAGGCGGGTCAGCACACCGGTCATGCTCGGAGGCAGGATGCAGGCCATTTTCGCCAGTTGATGACTTTCCAGTTCGCCGTTCTGGCGCAGGATGCGGATCACCCGCCACTGCTGCTCGGTCAGGTCGTGCTGGTTGAGGGATGGGCGAAAAAACGCCATGGCCGCTTCGCGGGCCTGGAGCAGGGTCAATGTCAGGGAAGGTCTTGGGTTGGTCATGTGCGGGTCGTTCACAGGGCTGGATGGCGACGCGGAGCGTCACAAAGGCCGAACATTAACACATTCACAATCGCCAACCGACAGGCAAGAAAAAGCCCGGTCGAGAATGCCCCGACCGGGCTCGATTGTCAGGCAGGCCGCGACTTAGTCGGTGGACAGCACGCCACGACGGACCTGGTCGCGCTCGATCGATTCGAACAGCGCCTTGAAGTTGCCTTCGCCGAAACCATCGTCGCCTTTACGCTGGATGAATTCGAAGAACACCGGGCCCATCAGGGTTTCCGAGAAGATCTGCAGCAGCAGGCGCTTGTCGCCCTCTTCCGAGGAGCCGTCCAGCAGGATGCCCCGCGACTGCAGCTCGTTCACCGGCTCGCCGTGGTTCGGCAGGCGGCCTTCGAGCATTTCGTAGTAGGTATCCGGTGGCGCGGTCATGAAGCGCATGCCGATCTTCTTCAACTGATCCCAGGTCTTGATCAGGTCGTCGGTGAGGAAGGCCACGTGCTGGATGCCCTCGCCGTTGAACTGCATCAGGAACTCTTCGATCTGCCCGGCGCCCTTGGACGACTCTTCGTTCAGCGGGATGCGGATCATGCCATCGGGCGCGGTCATGGCCTTGGAAGTCAGGCCGGTGTATTCGCCCTTGATGTCGAAGTAACGGATCTCGCGGAAGTTGAACAGCTTCTCGTAGAAGCCGGCCCAGTAAGCCATGCGCCCGCGGTACACGTTGTGGGTCAGGTGGTCGATGATCTTCAGGCCGGCGCCTTTTGGATGACGGTCGACGCCTTCCAGGAACACGAAGTCGATGTCATAGATCGAGCTGCCTTCGCCGAAGCGGTCGATCAGGTACAGCGGCGCGCCGCCGATGCCTTTGATCGCTGGCAGGTTCAGCTCCATCGGGCCGGTTTCGATGTGGATCGGCTGGGCGCCGAGTTCCAGGGCACGCTTGTAGGCCTTTTGCGAATCCTTGACGCGGAACGCCATGCCGCACACCGACGGACCATGCTCGGCGGCGAAGTACGAAGCGACGCTGTGGGGCTCGTTGTTGAGGATCAGGTTGATCGCACCCTGGCGATACAGGTGCACGTCTTTGGAGCGGTGGGTCGCGACTTTGCTGAAACCCATGATCTCGAAGATCGGCTCGAGGGTATTGGGGGTCGGCGATGCGAATTCGATGAATTCAAAGCCCATCAGGCCCATCGGGTTTTCGAAGATATCTGCCATGGTTGGCGCCTCATCATGCTTTTAGAATCAATAGCTTGGAATTAACGGATCGTTAGTTGCTAGCAATGCTGAGGCAGGCAGGTGGCGCGCAAGAGATGCCCCGCACGCTGCGCGCGAGGAAGTCACCGTAAATCAGTTGAAACCCGAGAATCTTCATGTCGACCCTTGTCTTACCGGCTGGGGGGCGAGGCTTCTGCTGCCAGAAGACTTTATTATTGTATGCGTAACCAGATTCTACACAGCGTAAAACTGTTTGTCCGCACTCTCTATAAAATCCGCTTTTTTTCCAGGCTCGCAAGGGGTTTGTTGCACTGGTAAATGCCCCACAGGATCAACCCGCCGCCCAGGCACATGGCCAGGCTCAGACGCTCGTCCAGCAGCAGCGCGCCAAGGATCACCGCGGTCAGCGGATTGAGCGCGATAAACACCCCCGAGCGGGTCGCGCCGATCTTGCGCAGGCCGTCGTAATACCAGATATACGCCAGGGCCGAGCCCAGCACGCCGAGGTACAACAAGCTCAGGCCCTGCTCCAGGGTCAGGCTCGACAGCGCTTCGAGCCGTACCTCGCCGCGCAGGGCCGCGGTGCTGCAGAGCATTGCCGTGCCCAGCAGGATCGAATAGGTCACGGTCTGCAAGGGGCCCAGGGTCTGGTTCAGGGTACGCGAAAACAACGAATAGACGCCCCAGCCCAGCACGCAGCCGAAAATCAGCAGGTCCCCGCGCCAACTGCCCGGCCCGCTGGACAAGGCCCCCGG